>DATKQI010000153.1:0-4336 GCA_035532755.1 Acetobacteraceae bacterium
CTCCATCACCGTGTCGGTGAGCGGGGGCGCGGTCGCGATCGACGGGGTGGTGTTCGACGAGCGCCAGCGCCAGGCGATCGGCGTCGCGGCGGAGAACGCGGCCGGGGCGAAATCGGTCGACAACCGGCTGATCGTGGTCGAGCCCAACACCGGCATCGTCATGGTGGACCCGCTCGCCGAGGCCGAGCAGGCAGCGGCGGAACGGCCCACGCCGCGACCGGTGCCCTGAGAGGGTGTGAAAGACTACCTGCGAGCCGCCGGAATCGCCGGAAAATCCTGGTCATTACAACGGGCGCTCTTTCGCAGGTTCGATTGCCTTGCCCGCTCCAAGGAGTGCTCGTGCGGGTGCGCTCGTTGCACAAGCACTGAGAGTTCGCGAAGCCAGCCGTGTCATCGTCCCGGCGATGCGACTGGTGCAACAACCTTGGACAGTGTGTCGGCTGCTTGCGATAGGGGCGGATGAGCCGGTAGCATGGGTGCTGTCGGATTGATGCCGACGCGGCACGCGCGGCAGTCACAGGGATGGAGCTATGACGGAACGGAAAGACGGCAACGCCTGGGTCAAGCGGGTTCTCGGCATCGACGTGCCAGGCTCGGATGCTTCTTCGACCGAGGCGCTGGCGCGATCCGTCGAGCGGGGCCGCGAGGCGGCGGCATTGAACGTGCGCGGCATCGCCTTCCCGAAACTGCTGCTGCGCTGGCGCGCGGCGCAGGACAAGCTGACTGTGTCGCTGAACACGCTGGCGCAGGACCTGCTGGGCCGGAAGGAAGTGCTTGAGGACCCGCGCTTCCAACGGGTCAAGGCGGCGGCGGCGCGGTTGCCGCAGCTGGTGCCCAGGTTCGGCGGTGCTCTGGAAGATCTCCTCGATGCCGGCATCAACGCCGGCCAGGGACCGCAGGCCGCCGACATCGCTGCGCGGGCGGTGAAGGCGGTGGACGACTATCGCACCCAGATCGCGGCGGCGTCGCAGTTGGCGGCGCTGGAAGCGTTCGCCAAACAGGAAATGGGCACCCCGATGCCGCTCGGCAGCGACGTGGACACGGTGCTGGTCGAATTGCGCGAGACATTGGCCAAGCCGGCCTAGAGGGGGGACGTATCATGTCGTTCGTATTGTCTTCCCTCGTCACCGCCTTCTTGTCGCTGATGGAGCACCTTGGCCTCGGCGACACGCCGGACCAGCAAACGTCGCCGCCGGTCGATGTCTCGCGGCAGCGCAAGGAGAAGGTCGAGACCGAGACGCACCCGGAAACCGAGACGCGCCAGGACGGGGTCGAAAAGGAAAAAGTCGGCGCGGACCTGTCCCCCGAAGGCAAATCCAAGAGCGACTACGAGGAGGAATTCCGTCAGGCCGCCGAAGCCATCGCCACCGCGCGCAGCTATGCCGCGGTCAATGCCACCGCCACGTCCGCGCTCGAGGCAATGGAAAACCTGCTCATCGCGGCTGGACAGGCGGCGGAACGACCGGACTACGAAGAGGCTTCGACCAAGCTGCAAGCCGCGGTCGTGCAGGCCGGGCTCGTTGCCGCCGAGCGCGAAAAGATGCGCAACGCCGCGCTGGAGCGGCAGCGCAAGCTCAACGAGAGCTTTACCGGGATCGCGGAACGCATCGGCAAGCTGACCGTGGTGCCCGGACCGGTCACGAGTGCGCTGCAAACCGCCAGAGCCGCCAAGGATGGCGCCGAGCAGGCATGCGTGAAGAAGCCGGAGGATTGGCCGAAGGCCGCCACAGCCCTGGATCAACTGGAGAATGCGGAGCGCGATCTGGGCATCGCCTGCGTGGACGCGGCCAAGACCCTCGCGAGCGGCTTCGTGCTGCGGTTTACCGCCAAGAAGGACGCCAAGCCGGCCAGCGTCGATGCGGTCAAGCTGCGCAGCGGCTACCTCGTCGCCAAGAAGAAGTTCGACGGCCTGATCGGCGCGCAGGACGGGATCGGCGCGCTGGAGGCCAGCGCGGCCGTGGACACGGCACTGACGCAGTTCGAGGCCAAGGCCGACCCGGCCGGCAGCGAACGCGCGGAGATCCTGCGCGTCGCCATATCCGATGTTAAAAAACTGACGGACGAAGAACTGACCGACATGAGCATGTCGGCCAAGGCGGCGCTCGCCTTCCGACTTTGCGCCAATGGCGCGCCGACCAGCGGCGATGCGCTTGACCAGCTCTGCCGCGTCTACGCCAAGTCGCCGCCGGAGAAGGCGTTCCTGGATGAGCGCCGCTCGCAGCGCACCAAGATCGCCGAGAAAGTGGCCAAGATCGCTGATATCGACAAGCTGTTCGACGAGGATGGCGACGTGATCGGCAGCGAATGGTCCAAGATCATCGCCGACAAGGACAAGGTCAGGGATCTGCTCAAGCAGATTTCCGATGCGCAGCTCGAGGTGCTGGGGCTGCCGCCGGTCACCGTGTCCACATACTCGAAAGCCGAAGACTCCACAGGCATCGAATGCGGCGGTTGCGTCTGGAGCGATGGTCCACCGACCATCGAGTTGAACGCCCATAAGGACGCGATCGGCGACCCGGATGAGGCCTTCATCAGCATCCTGCACGAGACATTCCATGCCCAACAGGATATGCTGGTGAAGCAATTGCTGGCCGGCGAGTTGAGCGAGAGCGATCCGTTGTACCCGCAGGTATTGATGTTCATGGTCAACAAGCCCGGCCAGGGCTACCTGCCACCGGATGTCGATCAGGACAAGTATGAAGCGCAGCCGCTGGAAGTGGATGCCGAAAGCCAGGGCACGTTCGCGTACTCCGACTTGCAATTGGCGATCAGGGCCGTCAAGTCGAGTGGCAACTGAGGGAGAGCGGATATGACGGACGGAGCGAACGAGGCTGCGATGTTCCAGGCCGCTTTTCGCGCGCCGGGCGACAAGAACGCGGTTCCGGCGGGCGTGCTCGCGGTCGATGCGGAGCACCGCCTCCGACTGGTCTCGGCAGAGCCGGAACTCGCCGACCGTCTGGCGATCGCCGTCAGCACGTTGAACGGCCGCGAGACGTTCACCGTGCGCGCGGCGCCGCAGCCCGGCGACGCGCCGCTGTCGTTGCGAAAGCGCCGCGTGCCCCGCGATGCGCCGGAAGCGCGCTCGGCGATGCTTGAGATGCTGCGCAAGACCTACGGGCTTGAGTTGACGCCGACCGGTTGATCCGCCGTCGGCGTGCAACGCGCCCATGGCGCATCGACGGCACGACGGCACGTGCCGCGGGTGTTCCTTCACAGGCGCGATCGCTCCGCACGCTCTGACCCGGGAAGGCGCCCCGCATGACACGTGACGCGATCCTGGCGCTCAACGCCGGGTCCTCCTCCATCAAGTTCGCGCTGTTCGGCGGGGACGGGCTAGACCTCGCCACGCACGGGGAGGCGGAGGGGATCGGCGGAGCGCCGCAGTTCCACGCCCGCGCGCCGGACGGCGCCACGATCGCGGAACGACGCTTCCCCGCGGGCACGCGCTTCGCGGCGGTGCTGGATGCGCTGCTCGGCTTCATCGCCGATCATCTGGGCGGGGATCGGCTGGGCGCGGTCGGCCACCGGGTCGTGCACGGGGGCACGACGTTCGACGGGCCGGTGCGGGTCACGGACACGGTGCTGGACGCGCTCGACGCGCTGACCCCGCTCGCGCCGCTGCACCAGCCGCACAACCTGGCGCCGATCCGCGCCCTCGCCGCCAGCCGGCCGGAGCTGCCGCAGGTCGCCTGCTTCGACACCGCGTTCCACCACGGCATGCCGGAGCTCGCGACCCGCTTCGCCCTGCCGCGCGACCTGACGGCGGCAGGCATCCGCCGCTACGGGTTCCACGGCCTGTCCTATGAATTCATCGCCCGGCGGCTGCGCGACCTGGCGCCGGAGCTGGCGGCCGGGCGGGTGATCGCGGCGCATCTCGGCAACGGCGCCAGCCTGTGCGCGATGGCGGCCGGGCGCAGCGTCGATACCACCATGGGGTTCACGGCGCTGGATGGGCTGATGATGGGGACCCGGTCCGGCAGCCTCGATCCCGGCGCGGTGCTGCATCTGATCACCCAGTGCGGCATGACGGCGGCGGCGGTGGAGGACCTGCTGTACCACCGCTCCGGCCTGCTCGGCGTGTCCGGCATCTCGAACGACATGCGGGCGCTGCTCGCCAGCGCCGACCCGCATGCGGCGGAGGCGATCGCTCTGTTCGTGTTCCGGATCGCGCGCGAAACGGGCGCGTTGGCGGCCGCGCTCGGCGGGCTCGACGGATTCGTGTTCACCGCCGGCATCGGCGAGCACGCGGCCCCGGTGCGGGAGGCGGTGTGCGCCCGGCTCGGCTGGCTCGGCGCCCGGCTCGACCCGGCGGCGAACGCGCGCGGCGAGGGGCGGA
>DATKQI010000154.1:0-3896 GCA_035532755.1 Acetobacteraceae bacterium
CTGCACCTCGGCGTTGGCGCCCTGGTGGCTGTTCACCGCCTGCTCGGAATAGATCGGCCGGGCGGGGCCGGTGACGGGGGCGTTGGTGCCGGCATAGGCGACCGAGCCGGTGGCGAGCATGGCGGCGGCGGCGAGGGCGAAAATCGTCTTGGTCATCTTCGGTCTCCTGTCTGTGGGCTTTTGGCCCGGAAGGGGTGGCGGGGCGTGTCCCGCTGACAGGGCGGAAGATGGCCCATAACCATGCAAACGATAATGCGCGTCGTTGTCCTATGATTTATGCGTGAGAGTATGGAATAAGCGACGCTATTCCCTTCGTGTGCTGGTGCTGTCGGACCTGCGCGCGATGGAGGTGGGGGATGGGTTCGCCTCCCGCCCCGCGCTCCGTCGCGGTCACCTCCACCCGCTCGATCCTCCCCTGCCGCAGCACGGTCACGCTGACAGCCCGCCCGATGCGCCCGGCGCCGAGCAGGCGGATCAGGTCGTCCGCGCCGCCCACGGCGAGATCGTCCAGCGCCACGATCATGTCGCCCACGCGCAGCCCGCCGCGCGCGGCGGGCCCGTCCGGCTCGATCTCGGCGATGCGCACCGCCTGGGGCCCGGTGCCGGCCGCCAGCGCCACACGGCGCGGCACCGGCAGCGTGGTGACGGCCACGCCGATATGGGCGCGGCGCACCCGGCCGTGGGCGATGAACTCGCTCACCGCGAACAGCGCGGTGTTGGAGGAAACGGCGAAGCACAGCCCCTGCGCCCCGCCGATCATCGCCGTGTTGATGCCCACCACCTCGCCCGAGGCCGCGACCAGCGGGCCGCCCGAATTGCCGGGGTTCAGCGCCGCATCCGTCTGGATCACGTCGTCGATCAGCCGGCCGCTGCGCGCGCGGAGCGATCGGCCGAGGGCCGAGACCACGCCGGCGGTGACGGTCGATTCGAAGCCGAGCGGGTTGCCGATGGCCACCACCAGATGGCCGCGCTTCAGCGCCTTCGAATCGCCCAGCACCGCAACGGCGCTGCCTTTCGGAAGATCGGCGCGCAGCAGCGCGAGATCGGTGTCCGGATCGTCGCCCAGCACGCGCGCCTCGGCGCTGCCGCCCTCGGGCAGCGCGATGCGCACGCGCACTGCCCCGGAGATCACGTGGCTGTTGGTGAGCACCAGCCCGTCGCCCGCGATGACCACGCCGGAGCCGATGCCCCGGCTCTCCACGCGCACCACCGCCGGCCCCACCCGGTCCGCCACGCCGGCCACGGTGCGCGAATAGGCATCCAGCGGATCGGCGGAAAGGGCGGTTGCGGCATCGAACATGGAACCCTCACAAGTGAAGAACGCCGAGGCGCGCGGCGTGCGCCACCGCATCGGTGCGGCCGGTGGCGTCGAGCTTGTCGAGCAGGGAGCCGACATGGAACTTCGCCGTGTGCACGGAAATGCCGAGCCGGCGGGCGATCGCCTTGTTGGATGCGCCCTCCGCCATCAGGCCCAGCACTTCAACCTCCCGCGGCGTCAGCGCGGCATCCGGCTCGGCAGCGGCATCCAGGGAGACGAGTGCGGCATCCGCCGCCTCATCCGCCCTGGCGAGCCGCAACCCCGGCACCTCGGCCAGCAGCGCGGCCAGCCGGTCGGCGAGCGCCGGATCGCCGATCCGCAGCGCGATGACGAGCGGCGGCTCGCTCATCCTTCCGGTCTCTCGCCGATGGTCAGGCTCGCCTCCGCCGGTTCCCCGCCGCGGCGCAGGGACAGCTTCACCGTCGTGCCCAGGCTGTCCGGGCCGAGGGTGCGCAGCAGCGTCCGGATGCCGCGGACGGGCTCGCCGTTCCATTGCAGGATCACATCCCCCTGCCGCACGCCCGCCGCCGCACCCGGGCCTTTCGGGTCCACGCTCATCACCATCGCGCCGACCCCCTGTTCGCCCTCCAGCCGGATGGGCTGGAGCCCGAGCCCGAGATAGCCGCGCGCGATGCGGCCGTGGGTGGCGAGCGCGCCGGCCACGCGCTCGATCGTGGCGGCGGGAATGGCGAGCACGCGCCGCCGCGGCCCGAACACCGCCATGCCGAAGGCCCGGCCGGAGGCATCGAGCGCAAGCCCGCCCTCGCCGATGCGCCGCAGCGGCAGGGCGAGCACGATCCGCGCATCGATCTCCCCCCCGCGCAGGCTGCGCCACGCCCCGCCGGCGAAGGCCACGGCCCCGAAGGCGGCCACGGGCGCGCCCTCGCGGCTGCCCACGGCCAGCGCCAGCGCGCCGGCCCGCACGGGCGCGGGGTTCAGCGCAACCGGCGGAAGATCGGCGCGGCCGATCCGCAGCAGCGCGACATCGGTGGACGGATCGCGCCCGGCCACGGTGGCGGCGACGGCCTCGCCCCCCGGCAGCACGACGGAGATCTCGCCCTCGTCCGCCAGCGCCTCCTCGGCGGTGACGACCAGGCCGGGGCGCCAGACGAAGCCGCTGGAACGGGCGCGGGCGGAATGGACGCCGACGACGCCCGGCGCGGCGCGCGCCACGGCATCGGCCAGCGCGTCGGACAGGTCTTGCAACAGGGTGGATTGGGGCATGCGAACCTCCTCGGTCATGCCCCCTATGTGCGACCGGCCCGGCCGGCTGCCACCTGCCCTGGTGGGCAGGGCAGCGGCCGCTTCCCGGAAATGAAGAACCCTACGGCCGCGCCGCCACGACCGCATCCGGCTCCACCATCGCGCGCGGGGCGTGGAAGAGGCTGTCGGCGCCCAGCTTCACCAGCCCCTCCGCCGCCAGCGCCGCCTGCACCTTCGGCCGCGCGCCGACATGCGCCATGAACGCTTCGAGCGCGGGCCGGCCCGCCAGATCGACGCCGATCCAGGGAGACCAGTTGAGGCAGACGAACAGATAGGCATCGGCCACCGTGAAACGCTCGCCCGCCAGATACGGGCCGGCGATCTGCGTGCCGAGCCAATCCAGCCGCTTGCCCACCAGGGCGAGCAGCCCGGCCCGCGCGGGCGCATAGGCCGGGTGGAACAGCATCGCCATCGGCTTGTGCAGTTCGGAGGTGATGAAGTTGAGCCGGGATTGCACCACCGTCCGCTCCCTCGTTCCGGGCGGCGGCAGCAGCCCGGCCTCGGGCCGCAGGTCCGCCAGGTACTGCACGATGGCGGGGCCTTCGGTGATTGCCTGCCCGTCGTCCAGCACCAGCGCGGGCACGTAGCCGTTGCCGTTGATGCGCAGATAATCCTCCCCCTCCGCCGTGCGGTGCGTGGCGCGATCGACCGCGACGAGTTCGACCGGAAGATCAAGCTCCCGGCTGACGATGTGCGGAGAGAGCGAGCAGGCGGCCGGGTGCATGTAGAGCTTCATTGCGTCCTTCATGGTTTCGGGTTGCTGATTTCTGTACCATACCGCATAATATACTCGCGTCAAGGTTAATATGCGAAAGAGTACAGAATGAACGGAACGGCGAAGAAGCGCGGCCGGCCGCGCGCCTACGATCCCGATGCCGCGCTCGCGCAGGCGCGGGATGTGTTCTGGGATGGAGGTTTCGCCGCCAGCTCGCTGGACAGCCTGGGGGCGGCGATGGCGATGAACCGCCCCAGCCTGTACGGGGCCTTCGGCGACAAGGAGGCGCTGTATCTTCGCACGCTCGAACGCTACCGCGACGAAAGCATGGTCCTGCTGCGCCGCGCGCTCGATCCTTCACGGCCGCTGCGCGAATGCCTCGCCGCCGCGTATGCCACCGCGCTGTCCATCTACCTGACGAACAAGGGCGGGGCGGGCGATGCCGGCGCGCGCGGCTGCTTCCTCATCGGCACGGCAACTTCGGAATCGGTGCTGCACCCGCAGGTGCGCGATGTGTTCGGCGAAAGCCTGGTCGCGTTCGACCGCGCCTTCGAGGAACGCTTCCGCATCGCCCGGAAGAAAGGCGAGCTGGGCCGGACG
>DATKQI010000155.1:0-2213 GCA_035532755.1 Acetobacteraceae bacterium
TCGCCACGCGCCCGGCCAGGTGCGACGGTATCGATGCCGCTTTCATGGACGCAGGTTCGCCCGGGGTTGGACCCGGCGCGCTTCACGGTGCGCAGCGCACCGGCGCTGATCGCGAAAGGCCGGGCCTGGGCGGGCTATGGCAAGGCAGCACGGCCGCTGGCCTCTGCAATGAAGGCGCTTTAGGTACGAAGGCGACGGAATCCGGGCTGTACCGGCGGGTCCGCCAGTTCCTCGTCGATCTCGGTGACGAAAGCGGCGCGGGGGCCGCGGCGGCAGGCGCGCAGCAATTCCTCGACGGAAGCCGCATCGCCGCTCACCAGCGCCTCCACCGTGCCGTCGGCACGGTTGCGCACCCAGCCGGACACGCCGAGGCGTGTCGCCTGCGCCACCATCCAGTCGCGATAGCCCACGCCCTGCACCTCGCCCGCGATGACGAGGCGCTTCGCGCTCATGCGCCCGCCAGCGCCATGAAGCGGGCGGCGAGCGCGACCTCGTCGGCCAGGTTGCGGCGGCGCTGCGCCGCTTCGGCATCCTCACCCCACAGGCCGGCCTGGAACCGTTCGTCGAGCGTGGCGAGGGCGTGCGCATCGGTGGCGGAGACCTCGCCCGCGGCGAGTGCGAGGCCCAGCACCAGGCTGCCGAGGCTGGGCACGGCGAGGCCGAGGCCGGCCAGCATCGCCGGCGGATGGTCGGCAACGGCCGAACGCAGCGCGGCCAGGGCAGCCACTTCCTGTTTCACAGGCATGACCCCGGTGGTGATCTTCAGCGGCGCATCATGCGCCCGCGCCGCCCAGTCGAGCCAGGGTTGCCATGCCTGCGCCTGAAGACGGGCAAGCTCCGGCGGGGCATCGGCGCGATAGCACAGGAGATCGCTTTCGCCATAAGCCGCCAGCGCATCGACGGTCTGGACGGGATCGGGGGAGATGCGATCCTGCGCAGTGCCGGCGAGCCGGGTCAGCGGCACGTCCGCGAAGCTCATCTCCACCCCCTTGGCGCCGCCGGCCTGCTGCCATTCCGCCGCCACCGCTTCCGCCAGCGTCCGGCCGGGCAGCACGAGCCGCGTGCCGCCGGGGAGGCGCAATTTCTTTCCGTCGAGCAGCACGGTGAAGCCATCCGGCCCCTCTGCCACCTCGGCCCGGTCCCAGAACCGCTTCATGCTACTGGTGGAGGAAGTTGAGCAGGTTCTTCGGCAGCTTGATCCCGCCAATCGACGGCACGCCCGCGGGTTTCGGTGCGGCCGGGGCGGTTTGGGCGGCGGCGGCCGGCAATGGTCCCGGATGGCCCATGCGTGCCGCTGCCAGCGCCTGCGGACAGGTATCGGCCGCGGGGCCGCCGAGCAGCGATTGCGCGAGGCCGCCGAGCGGGCTGCCCTTGCCGAGAAGCTGCCCGGCCAGACCGGCCGCGGTACGGGCGGTGCCCGCGGCATCCACCGCGAAGGCGGGATGCAGGAAAGTGCCGCGCACGCGCACCGGCACGAAGATATTGCGGCCGCCGATCTGCACGCGTGGCCGCAACTGCAGATCGAGCGTCTCGGCGCCCAGATTCATCGCCCCGCCGCCTTCGGCATACAGCCGGTTGCTGTCCAGCAGCAGCGGCTGAAGCTGCGCGATGCCGCGGTTGGCGACGAGATGCACCGCGAAGCAGCGCACCGGCACTGCCCCCTGCTGGCCCATCACGCCCGGCGGCAGCCCCGCCGTGCGCAACACGCCTCCGAACACCGCGTCGAGCAGTTTCCCGTCCACCGTGCCGTTGACCATGGCGAGGCCGACCTGCCCGTTGAGCCCGGCGGCGATGGCGTGCGGCGTCGCGCCGGTGCCGGAGAGGTTGGCATAGACCTCCAACGTGCCGCTCGCCTGCGGCTTCTGGCCGAAGGCGGCCAGCAGCGGTTGCAAGGCGAGGCCGGGAGCAGTGAGAGTGAGGGCCGCATGCGGCACCGGGCCGGAGGCATCCAGCATCGCCGTGAGATCGAGGTGCCCGCCGGGAAGCTGGGCGGCGAAGGGTTGCACCTGCAGCCTGCCGTTTTGCAGCAACAGGCGGCCGGAGATGGTGCGGTAGGTGACGCCGCCGGTCAGCAACGTGCCGATGCTGAGCCGGATATCGGCATTCGCACCGCGCAGCGCGGCCACGGGCAACGGCGTGTCCGGGATCAGCGTTGCCTGCGCCCGCCCGGGTTTCGGCAGCGGCGGCGGGGGTGGCGGCGCCAGCTTCCCCGC
>DATKQI010000156.1:0-22932 GCA_035532755.1 Acetobacteraceae bacterium
CAACATGAAGGCCGGCCTGACGGCGATGACGATCCACCACATCGGATCGGCGAACGAGCTGTCCAAGGCCCTGGGCGACGCGATCACCGCGGTGCCGGTGCCGCGCGGGACGCACGGCAAGGGCTGGGCCACGTTCGGCGACGGATCGAACGCGATCTTCCGTCACAGCCGCAAGGCCGAGGCGGCGTGGAAATGGATCTCCTTTCTTTCCACCGGCCAGAACAACGTGGCCTTCAACAAGCTTTCCGGCCAAGTGACGGTGACGACATCCGGCGCCGCGCACTGGACCGCCGAGCCGGCGCGCTTCGTGAAAGCCACGGTAGAGTCGCTGCCGATGGCGCACGTGCTGCCGAACTCGCCGAAGACCGCCGATTTCGTCCGCGCGGTCTATACGCAGACCACCCAGAAGGCGCTGCTCGGGCAGATCACGCCGGACCGGATGATGCAGACGTTCGACAAGCTCTTCTTCGGATGAGCCGTGCGCTGGCCACGCGCGCCACACCGTGGCTGATGCTGGCACCGGCCCTGGCGGCGACCGCGCTGCTGGTGCTGGCGCCGGTGGCGGATACGCTGTGGATGTCTGTGCATGATGTCGTGCTGTTCCACCCGCTCTCCCAACCCTTTGTCGGGCTTGCGAACTATGCGCGGCTGGCGGCGGACCCGGCATTCTGGCACAGCCTGGGCAATTCGCTGATCTGGGTGATCGCGTCCGTTTCCCTGCAATTCGCGCTGGGGTTCGCCGCCGCATTGCTGCTGAATCGCCGCTTCGCCTGGCGCGGGATCGCCCGGGGGCTGATCGTGGTGCCTTGGGCGCTGCCCGGCGTGCTGATCGCGCTGATCTGGAGCTGGATGCTCGATTTCAATCTCGGTGTCATCAACACGCTGGCCGTGCGCCTCGGCCTGCTGGCCCATCCGATTGCCTGGCTGGCGCAACCGGACACGGCGATGGCGGCGGTGATCCTTGCCCTGGTATGGCAGGGCTTCCCGTTCTTCGCGGTGACGCTGTTGGCCGGCCTGCAATCCATTCCGTCGGAACATTATGAAGCCGCCGCGCTGGACGGCGCCGGGCGCTTCGGCGCGTTCATCCACGTCACGCTGCCGGGCCTGTCGGGCGTGATCGCGACCGCGGTGCTGCTGCGGATGATCTGGGTTGCGAACTCGCTGGACGTGATCCTGGTGATGACCGGCGGTGGCCCCGGCACGGCGACGGAAACCCTGCCGCTTTACGCCTTCCTCAAGGCATGGACGGGACTCGACTACGGCTACGGCTCGGCGCTCGCCGTGGTGCTGACGCTGCTGCTGCTTTCGGTGGTGATCCTGTACGTGGCGCGGGCCGGGCGATGAGGCCGCGGCGGCGGCATGCACGGCTGCGCCTGTTCCTGGGCACGGAAATCCCGGTGCTGCTCATCCTCGGCTTCGCACTGCTGCCGTGGCTATGGATGGTGCTGTCCTCGTTCCGGCCATCAGCGGATTTCGCGCATTTCCCGGTCTCGCTGTGGCCCAGCACACTCACGCTCGCGCACCATATCGAATTGCTGGAACGCACCTCGTTCGCCGGCAATCTGCGCGACAGCCTCATCATCGCGAGCGGCGCTGTCACGCTCGGCCTCGCGCTGTCGGTGCCTGCCGCCTATGCCTTCTCGCGCTTCCGCTTCCGCGGGCGCAACACGTTGCGGCTCGGATTCCTCGTCGTCAACATGGTGCCTACCGTGCTGCTGATCCTGCCGCTGTTCATGATCATGCGGCGGCTGCATCTGCTCGATACATACCTCGCGCTGATTCTCGGCCACGCAACCTTCACCCTGCCGTTCGCGATCTGGCTGATGACGAGCTTCATCGACGGCATTCCGCCCGACCTTGACGAGGCGGCGATGATCGACGGCGCGGGCCGGCTGCAAACACTGTGGCGCGTGGTGCTGCCGCTCGCTGTTCCCGGCCTCGTCTCCGTCGGCATCTATCTCTTTATCGCCTCATGGAACGAATACCTGTTCGCGCTGATGCTGGCCGGGCGCCATGTGCGTACCGTCACCGTCGCGTTGCAGATGTTCATCGGCGAGAACCAGGTCCATTGGGGCCTGCTGATGGCCGGCGGCACGCTGGTCGCGTTGCCCGTTGTGACGCTGTTTCTGCTGGTTCAGGGGCGACTGGTGAGCGGACTGACTTCAGGCGCAGTAAAAGGATGACATTGTCTTGACAGAATCCAAGATCCCGACAAAGCCCTGGCCGCCTGCGATCGGCGTGATCTCGATGGCCTATGCTCGGCCGTTCCTCGCCGAGCAGCTTGCGCTGTTCCCGCGCATGAAGGCCGCCGGCATGGATTTCTGCGAAATGCTGGTGCCGGAGGAAAGCGAGGTGAGCGCGGAGGCAGCCGGTGCCGCCGCCCGCGCCGCGGGGCTGTTTCTGGTGCTCGCCGCGCGCGTCAACCCGCAGCGCGACCTCGCTTCCGCCAATGCGGCCGCACATGAAGCGGGTGTGGCGTATCTGCGCCGCTGCGTGGATGTCGCCGTCATCTGTGGCGCGCGCATCGTTGGCGGCCCGCTGTACGGCACGCCGCTCGTCTTCGCCGGCCGCGCGCCGGCGCCGATCGCGGAGGCGGACCGCCGGGCGCGCGTGGACCGCGTGGTGGCCGGGTTGCGCGCGGCCGGGAGCTATGCGGCGGATCATGGGGTGCAACTCGCGGTGGAACCGCTCAATCGCTTCGAGACGGATTTCTGCAACACCGCCCGTCAGGCGGTCGATCTGGTGCGCGCGGTGGATCGGCGGGCCGTCGGCATCATGCTCGACACGTTCCACATGAACATGGAGGAAGATGATCTGCCGCAGGCGATCCGCGAGGCCGCACCGCACCTGATCCATTTCCAGGCGAACGAGAACCATCGCGGCTTCCTGGGAACCGGCCATCTCGACTGGCCGGCGATCGGCCGCGCGCTTGCGGATAGCGGCTACATCGGCCCGATTACGCTTGAGCCGTTCCGCCGCACGGACGATCGGCTTTCCGTTCCCCTTGCGCAGTGGCGGGCGCCGACCCGCGACGAGGATGCCGATCTCGCCCATAGCGGCGCCCTGCTGCGCGCCGTCTTGCATGCGGCCCGTCGGCCGGAGCGGGTGGCATGATGCGCCTCGGCTGGATCGGTTGCGGCACGCATGCCGCCGAGATGCTGCTGCCGCAACTGGTGCGCCTGCCCATCCGGCTCGTCGCCTTGTGCGACATCGATCCCGCACGGCTCGTTACCGTCGCTGACCGCTACGGCGTGACCGCCCGCTTCACCGACGCCACGGCGTTGCTGGCCGCCGGCGGCATCGACGCAGTGGGCATGGCGGTCGGGCCCGCGCAGCATGAAACCTTCGCCATCGCCGCGCTTGAACACGGCCTGCCGGTGTTTCTGGAAAAGCCGCCGGCGGCCACGGCGAATGGCGCGCAGCGCGTGGCGGATGCGGCGGCGCGCGCTGGCAAGCCTTGCGTGGTCGGCTTCATGAAACGCTATTCCACCGCGAACCGCATCGCCGGCAACATCCTGCGCCATCCGGGTTTCGGCCCTGCCGCCAGCCTGGTCGGCCAGTATATGACAGCCCCGACCTATTTCTCCGGCAACCCGGATTATGCCGGCTTCTTCCTGCATCATTGCGTGCACGCGATGGATCTGGCGCCATGGCTGATGGGCGCCCCGGTCACGTCCGTGCACACGCGGCACCATCAGATCGAGCCCGGCAAGCTGTTGCTCCATGTCGCTTTCGGCTTCGCCTCGGGCGCGCTTGCCACGGTCGTGATGGGCACCCACCAGTCCCGCGGCACGCCGATGGAGTTCTGGCAGGTGATGGGGGACCATCAGCGTGTGGAGATGCGCAATGTGCATGAGGTGCGGCACTTCCGCGCCGCGCCGTTCAAGACCACCGATCCGGCGGCGACGCTCGATCCGCAGCAGGACACGCTGGTGTGGGAACCGAACCAGACGGCCGCCGCGAACGAGGACCACAAGGGCTATCATGCCCTTCTCGCCGATTTCGTCACCGCCGCCGCCGGCGAATCCTCGGCGGCACCGCGGATCGTGGACGGAGTACGCGCCTTGCGCGTGCTGGAAGCCATGCAGCGGTCGATGCGTACCGGGCAGGAGGAAACACCGTGAAGCCGATCAGGTTTCCAATTCGGCAATCTCCCCCAGCGTGACAGGCTTCATCGGCGGGCGGATGCGGAAATACCCGGTCGCATCCACCGCCTGCCCGCGCGCCGTGGCGATCACCTCCGCCACCACCGGCCCGCACAGCCGCCCCTGGCACGGGCCCATGCCGCAGCGGAGAAAGCTCTTCGCTTGGTTCGGGCCCTGGCAGCCCTGCGCCACCGCCTGCCGCAGCGCGCCGGCCGTCACTTCCTCGCAGCGGCACACCACCACATCGTCCGCCGGACAGAGTATCTCCCGCCGGGGTGTGAACATGCGATCCAGCAGCGGCCGCACCGCGCGCTCGGCCTTCATCGCCCGGCGGTCGGTCGCAGCAAGCGCATCCCGCCGCGCCGCATCGATCCGCCCGAGCCGGCGCAGCGCCTCGAACGCCGCCACGCGCCCGGCCGACGCCGCCGCCGCCGCCCCGCCGATACCGGCGGCATCGCCCGCCACCAGCACGCCCTCTACGGAACTGTTGCCCCAATCATCAATTTGTGGCCGGAAGCAGCGCTGCCCGACGTCCCACGCATGTGCGCATCCGATCGCGCGGGTGATCTGCTGCGCCGGGATCACTCCCTCGTGCAGCGCCACCAAGGCCACCGGCATCCGGTGCTGCCTGCGCCCGACACGAAAGGAAATCGCCTCGGCACGATCGTCGCCTTCTATGCGGATGTCATGCACGCCGCGAAACATCTTCATGCCGCCCCGCCGTAACGCGGCATGCAGCGCCAACCCCTTCGCCAGGGTCTGCCGCGCCGTCTCGCCCAGCGCCCCAGGCAGATAGCGCACGGCGGCCACCGCATCCTGCCACGATCCGGTATCGAGGAACGCCGCCGGCGCGGCCCCGGCGGCGATGCATTGCTGCGCCACAAGCAGCGGCAGCGGCCCGCTGCCCGCCAGCACGAACGGAACGGAAGGAACGAGCGCGGCCGATTTCAATAGAATCTGTACCGCTCCTGCGGTCATCACTCCGGGCAGCGTCCAGCCCGGCACCGGCACCGGCCGTTCCATCGCGCCCGTGGCCAGCAGGATCACGTCTGCCTCCAGACACGCGGAGCGGCCGCCGCAACTCACCCAGACGGCTCGCTCCGGCGCCACCTGCCACACCGTGCTGCCGGGTTGAAAGGTGGAGCCGCTCACCCGGAACCGCGCCACCAGATCCGCACCCGCCGCGTAATCGGCGCCCAGCCGCGCCAGTGCGTCCGCACCCTGTGCCGCCACGTTCTCGACCGCACGGTAGATCTGCCCGCCGGGAGCCGGCTGCTCGTCCAGAACCAGCACCCGCGCGCCGTTCTCCGCCAGCACGCATGCGCCCGCCATGCCACCCGGCCCCGCACCGATCACGATCGCATCCCAACGTGTGCTCACGTCACGCCCCGCGCGCCGCGCTGGCGCCGCACCCGCATCCCATCCGCCACCGGCACCATGCAGGCTTGCCTGTTGGCGATACCGTCGATCTCCACAAGGCAGTCGAAGCACACGCCCATCAGGCAGTACGGCGCGCGCGACGAACCGGAAACGGGAGTCTCGCGAAACCTGCCGATCCCGGCGGCAAGCAGCGCCGCCGCCACCGTCTCGCCAAGGCGCGCGGCAACCCGCTCTCCTTCGAAATTGAAGATCAGCAGAAGTCCATCCTCCTCAAGCCGCCGGAACATCGAACCGCCCGCTTCCGAAAACGCCGAGTTCGTCCGGCAGCGCCCCGGCCAGGATTGCCGGCGCCAGTGCCAGCGCATGCGCGCCCGCGAGCGTCACCCCGCTATGGCAGGTCGCGGCGAACGCGCCAGGATATCGGGCGGATTGTTCGTAAATCGGCGCACCATCGGGCGTCATCACCCGCAACGCACCCCAGTGGCGCACGATCTGCGCCTGCCGCAGGACCGGGAACGTCGCCACCGCCCGCGCGGCGATACGCTGCATCTCCGGCACCGTCGTGCCGTCATCGAAGCCGACGTCCTCGTGGCTGTCGCCGATCATCACCGATCCTTCTCCGGTCTGCCGGATATGCACGGTCGGCCGGTCGAGCAAAGGCCGCAGCCGTTCCGTGACCATGATCTGCCCGCGCAGCGGCCGCACCGGCATCGACAGGCCCACGAGCGGGGCCAGCGCGGCACTGCCCAGCCCGGCCGCGATCACCATGCGCCGCGCGACCACCCGTGCAGCGCCGGCCTCGATGATGAAATCCCCGTTTCGTGATGCGATCCGTTCGATCCGTGCTCCGGGCAGATAGGCCCCGCCTTGAAGCTGGAAACCCGCCTGCAACGCGCGCAGCAGCAGCAGCGGGTTCGCATGCCCATCCATCGGACAGAACGCCGCCCCCTGTACATCCGGCCCCAGGCCAGGCACCATCGCCGCCACGTCGCCCCGGTCCAGCAGCCGCGTGCCGATATCGCCGCTGGCATTGTGCATGCGCCGGATCATCGCCGCGCGCTGTTCCATCTCCGCCTCATCCAGGCAGAAATGCAGCCCGCCCGGCTGGCGCAACGCCACGTCGATGCCGGTTGCAGTGGAAAGATCGGCCGCCAGATCCGGCCATAGCGCGGCAGACCAACGTGTCCAGTGCGCATAGGGCGGCAGGCCGTCGCCCTTGCTCTGCACCCACACCAGCCCGAAATTGCCGCGCGCGGCGCGGAAGGCCACATCCCCCTCGTCCAGCAGCGCCACATCCGCACCCAGCCGGGCCGCGCCCCAGGCGATCGCGCTGCCGACCAGGCCCCCGCCGATCACCGCGAGATCATGCGAGTCGGGCATTGCCTGCCTGTGCAAAGCGGTCGATCATCCCGCCACGATATGGCGATCCTGCGTCCGGCTCAATCTCCGGCGCTGCAAAACGGGAGACTGACTCATGCTCGATCCGTCCGGCCGCGTCGTCATGGTCTCCGGCGCATCCCGCGGGATCGGCCGCGCCGTCGTCCACCGCCTGCTGGAAGCCGGCTTTTTCGTCTCCGCCGGCGTGCGGGACGCCCGCGGCCTCGCCGACTCCGACAATCTGCTGGTGCATCGCTACGATGCGGAAAGCCTGCCTTCCGCGCAGGGATGGATCGATGCCACGATCGCCCGCTTCGGCAGGCTGCATGGGCTAGTGAACGCCGCCGGCATCAATCCGAAGGCGCTGCTGAACGACGAGGACGAAACCGCGCTGGACCAGATGTGGGCGGTGAACGTGAAAGGCCCGATGCGGCTCGTCCGCCTCGCCTTGCCGCACCTGTCGGCCTGCGGCGAGGGCCGCGTGGTGAACATCTCATCCCTGTCCGGCAAGCGCGTGCGCAACGAGAATGTCGGCTATGCGCTGTCCAAGTTCGCCCTCGTCGCGCTCACCCACGCGATCCGCCGCGCGGGGTGGGAGCAGGGTATCCGCGCCACCGCCCTCTGCCCCGGCTTCGTCGCCACCGACATGACCGCCGATGTCACCATCTGGCCGCGCGAGAAGATGACGCAGGCGGCCGACCTTGCCCATCTTGTCGAAACCCTGATCCGCCTGCCCAATAACGCCGTCATCGCCGAGCTGCTGGTGAACTGCCGGCTGGAGGACATGCTGTGAGGCTGCTGCGCCTCGCCGAAACCGCCCGCCCCGCCATCGCCTTCACGCTGGACGGGCAACCCGCCACCGCCCTGGCCGGAGACACGCTGCTCACCGCCATCCTCGCCAACGCCGACCATGTTCGCCGAAGCGAATTCGACGGCGGCAACCGTGCCGGTTTCTGCTGGATGGGCGCCTGCCAGGATTGCTGGGTGAACGTGGAAGGCGCCGGCCGCCAGCGCGCCTGCACCACCTATCTGCAACCGGACATGCGGATCGTCCGGCCATGAGCGATGTCGCCATCATCGGTGCGGGGCCCGCCGGCACGCGTGCCGCCGAGGTGCTGGTGCGCGCCGGGCTGCGCCCGGTGGTGATCGACGAAGCACCCGACAACGGTGGCCGCATCTACCAGCGCCCGCCGGGCGGCTTCACCCGCAGCGCGAAAACGCTGTACGGGTTCGAGGCCGCGAAAGCCCGCGCCCTGCACGCCGCTTTCGATGCACTGCGCCCGCACGTTGATTTCCGCCCAGACACGCTGGTGTGGAACATCCGTCCGCACCGCCTGTTCACCATGCGTGCCGGCGACACCGGCGAAATCCCGTTCGATCAGGCCCTGCTCTGCACCGGCGCGATGGACCGTGTCATTCCGTTGCCGGGCTGGACGCTTCCCGGCGTGACCTCCCTCGGCGGATCGCAGGTGGCGCTGAAAGCGCAGGGCTGCGCCATCGGGCGCCGCGTCGCCTTTCTCGGCACCGGCCCGCTGCTCTGGCTTGTCGCCTACCAATACGCCAAGGCCGGGGCCATCGTCGCCGCGGTGATCGACACCACGCCCTTCGCGACGAAACTCCGCGCCACCCCCGCCCTGCTGCGCGGCCGGGCCACTTTCGCCAAGGGCCTGTACTACATCGCCTGGCTGCGCGCCCATCGCGTGCCGATCCTCGAAGGGGCAACGCCGCTCGCCATCGAGGGCGACGGCGCCGTGCGCGCCCTGCGCATCCGCACCCGCCGCGGCGAGCAGCAGATCGCCTGCGATGCTGTGGCCCTCGGCTGGGGCCTGAAGCCGGAAACGCAACTGGCCGATCTCGCCGACGTGCCCTTTGCCTTCGACCCCGCACAGCGCGGTTTCCTTCCCAAGCGCGATGCCACGGGCGCCACCCCCATCCCCGGCATCTTCCTCGCCGGAGACGGCGCGCAGATCGGCGGCGCCGATGTCGCCGAGCTTGCCGGCGCGCGCAGCGCCTGGGCGATCCTGGCCGCCCGCAACCTGCCGCTGGACCACGCGGAAATCGCCCGGCTGGACGCCGCCCTCGCCCGCCATGCCGCCTTCCGCGTCGCACTGGACCGTGCGTTTCCCTTCCCCGCCTCCCTCGCCGTCGCCATGCCGGACGAAACCGTCCTCTGTCGCTGCGAATCCATCACCGCCGGAGAAATGCGCGCCGCCGCCCGCGCCGACGCCACCCTCCCCGCCCCCGAAGTGAATCGCGCCAAAGCCCTTACCCGCATCGGCATGGGCCGTTGCCAGGGGCGCCTCTGCGGGCCACCCGCCGCCGAAATTCTTGCCGCCACCCTCGCCTGCCCCCTCGAATCCGTCGGCCGCCTGCGTGGCCAGCCTCCCGTCAAACCCATCCCCGTTCTTTCCCGCGGCCTGGAACAGCCCCGATGACAGTGCACGCGGATGTGCTGATCGTGGGCGGTGGCGGCGCGGGCTGTTCAGCCGCGTTGCATCTGGCACTGCGCGGGGCCCGCTGTGTGTTGCTGGAACGCGGGCTTGTCGGCGGCCAGGCGTCCGGCGTGAATTATGGCGGCGTGCGCCAGCAGGGCCGCCATCCGGCCGAACTGCCGATCGCCCGGCGCGCGCGGGAGCTTTGGGGGCGGCTGCCGGCGCTGATCGGGACGGATTGCGAGTTCGAGGTGACCGGGCACCTCAAGCTCGCCCGCAACCCGGCAGAGGAAGCCGAGCTGATCGCCTACAGGGATGTGGCCACGGCGCATGATCTGCCGCTGCGCATGATCGGCCGCAATGCCATTCACGAGGCCTATCCGTGGCTTGGCTCCGCCGTCGTCGCCGGCTCCTTCGCGCCGGATGACGGTGCGGCTAACCCCCGCCTGCTTGCCCCGGCACTGGCGCGCGCGGCACGTGCGGCCGGCGCAGACATCCGCGAGAGCACTGCGGCAACAGCGCTTGCGCATGACGGCGCCCGATTCACGGTGGAAACCGCCGGAGAAAGCTTCCACGCGCCCGTGCTGCTGAACGTGGCGGGCTTCTGGGGTGGTGAGATCGCGGCGGCGTTCGGCGAACCCGTCCCGGTCAGCCCGCTCAGCCCGAACATGCTGGTGACCGAGCCGATGCCCTACGTGATCGAACCCAACCTCGGCGTCGTCGGCGGCAACGTCTATCTGCGGCAGATCCGCCGCGGCAACGTGATCTTCGGGGGCGGTCGCGGCGAGAGCGATCCCGGCCGCCCGGCCGCGCGGCCGCTGCCCGACGTCAGCCTCGCCAGCATGAACCTCGCCCTGGAACTTGTGCCGCATCTCGCCGGCGCGCAGGTCATCCGAAGCTGGACCGGCATAGACGGTGAGATGCCGGACCACATCCCGGTGATCGGCCCCAGCCGCACCACACCTGGCCTGCTGCACGCCTTCGGCTTTTCCGGCCACGGCTTCCAGCTTGCGCCCGCGATCGGCGCGATCCTGAGCGAACTGGTGCTGGATGGACGGACCGACGTGCCGCTGGAACCGTTCAGAATCGACCGGTTCGCCGCATAGGATTCCGCTACACGCCCGACATCGGGCGGGGGTTCGATCCGTCCGTGAAACGGGAAAGACGGAACGCCGCGGGATCGACCACGGGTGCGTCGCCCGTCACCAGATCGGCCATCAGCCGCCCCGCGCCGGGGCCGATGCCGAAACCATGGCCGGAGAACCCGGTGGCGACGAAGAACCCCGGAACGCTCTCCACCGGCCCGATCACCGGCACCGCATCCGGCGTCACGTCGATCATGCCGGCCCATTGCTGCGCGATGCGCGCCTGCCCGAACACCGGAAAGGCCCGCGCGAGCGCGGCCAGCGCAGCGGTGTTGATCGATGCTGCCGGCTCCGGGTCCAGCACGCGCATCGCTTCGAACGGGGAGGGCCGGTCGAGCGGCCAGTGCCCGGGCGTGTTCCATTCAGCGAGAAAACGCGAGCCCAGCCGCAACCGCAGCGTCCGCCATTCCATCTGAAGGATCGGCAGGAAATCGAAGAACAGGCGGAAGCTATCCGGCACGATCTCCACAATGCTCGCCTCGCGATTGGCGATGGTGTAACCGCCATCGAGCCGCTTGCGCACGCCGAACGCGTGGCCGAGAAAAGCGATCTCCGGCGCCCCGTCCAGCGGTTCGGTGCGCATCACCGAGGAACGAACCTTCAACTGCGGCAACCCCAGCCCGAGGTTGCCGCAGAACAGGCGCGACCACGCACCGCCCGCCAGCACCACCGCATCGCAGGCGATGCGCCCCTTCTCGGTCACCGCCGCCACCATCTTCCCGCCCGCCGTCTCTACGCCGCGCACCGCGCAGCCGGTCAGGATCGTAGCGCCCAGCCGCCGCGCGGCCTCGGCGATCGCGGGCGCAGCTTTCTGCGGTTCGGCGCGCCCGTCGCTCGGCGTGTACAGCGCGCTCTTCACGTTCATCGTGCCGCCGGGCGCAAGCTCCATCACCTCGGCCGCGCCGATCATGCGCGTGTCGAGCTGATGCGCGCGCGCATGCTCAAGCCACGCCTCGTTCTCCGCCACGTCCTTGTCCGTCTCGCACAGGAACAGGATGCCGGTCTGGCGGAACCCGGTTTCCGCGCCCACCAGTCGATTCATGTCCTGCCACAGCCGCAAGCTCTCGATCGCCAGCGGAATCTCCCGCGGGTCCCGCCCCATCTTGCGGCACCAGCCCCAGTTGCGGCTGGATTGTTCACCGGCGATGTGGCCCTTCTCGCACAACACCACCGGCACGCCCCTCTGCGCCAGGAAGAACGCGGTGCTGACGCCGATGATCCCGCCGCCGATCACCACCACGCCGGTGCGCGCCGGCGCCTGCCCATCGGATTGCACCTGATCGACGATCGGCCCCATCACATCCGCCTTGCAAACCCTGACAGAGTCGCAGCCTCGACCCGCCTCCCGGCCAAGTCAACCACGCAACGGTGCTTGCGCGCGCGCGGCAGGGTGCTACTGTCATGCAAAGAACACTGGACAGGGCAGGCATCTTGCCGATGGCACGGATCGTTCTCCGCCGGATGTTCCATGCTTATGGAAGCCGGATGCGCCCGATTGCGACATGCTGCTGATCCATACTTTCTGGGGGATTCCAATGACCGACGAATCATTCCGCGATGCGAGCCTTCCCGGAGGGCGCATCCTGTCCGGCGTCTCGCGCCGGCAATTGCTGGCGGCGGGCATCGGCGCCGGCACGGCGGGGTTGATCCTTCCCGCTGGCGCCCGTGCGCAGGGCAAACCGCCGGCGCATCCGAAAGGCCACGCCATCATCGGCTTCTCGCAGGAGCCGACGGTGTTCAACCCGCTGATGCCGCATATCGAGGTCGATCAGGGCGTCCACTGGAACCTGTTCAGCCCGTTGTGGAGCGCGAACGAGAAAGGCGAATTCCTCCCGCAGCTGGCCATGGAAGTACCGACGATCGCGAACGGCGGCATCTCGAAGGATGGCCTCACCTGGCGCGTGAAGCTGCGCCCCGGCGTGAAATGGCACGATGGCGCGCCGTTCACCGCCGATGACGTGAAGTACACGTTCGACCTGATCAACAACAAGAAATTCCGCGCCTGGCTGCGCAACGGCTTCAGCCTGATGCAGGACATCAAGGTGATCAGCCCGACCGAGATTTCGTGGAAGATGGGCAAGCCCTACGCACCCTTTGCCTCGATCCTGTGCTGGACGTTCATGGTCCCGCAGCACGTGCTGGCCAAGGCGTCGGACCCCAACACCGCCCCCTTCAACAACGCCCCCGTCGGCACCGGCCCGTTCATGTGGAAGGAGCGTGTGCCGGGCGACCACATCACGCTGACCGCCAATCCGCATTTCTTCGGCACCGGCCCGTATCTGGAAGAAATCGTCTTCAAATACATCCCCGATCTCACGGTGATGTTCACGCAGTTCCAGACCGGCGCGATCGACTATATCGGCCTGCAGGGCATCACCGCCGACCACTACAAGCAGGCGAAGGCGCTGAAGGACCGCACGATCGTCGTCGGCCCCGCGCCGTTCATCGAGAGCATCACGCTCAATCTCTCGAAGCCGCAGTTCAAGGAGCGCGCGGTGCGCGAGGCGCTGTACTACGCGATGGACAACCAGGCGATCATCGACCAGATCTACTACGGCCTGCCCAAGCCATCCACAACGATCCTGCCCAGCCAGTCCTGGGCGTACAACCCCAACCTGCCGAAACAAGTCCACGATCCGAAGAAGGCGAAGGCGATCCTGGATGCGGCCGGCTGGAAACCCGGCGCCGGCGGTGTGCGCGAAAAGAACGGCGTTCAGCTTGCCTTCACCAACTCCACCACCGCCGGCAACCACGTGCGGGAGGAGGCGCAACAACTGCTGCAGCAGAACTGGCAGGACATCGGCGTGAAGATGACCATCAAGAACATGCCCGCCGCGGTGATCTGGGGCGACTACTTCAACCTCTCTCACTACGATTCCGTTATGGTCGGCGAGGATTTCATGACCGGACCGGACCCGGACGTGACCGTCTATTTCGACAGCAACGCGACGCCCGCGAAGGGCGGTTCGGGCCAGAACACGATGGAGTACAACAACCCGGAGGTAGACAAGCTGCTGCTGCAGGGTGCGACCACGTTCGACCGGCCGGTGCGGCAGAAGATCTACTGGAAGCTCGCCGAACTCATCCGGCACGATCTCCCGGAATTGCCGATCTTCCAGTACGCTACCATCGAGGGCACAAAGAAGGGGCTGGTGGGCTATATCCCGAGCGTCTATGTCTCCTGCAACACCTGGAACGTGAACACCTGGTACTGGACGAGCTGAAAGCAGCCGCCTCGCGCATGCGGCCGATCGGGCACAGCACGGCAAGCAGGATGCGATGACGCGCTTCCTGCTTCGCCGGCTGGGGCAAAGCCTTGTGCTGCTGTGGCTGGTGTCCGTCATCGGCTTCGCCGTGCTGCACCTCGCCCCCGGCGGCCCGCTGTCGCAGTTCACCCTCACCCCGGGGATGACGGCCGCGCAACTGAAGCTCATCGCCCACCAACTCGGGCTCGACCGGCCGCTGCCGGTGCAGTACTGGGAATGGTTCTCCCGCATGCTGGTCGGCAACTGGGGCCGCTCCTACCGGGACAGCCAGCCGGTGCTGCTCGTCATCGGCGCGCATATCTGGCCCACGCTGGAGCTGATGGTCAGCTCCACCATCATCGCCATCCTGCTCGGCACCTGGGTCGGCGTGCTCGGCGCCATCCGCCGCTATTCGCTGTTCGACTATCTGGCCACGGTGGGCGCGATGGTCGCGCTGTCGATCCCCACGTTCTGGTTCGGCCTCGTCGTCATCTACATTTTTTCGGTGAAGCTCGGCTGGCTGCCGGCGGGCAATCTCTACACCATCGGCAACGGCTCGCTGCTCGACTACCTGCACCATCTCATCGCCCCTTCTCTCGTGCTGGCACTCGTCACCATCGCGATCTGGAGCCGCTACATGCGCGCGGCGATGCTGGAGGTCATCAACCAGGACTATGTGCGCACCGCCCGTGCGAAGGGCCTGCCGGAGCGGATGATCCTCATCCGCCACACCATCCGCAACGCGCTGCTGCCGATGATCACCATCGCCGGGTTGCAGCTTCCCACCCTGCTCAGCGGCGCGCTCGTCACCGAAACGGTCTTCACCTGGCCCGGCATGGGCCGGCTGTTCCTCGATTCCATCAGCTATCGCGACTATCCGGTGATCATGGGGGTGCTGATGTTCACGGCCGTGCTCGTGCTGGTCGGCAATCTTTTCGCCGATGTCCTCTACGCCGTCGCCGACCCGCGCATCCGCCTCGATTGAGATGAGCGACACGACCAGCACAACCGCTGCCATTCCCGCAACCGCCACATCGCGGCGGCCGCGCAACCGCGCGCTCGCCCGCTTCGCCCGCCATCGGTTGGCCCTGTTCGGCCTGTGCGCCATCGTAGCACTGGTGTTCGGCTGCGCCGCCGGCCCTTACCTCATCGCCTATAACGATCTGCATATCGACATCATGCACCGCTTCGCCCTGCCCTTCTCCGGCCCGCACATCCTGGGCACGGACCAGTTGGGGCGGGACATGCTGGCGCGGCTGATGATGGCAGGCCGCGTCTCGCTCACCGTCGGTTTCGCCGCCATGCTGCTCAGCACCGTGTTCGGCACGCTCATCGGCACCATCGCCGGCTATTTCGGCGGCATCGTCGGCACCGCGCTGATGCGCTTCGTCGATGCCGTGCTCTGCTTCCCCACCATCTTCCTGCTGCTCGCGCTCGCCGCCTTCGTGCAGCCCACCCTGTTCTCCATCACCCTCGTCATCGCGGCCACTGCCTGGATGGAGGTCGCCCGCGTGGTGGAGGCGCAGATCCGCACCCTGCGCGAACGCGATTTCGCCCTTGCCGCCGAAGCGCTCGGTGCGTCCGATGCCTACATCATGTTCCGGGAGCTGATCCCGAACGCCATCGCCCCCATCGTCGTCGCCTCCACGCTCAACGTGGCGCGCGCAATCCTGCTCGAATCCTATGTCAGCTTCCTCGGCTACGGCATCCAACCCCCCACCCCAAGCTGGGGAAACATGCTGAACAACGCACAGGAATTCCTCGTCTCCGCGCCCTGGCTCGCCATCCTCCCCGGCCTGCTCATCACGCTGGCCGTCACCGGCTTCAATTTCCTGGGCGATGGCCTGCGCGATGCGCTCGATCCGCGGCTGGACATCTGATGGGCGCAGCACCCCCCGCGATGGACGCCGAGAACCTTCTCGAGGTTGAGGATCTGGCGGTCCGCTTCCACACCGATGCCGGCACAGTCGCCGCCCTCAACGGCGTCTCCTTTACCGTGCGCCCTGGCGAAACCCTTGCTCTCGTCGGGGAATCCGGCTCCGGCAAAAGCGTGACCAGCCTCGCCATCATGCGCCTCACGCCCCCCGCCCCCGGCTGCCGCGTCACCGGCCGCATTTTTTTTCGTGACAGGCAGGCTGGAACGCATGATCTGCTCGCCCTGCCCGCCGAACAGATGCGCGCGCTCCGCGGCAGCCGCATCGCGATGATCTTCCAGGAGCCGATGACATCCCTGAACCCGGTCATGACCATCGGCGACCAGATCGCCGAGGCCATCGCCGTTCATCGCGGCACAGACCGCACATCCGCCCTCGCATCGGCGGCGGAACTGCTCGATCTCGTGGGCATCCCCGAGCCGCGCAAGCGCCTGTCCTCCTACCCGCACCATCTTTCCGGGGGCATGCGCCAGCGCGTGATGATCGCCATTGCCCTCTCCTGCGATCCGGCCCTGCTGATCGCCGACGAACCCACCACCGCGCTCGATGTCACCGTCCAGGCGCAGATCCTCGACCTGCTGAAGAACCTGCAAAAGACCACAGGCATGGCCGTCGTCTTCATCACCCACAACCTCGGCGTGGTCGCGGAAATCGCGGACCGCGTCATGGTGATGTATGCCGGCAGGGTCGTGGAACAGGCCGCGACACGCACCTTGTTCCGGGCTCCACTGATGCCCTACACCGCCGGCCTGCTGCACTCCGTGCCACGCTTGCGCATCGGCGCCGGAGCGCGTGCGAAGCTCGAAGCCATCCAGGGCAACGTGCCGGACCCCATGAACCTGCCGCCCGGCTGCGCCTTCGCCCCGCGCTGCCGCCATGTGCGGCCCGGGCTTTGCGACACGGCCGCACCGACACTGGAAAACGCTTCTCCCGGCCACCTCGTCCGCTGCGTCCGCTGGCGCGAACTCGCCCCGCCCATGGCTGCCGCATGAACGAACCCGCACCCATCCTGCAGGTCGAAAACCTGCGCAAGTGGTTCACCCTCCACCGCAGCCTGCTCGCCGGCCAGGCCGACACGCTCAAGGCGGTCGATGGCGTCTCGCTTGCCGTCCGCGGCGGCGAAATTCTCGGCCTCGTCGGCGAATCTGGTTCGGGCAAAACCACGGTCGGGCGCACCATCCTGCGCCTGAACACGCCCACGGCCGGCACCATCCGCTTCCGCGGGCAGGACATCACCCGCCTCTCGCGCCGCGACCTGCGCCCGGTGCGCCAGAAGATGCAGCTCATCTTCCAGGACCCGTTCGCCTCGCTCAATCCGCGCATGACGATCGGCCGCATCATCGCCACCCCGCTCATCATCCACAGCCGCGCTCTCGGCCGTGCCGAACGCAGGCGGCGCGTGGAGGAGATGCTGAGCCTCGTCGGCCTCTCGCCCGGCCACGCGCACCGCTACCCGCACGAATTCTCCGGCGGCCAGCGCCAGCGCATCGGCATCGCCCGCGCCTTGATGATGCAGCCTGAATTCCTGGTGGCCGACGAGCCGGTCTCCGCGCTCGATGTGTCGATCCAGGCGCAGATCATCAACCTGCTGCTCGATCTGCGCCGCAAGCTCGCGCTCACCATCCTGTTCATCTCGCACGATCTCGCC
Source organism: Acetobacteraceae bacterium (assembly GCA_035532755.1). Lineage (GTDB taxonomy): Bacteria > Pseudomonadota > Alphaproteobacteria > Acetobacterales > Acetobacteraceae > DATKQI01. The sequence continues at coordinate 17,307 of DATKQI010000156.1, forward strand.
GTGGTCGGCCACACCTGCGACCGCGTCGCGGTGATGTATCTCGGCCGCATCGTGGAGCTGGCCGACACGCAGGACCTCTTCAGCAACCCCCGCCACCCGTACACCGAGGCCCTGTTCTCCGCCGCGCCGGACCCCGATCCGGATGCCAGCCGCAACCGCATCATCCTGGCGGGCGACATCCCGAGCCCGATCAATCCGCCGTCCGGCTGCGCCTTCCGCACCCGCTGCCGCTACGCCCTGCCCGCCTGCGCCACCACCGAACCGTCCCTGCTTCCCGCCACCCCCACCCACCTCAAAGCCTGCATCCGCGACGACCTCACCCTGCAACCGGCGGCGTGAGCCGGCGGGCGGGGTTTTCGACCAGTGCGTGGAGCACGCTGGCCAGCGCCTGGATGACGGCGATGAGGGCCAGGACGATCAGGGGCGCGGGCAGGGGCAGGGCGAAGCCGGACAAGGCCGCCAGCACCAGCCCTTGGACCAAATACACAGCGAAGGCGGTGCGGCCCAGATAGAGCCCGACACGTTCCGCCGGCGTCGGCCGGGCGCCGTAATCCGCGCCCAGGAACAGCATCAGAACTGGGAATAGGGCGAGGAACAGCCACGGGCCGCCCAGCAGGGCGGACGCGGCGAGGGCGGCCCACAGGCCCCACAGCGCCGGGCGGCGGATGTTGCGCAGCATGTTGAAATCCCGGTCCCGCAACCGGCAGATCGCCACCCCCATTGCCACACCCAGCACCGCGCGCGGCAGGAACAGCCAGGGCGCATGGAACAGCTCGAAATTCAGGGCAAGCGCGTAGATCGCGAGGAACACGGGCGGCAGTGTGGTCGGCACGTCGAATTGCAGCCACCACGTTCCGCGAATGATGAACGGCGCCAGCAGGCTCGCCCCCCACAGCGCGCTCACCGCCCAGCTTGCGGTATCGAAGCCGGGCCGCCCCGCCACGCCCCAGCCCTGCACGAACAGCACCTGCATCACCCACTGGGCTGCCCCGCCCCGCACGGCGCCGCCCAGCGCCAGCACCGCGAACAGGCCGAGCACCACGAGGTGCAGCGGATACAGCCGCCCCAGCCGATGCAGCGCGAACCGCCCCACCGCCTGCCGCGTCATCGGAACGCTCTTCTGGCGATAGCCGGGAACGGCAAACTCGGGATGTGCGTGCGCCAGCAGGAAGCCGGACAGCATGAAGGCGCAATCCGGCACTACGGCACCCTTCTCCAGCACATGGAGCAGCAGGCCGCCCGGCACCCCGAACAGGCCGTGCTGCGTCATCTGCCATGCCACAAACCACCACACCAGCGGCAGCCGCAGCAGGGTCAGCACCGGCAGGTCGCTGCGTGGCGCCGGCGGCGGCCAGGCGGTGGGTAGCGTCATCGCTTCGGGCTCCTTCGCAGACTGATGCTGCAACGCAACGCCGCACCGGCACAAGCGCCACGCCCCGCCATCATGAACTTGACATCATGAACGGGCCCGACGTAACACACCGGCCCTTGGGGATGGGTGCGTAGCTCAGCGGGAGAGCATCGCCTTCACACGGCGGGGGTCACAGGTTCAATCCCTGTCGCACCCACCATCCTTTCAAAAAGTATGGAATTTCAAGGATTCCCCGGCGGCAACGCGGGCGCGGCAATCCTGAAGCACGTCGGACAGGGTCCGGGACCATGGGATGGAAGGCTTCCAGCCCAGCAGCGATGCGGCGCGCCCGGCATCGCCGCACGCACGCGGAATATCGGCCGGGCGCAGCCGGGCCGGATCGGTCACCGGCGCGGCCTTCACACCGGACAGTTCAAGAAGCTCCTCCAGCACCGCGCCGATCCGCCGCGGCGTGCCGGATGCAAGATTGATGATCGCCCCGTTCGGCAGCGCATCGAACCGCGCCAGCGCGGCCGCATACGCGGCGCAGATGTCGCGCACATCGAGGAAATCCCGCTCCGGGTCGAGCGCGCCGGTGGCGATCCGCGGCTCCGCCCTGCCGGCCTCGATCTGCGCGATCTGCCAGGCGAAGGCGGCCACCACGAACGCGGTGCCCTGGCCCGGTCCGGTGTGGTTGAACGGGCGCAGGCGAACAACCCGCAGCCCATCCGCCGCCATCGCGCCCAGCGCGAGATCGGCGGCCGCCTTGGTCGCCGCGTAGATGTTCATCGGCGCCGGCAGCGCATCTTCGGCCAGCGCCCGCCCGGCCCGGAAGCTGCCGCCGTAAACCTCCGCCGAGGAGACATGGACAAGCCGGCACGCCGGCGCCAGATCGCGGATCGCCTCGGCCAGATGCAGCGTGCCGTGCAGGTTGACGGACCAGGCAAGCCCCGGATCGGCGCGGGCGGCGCCGATGGCCGAGACGGCGGCCAGATGCAGGCAGGATGCCGGGCGGACCTCGGCCACCAGCGCCCGCACCGCCGCGCGGTCGGTCACGTCCAGCAGGCGGAATTCTCCGCCGGTGGATGATGTGCCAATGATCTCGGCATGCGGGAATGCCACCTGCAGCGCGGCGATGGCGTGCCGGCCCACGAAACCGCCGGCGCCGGTGATCAGGACGGGTTCGGGGTGATCGCCCGCCGCGCTCATCTGTCGGCTTTTCGCCGCCCCTCGCCCAGCCGCGCCAGATCGGCCTGCACCATTTCGGCGGCCAATTCCTCGAGCGTGGTCTGCGGGGCCCAGCCCAGCACGCGCTGCGCCTTCGCCGCATCGCCATGCAGCACATCCACCTCGGCCGGGCGCAGCCGTGCCGGATCGATGCGGATGTACCGCTCCGCCTCCAGCCCCGCGGCGGCGAAGGCAAGATCGCAGAACGCGCGCACGCTGGTGGTGCGGCCGGTGGCGATCACGTAGTCGTCCGGCCGGTCCTGCTGCAGCATCAGCCACATCGCCTGCACGTAATCCCGCGCATGGCCCCAGTCCCGCTTCGCCTCCAGGTTGCCGAGCGGAAGGGCGTCGGCAAGGCCGAGCTTGATGCGGGCGACGCCATCGGTGACATGGCGGGTCACGAACTCGATGCCGCGCAGCGGGCTTTCGTGGTTGAACAGGATGCCGGAGGAGGCGTGGATCCCGAAGCTTTCCCGGTAATTCACCGTCATCCAGTGCGCGTACAGCTTGGCCGCCGCATAGGGCGAACGCGGATAGAACGGGGTTTTCTCGTTCTGCACCGGCTGCTGGATGAGGCCGTACATCTCCGAGGACGATGCCTGATAGAAGCGGGCCGCCGGATGGGCGATGCGCACGGCCTCCAGCATGTTGACCGCGCCGACGCCCGTCACCTGCGCCGTCAGCAGCGGCTGCTGCCAGGATGTGGCCACGAAGCTCTGCGCGGCGAGGTTGTACACCTCGTCCGGCTTGTGCTCCCCCACGGCGCGAACGAGGCTCGACAGATCGACGAGGTTGCCCTCGATCAGCTTCACCCGGTCAAGCACGCCAAGCCAGCGCAGCCGCTCCCCGATGACATCGGAGGAGGCGGAGCGGCGCATCAGGCCGATCACCCGATAGCCCTTGGCAAGCAGAAAATCGGCGAGATAGGCGCCGTCCTGGCCGGTGATGCCGGTAATGAGGGCTGTGGGCAATGTAGTCCCTGCCTGTTCTCTATTGTTTGAATGGTCCGGCGCAATAAGCCGGTCCCGACAAAACTGCAAGTTCGCGGCCGCCGCGGCACGCCGGCGGGATGAACAGTCAGTGGCTACCCATCTTAAGGACACCTGATCGGGCTTCTCTCCCGGCGTCCAGGTCGGCTATACCAGCTTCATGCGCTTCGGATCGATACAGCCAGCCGCCAGACCGGATAGCTCAGCACAAAATACACTCTCGCTAGCTTCTGCCAGTCTGCGGATGAAATCCTCCAGTAATTCAAGGCCGTCTATGAAAAATTTGACCATGCCGGACCATGCACAGGGCCCGATCTTCATCCATTCATTGTTCCGGTCCGGCAGTACATGGCTGTTCGCTCGCTTTCGTTCAGCCGATGCCGGCTATTGGTGCTATCAGGAGCCGTTTCACGAAAAACTGTCCGAACTGACAGACGAGCCGCAATCCCTCCTCTCGGTCCATCACCGGATGGCGGATGACTTGCGCCATCCGCGGCTGGAGCAGCCGTACTTCCAAGAATTTTATCAGATTCGCGCCGATATCGGCAGTACGTTCTGCGACTGCATCAGCTTCGATAGCTTCTTCGATCCATCAACCTGCCCGGCGTTCGATGAATATACGGCCCGGCTGATCCGCTTCGCCAAGGGGAGGCCGGTGCTGCAATGCTGCCGATCGTTCGGCCGCGTCAGCCATCTCCGCCAACGGCACGGCGGCATCCACCTCCACCTGTGGCGCAATCCGTGGGACCAGTGGTGGTCCTACCACATAAATGAGTATTTCAGCGCGACGAACCTGGCAATCCTGAACGCCCGAAACCCGCCGCGCCTCATCCTCGCCCTGCGAGAGGCCGTAGGTTTTGATGAATTTCACAAAAATACGTTCCGGGAAGAATACCCAAAACTTGTCGAATACCCGCTTCAACCGGAGGATGAATATTTCATATTTTATAGCCTATGGTTGTACTCGATGATCGAAAATCACGAAATTTGTGATGGCGACCTCAATATCGACTGCCTTTCGACCGATGATGATTATGCGAAGAACCTTCACGTCAGATTGGAAAACCTCGGCATCACCGGAATCGACCTGTCGGGCTGCTCCGTGCCCCAGGCCAGTTTCGGCCCGCAGGATGAAGCTTTCTTCGCCAAGGCCGAGGCGCGGGCTGAACAGCTTTTCGCCGCCGCCGGATATGAACCTCTGCGGCTGCGGGCTGTGCAGGAGAAAAGAAACGCCGCCCGCCCGGGCTTTCGCCGGTCCGTGCAGCCCGCCATGGCTCACGAGGAACAGGCACGCGCCATCGCCCGGCACCTGATGGAGGAAAAGGCCACGGCGGCAAGGCGTGCACGGCAGGCCGCGGCCGTCTCCATCCATCACGAGACAGAGGCAGCGCGGCACAAGGCCGCCGCGGAGCTGGCGGAAGCCGGCGCACTCCAGCACCAGGCCGAGGCGATCCGGTTCAAGGCGAATGCAGCCGGCGCGGAAGCTCGGCTTTTCCAGTCGGAAGCTGTGATCCTGCGCCATCAGAAACGAGTAGAGCAGCTCACGGCGGCGATCGGGCAAACAGAAGGCCAGCTCCGTCAGTCCAAAGCGCAGACGGAGCGGCTCAGCGCAGCGGTGGAAGAGGCGCAGACGATGCTGCGGCAGATTCATGCAAGCCGTTCCTGGCGCATCACGAAGCCGCTCCGCTGGCTCGCCTGGCGCTCCGCTGCATCGCGCCGCCGCGCGGCATCCCTGGCCCGCCGCCCGCTCGCGGCAGCATACGGGATCATTGCCCAGACCGTCATCACCAGGGTCGCGCTCCATGCCGGCAATCGGCCGGGGTTGAAGCGGGCGCTGATCTCGGCGCTAAGGGCATTTCCGGGCCTTGAACGAAGGTTGCGGCAGGTGCGCCTGTCGTCCCTCTATCAGAATGCGCCGCAATCCTGCGCGGTCATGCCGATCATGTCGGAGCGCGGACTGTCGCCGTCGGCGTCCAGGATCTATCGGGATCTGAAGCAGGCGCTCGCCACCCGCCATCCGGGGCTGTCCTGAAGATGCGGATCGTTCTGGATCTGCAGG
>DATKQI010000157.1:0-2672 GCA_035532755.1 Acetobacteraceae bacterium
TGGCGGTGGTGTCAATGAGCAAACAGGCGTTCAGCCGCCTGGGCCGTGGTTTCCAGAACCTCCCCGGCCGTATCCGGAACCATCTGTTTTGGCGTACGGATACGGGCTGTTGACGTCGTCATGAAGGGCAACGGCCCGCCAATCCAGACCTTCAGCGAAAACCGGATCGGCGGGCAGATCCCATTATGTGGTCGCCCCATGGCGCGCTATGTCCAAGCAATGACCAAGCTGCTCGACCGCACCGTTGCAGCCGCTCGCAACCTGCCCCCGGCGGTCCAGGACGAGATCGCCCGTGTGGTCCTCAGCCTCGCCGGCACTGGCGACGAAGCATCGCCGGTGACGCTATCGTCCGACGGGCGGGCGGCGATTGCCAGGTCGAAGGCCGGCGCCTCGCGCGGCGCGTTCGCGCCCGAGGAGCAGGTGCGCGCTGTCTGGGCCAAACACGGGCTTTGAGGCTGCGCTACACGCTCCCGGCTCTTGCCGATCTCGACGAGGCTCTGGGCGACATCACCGAGCGCTCGCCGCTGGGCGCACGGCGTGTGCGGGTGCGCATCCAGGGCATGATCGATCTCCTGCTCGAGCATCCGCACATCGGCAGCCCCACCAACGATCCGACGATCCGCCGCATGCGGGCTTCGCCTTACCGCTCCCGCATTTTCTATGCGGCGACGGAGACCGAGATCGTCATTCACGCCGTCCGCCACGGGGCGCGTGATCCCGCCGGGATGCCCGGCAACGCCTGAGCCTCGGGTCGGCGGTGCCCGGATACCGTCATCAACCGTCATCGCCCCGCCGGCCCGGCTGTGTGCAACGGTCGCACCTTCGCCGCCGCTCGACCAAAGCCTTCCGGACTGAACCCTGCGGCAGAGCCGCCATTGCACCGCGACCCGCCCCGTGAAGTTGGCGCTCGCCTCGTTTCTCGGAATGCGTTATCATAATTCACCGACTTAAACTAACTCTAGGCCACCCCGCCCTATGCCCCACTTCATCGCCGAACGTCCCCCCGCCGACCTGCTCGACATCTTCTCCCCCGACAGCCCCGTCCCCATCCCGCTCCCCTTCATCCACCGCCTGCTCCAGCTCCTCCTCCCCACCCTGCCCGGCTTTCCCGCCCTCTCCCCCAACGAGCAGGCCGACATGCGCCTGCTCGTCATGCACCAGATCGCCGCCTACCTCCCCGGCGACCTCATGGAGGCGCAGCTCGCCGTCAACATGGTCGGGCTGAACGCCCACGCGATGGAAAACTTCCGTCTCGCCGCGCTGCCCGACGCCAAACCGGCGGAGGCGATGCGTGCCAGCCGCCTCGGCGCCCGGCTGATGGCCATGCACAACCAGATGCTGAGCGGGCTGGAGCGCCGGCAGACCGCTCGGCGCAAGGCGGAGGAGATCCCCACCGAGCGCGCCGGCTATTGGTTCAAGGACATCAGCGTGCCGCTGCCGTCGGAGAATCCGCCCCCGCCGGACCAGTGGCCCGGCGACTCCCTGGCCGCCCACAACGCGCCGGCGCTGGATCCGGAGCCCCCGGCCGCTGCCGCCCCGGCCGAAGCGGCGCCGGCCGCCGCCGAACCCGAAAACAACGACAACAACCCCTTGCACCGCGGCGCACCAGACCAGGCGGAAGCGGCCGGACCCCCGGACCAGGGACCGCCGCCCCGCGGCGAAAGGCCGAGCTTTGACCGCTCCCACGCCATGTCCGGTGACGCGCTGTACCGCTTCGCCTCCCGCCGGCTGGACCCGAGCCAGACCGACGCGGACATCTGGGCGCAGTGCGAAGCCGAGGCTGCCGCGGAGCAAGCCGAACTGGCGGCGGAGCAGGCATCGCAGCGCCGCGTGCCAGCACCCCATGCACCGTGAGAGGCAACGCCGCTCCGGGGCGACGGTGCGGCGTGCGGCGTGCGGCGTGCGGCGTGCGGCGTGCGGCAAAGCAAGCAAGGTCTCACGCAAAAAACGCAAATGGGCCTGGGGGTCCGGCGGCAGCGCGACTCAGGACGTTCGGCCTCCGGCATTGGGCGAGGCAGCGTCATGCCGGCCGCCGGCCCATTTGCGTTTTTTGCGCCTGCCCCCGGGCGCCGACCCGGGGGGCCATTTGCGTTTTTTGCGTTCCCTTTTTGCTTTGCCGCCAACCGCCCCGTGCCACCGTGGGTGACCATCGCGGCATCATCCCAAGCCAAGCAGAGCAGGCCGAACTGGCAGCGGAGCAGGCATCGCAGCGCCGCATGCCAAGACCCCATACACCGTGGAGGCAGCGATGCGGAGCCATGGCCAGGCGAAGGCCGGCCACGGCACCGGGCCCCCGGCCGCCGCCGATCGACCAAAATGAGAGTTGCCGCGAATTGCCACCGCTTCATGTATCTGGCATATCGCCGCGCAACTCTCACCCGGCCGCCCGCGCCGCGCCAAACCGGTGGCGGCGTGCGTTGCCCTGCCCGCAACCAAGGATCGAGCCAAGAAAATGCCTTTGGCCTATGCTGTGATCATCGCCTGCGGTGTGCTGGCGCTGGTCTATGGCCTGATCACCAGTCGTCAGGTCCTCGCCGCCGACGCCGGCACCGCCCGGATGCAGGAAATCTCCGCCGCCGTGCAGGAAGGCGCCCGCGCCTACCTCAACCGGCAATACACCACCATCGCCATTGTCGGCGTGGTGATCCTGGTCATCCTCGGCGTCATCCTCG
>DATKQI010000158.1:0-10022 GCA_035532755.1 Acetobacteraceae bacterium
AGACCGTAGGATCACCACCAACCTCGTCAAACACTCAGGATTTCTGCAAATTTCCGCAACCTGCTAAAACTTGATAAAGTTTACGTTCATCTGCTTTCAGAAATGCAGTCACTCGACGCAAAGATTCTAAATCATGCTGTAGTTGTGCTCTCCAAGAGTCATCAAATTTTTGGCTATCAGGTTGCTCCCGAAGAAAGCAGATTGCCGCTTGGCTTTTCTCCTATTACATCTGTCGAGTTAGCAAACGTATTCGGAGTATTGGATGAAAGTGTTATGTTGTCCGCGTTGAACTTAAGCAGGGTTGGCTGCCTGTTGGGTCGCCCGCATCAACCAAATTACATTGCTCTTGAAGACCAGCCGATAATACCGCAGATGCCGACTATCATAACGGAAGATGCCACATTCTGCCTCACCTCGTTGGGGAGTGCGCTGGTGAACGCCTGTAGCAGCCCTACGTTGTCGTCTGTGAAGTATGCTGATCAGGTGTAAATGGGATCGAGTTTCGTCTGGCGGCGGCAGGGATGATTGTCTGGATGGGGCACAACAAAACCGCCAGCCAGGCGCCCGGCAGGCGGAAATTGCAGCCGACGGCGGCCATCAGGGCGTTGATAGCATCGCCGGCGCAGCCGGCCAGGTGGTTGCGGCCCATGCGGTGGTCTGTTTTGAGGTGCCCGACGACGGGTTCGACGGCCGAGCGTCGCGGCAACTCGCGCTTGATTGGCTCGGTGACACCGCGCTTCTGCCCCGACGTGTAGACGCGTAAGCCGCGACTGAGCGGCGCGTTGTGGCGGCGGTATACGCCGCCGCCACGCCGGCGGACCATCTCCTCCCGCCATGCGCCCGAAATCGCATGACTTCCGCCGTTGCCGGGGGATAACATGCGAGGAGGGAGGCGCTTCAACGAATGCGCCACAGTCGCTTGCCCGCATGGGAACAAAACGAAAACAAAGGAAAAGGCGCCGATGTCGTCGAAGAACCAGGATCGGAACATCGCTCTGCTCAAGCGTGATCTTGCGGCGGGCCGGATCAACCGCCGTGAGTTCCTGCGCTATGCCGTGCTCGTCGGCATGGCGGCGCCCGCCGCCTATGCCTTTGTGGGCGAACCGCTCGGCACCGGCATCATCGGCTCCGCGGCGGCCGCGATGCCCGGGGGCGGCACGCTCCGCCTCGGCACGCAGGTGAAGTCGCTCAAGGATCCGGCGACCTACTCCTGGGGCGGGTACGACGCCAACGTCACGCGCCAGGTCTGCGAATACCTGACGTTAACCGATGAAAACAACGTCACCCATCCCTATCTGCTGGAAAAGTGGGAGGCATCCTCGGACCTCAAGACCTGGACCCTTTCCGTCCGCAAGAACGTCAAGTGGCACAATGGCCAGGATTTCACCGCCGATGACGTGCTGTGGAACCTGAAGCGCCTGGCGGATCCGGCAGTGGGTTCGTCGTTCATCGGCCTGATCAAGGATTTCCTGCTGAAGCCGGTGCCGGACGGGACGGACAAGAACGGCAAGCCGAAAACGAAGCTCGTGTGGTGGGATGCCAGCGCCATCGAAAAGATCGATTCCCACACCATCCGCCTCAACGGCAGGGTGCCGCAGGTGGCGATTCCCGAATACCTTTTCCACTACCCGGCCCTGATGCTCTATCCGGGAGACAAGGGCGTGTTCGGCACCGGGTCGCAGGGCACCGGCGCCTTCACCATGACCGAGTACCAGATCGGCAAGATCGCCGCCGTGCGTGCGGTGAAGGGCTATTGGGGCGGCGGCCCGCATCTCGACGGGATGCGGTTCATCGACCTCGGCGACAATCCGGCGACCGCCATTTCCGCCATGGCGTCACACCAGGTCGACGGGCTTGTTGTCACGGACCCGGCGCAATACCCCGCGCTCAAGGCGATGCCTTTCCTCAAGCTCTACACGGTCGGCAGCGCGCAGACCGGCGTGCTTCGCTTCCATGTTGACCAGAAGCCGTGGAGCGACCCCAGGGTGCGCATGGCGATGCGGCTCGGCCTCGACAATGCCAGTTTCATCGCCGCCGCGGTGCGGGGCCTCGGCACGCTTGGCCAGGACTGCCACGTGGCGCCGGTGCTGCCCGACTACGGCAAGGTGCCGGACATCGTGCGCAACATTGCGAAGGCCAAGAAGCTGCTGGCGGAAGCCGGCTATCCGAACGGGTTCGACACCGAGCTTGCGACACCTGCGGACAATGCCTGGATCGTCGCCGAATCCCAGGCGGCGATCGAGCAATGGAAGGAGATCGGTGCCAGGGTGAAGCTCAACATCATGCCCGGCGCGGAATACTGGAACGTGTGGACGAAGGTGCCGTTCGGCTGCACCATCTGGTACCATCGCCCGCTCGGCGTGATGCTGCTCAACCTTGCTTACCGCACCGGCGTGCCGTGGAACGAGACCGGCTATTCGAATCCGGAATTCGACCGGTTGTTGAATCAGGCGGGCGGCATCCTTGAAGCGAAGAAGCGCGCCGCGGTGATGCAGAAGCTGCAGGAAATCCTGCAGCTGGACGGGCCGATGGCCCAGCCGATGTTCGCCGAAGCCTTCACATTCATGGACAAGAAGGTTCAGGGCTTCGTGATGCACCCCAGCAATTACATCTTCGGCAACAAGCTCGCCATGACGGCATGAAGCGCGCGGCGCCTGTGCCGGACAGCCGCCGGACCCCCGCCCCGCCTGCGGGCGCGGGAACGGTGTGTTCCGGCACCGGTTTGCCGTTCGCGAATTCCGGCCGTTCCCGCAACGTGACCCGATTTCGCCGCGGCAGGCCATGCCGTACTTCCTGATCCGCCGTCTGATCGCACTTGTGCTGACGCTGATTGCGGCGTCGTTCCTGGTCTTCGCTCTTACCCAGTTCTCGCCGGCCAACGTCGCACGCGAAACGCTCGGGGCCTATGCGCTCCCCTCGCAGGTTCGGATGCTGTACCGGAAGCTGCATCTGGGCGATCCGCTGGTCGTCCGCTACCTGCGCTGGGGCGGGGTGCTGCTCGGGCTGCGCAAGGATCCGCTCGATGACCCAGCCCTCGGCCTCAACATCGCCGATCCGCGCGGCTCGCGCTATTTCGGAAACTTCGGCTACTCCACGCTGTTCCGCGAGCCGGTGAACGACATCATCTGGAACCGGCTTGCCAATACCGCCATCCTTGCCGGCATCGCGTTCGCGATCATCGTGCCGCTGTCCATGCTGCTCGGCATCCTGGCCGGCATGCGGCCGGGCAGCCTGCTTGACCGCGTGCTCTCGGTGACGTCGATCACCATGACCTCGATGCCGGAATATGCACTCGGCGTCATCCTCACGGCGCTGTTCGCGGTGTGGCTGAAGGTGCTTCCCGGGACCTCGCCGCTCTCGCCCGGCACCGGCTGGCCGCTCGCCAGCCAGTTCGCCCTTCCGGTCGCGGTGCTCGTTCTCTACGATTCCGGCTACGTCGCGCGGATGGTGCGCAGCTCGATGATCGAGGTTCTCGGCAGGCCGTTCATCCGCACCGCCATCCTCAAGGGGCTGCCTCGGCGGCGGGTGATCATGCGCCACGCCCTGCGCAACGCCATGATCACGCCGTTCACGGTCATTCTCCTGCAGATCAACTTCCTCATCGGCGGCGTTGTCGTCACGGAAACGGTGTTCGCCTATCCGGGCTTCGGCCGCATGCTGCTGCAGGCTTCGCTGTTCGGCGACATCGCGCTGATCGAGGCGGCCACGCTGATCGCGCTTGCCATCGCCATCGGGACGCAGTTCCTGAGCGACCTCGGCTACTGGCTGCTCGATCCGCAGGTGCGCGGATGAGGCCCGCGCCCGTTCGCGCCCCGGCCGATGCGGCCACCGCTCTCGCCGCCCGCATCGAGGCGATCGAAACGAAGCCGCCGGGCCTGCTCCGCCGCCTGCCCACCTCGCCGGTGGCGATGGTCGGGCTCGGCATCATCCTGTTCTGGGTGATCCTCGCGCTGGTGGCGCCGCTCCTGCCGCTGCCCTCGCCCACCGCACAGGACTATCTTGCCATCGCCCATCCCGGGCCGACGGCGCAGCATCTGCTCGGCGTCGATGCGCTCGGCCGCGACACGCTTTCACGCCTGATCTGGGGCGCGCGGATCGTGCTGGCGCTGGCGCCGATCTCCGTCATCGCCGCCTATCTGGTCGGCGCGACCATGGGGCTGGTGGCCGGCTACTACCCCGGCTTCATCGACGGCGTGATCAGCCGGCTGTCCGATGTCATCCTCGCTTTTCCGGTGGTCGTCCTCTACGTCGTGCTGATCGCCGCCATCGGCGCCTCCGCCGTGAACATCGTCGTCGCCGTGGTGATGATTTCGGCCCCGGCGATCGCGCGGATCGTGCGCGGGCTCACGATCCACCTCGTACGGCAGAACTTCGTCGCCGCGGCGCGCCTTCGGCGCGAGAGCAGCCTGTTCATCATGGTGGTGGAGATCATGCCCAACTGCCGCGGGCCGCTGATAACGGATTTCTGTCTGCGGCTCGGCTACACGACGATGACGATCGGCACGCTCGGCTTCCTCGGCCTCGGCATTCCGCCGCCCGCGCCGGACTGGGGCGGCATGGTCCAGCTCGGAACGCCGATGCTCACGGTCTATCCGGAGATGGCGTTGTTTCCGGCCCTGGCGCTGGTGTCTCTTGTGCTCGGCTTCAATCTTCTGGCCGACGGCCTGAACGAGCTCGCGAATGCCGACTGAGACGGCACTCGCCGCCCCGCCACACTCCGCCGCATCGCCCGCGCCGGCGCCGCTGCTCGAGATCCGCAATCTTCGCGTCGCCTATCACACGTCTCGCGGTCACCTCGTGGCGCTGCCCGATTTCTCGCTCACGATTGGCGCCGGCGAAAGCTTCGGCGTGGTCGGCGAATCAGGCTGCGGCAAGAGCACGCTGGTGATGGCGATCATGCGCTATCTCGGCCGCAGCGGCGTGATCACTGCCGGCCGGATTCTGTTCGAAGGCCGCGACCTCGTCACCGCGACGGAGGCCGAGCTCACGCGCGTGCGCGGCACGCGCATCGCGATCGTCTATCAGGAGCCGGACAGCGCCCTCAATCCCTCCATGACCGTCGGCCGCCAGCTTATCGAGGTGCCGATGCTGCATCAGGGAATGGAGCGCCGGGACGCCTTCGCCCGCGCCGAGGAGGTGCTGGCCGACGTGCATATGGCGGACCCGCAGTCGATCCTCCGGCGCTACCCGCACCAGCTTTCCGGCGGCCAGAAGCAGCGGGTGGTCATTGCGATGGCGCTGCTCGCCAACCCCTCGCTCCTGCTCCTCGATGAACCGACCACAGGGCTCGACGTCACCGTCGAGGCGGCGGTGATCGACCTGATCGACGAGCTGCGCCGCAAATACCGCACCGCGCTTCTTTACATCTCGCACAATCTCGGCCTCATCGCGCGCGTCGCGGAGCGCATCGGCGTGATGTATGCAGGCGAACTCGTCGAGGAAGCCCGAACCGCGGCGCTGTTCGCATCGCCGCGCCACCCGTACACGCGCGGCCTTCTGCGCGCGATCCCGCGCATGGGCATGAGCAAGCGTGATTTCCCGCTGCTGCCGATCCCGGGCACGTTGCCGGCGCCCGGTGCGGCGCGCCGCGGGTGCGCCTTCCTGCCGCGCTGCGCGCTCGCCCTGCCCGGGACCTGCGACGTGTCGCCGGTTCCGCTCGCCGAAACCGACGCCGGCCACCGCGCGCGCTGCCTGCGCTGGGCGGAAACCATCCCGCCTTCGCCGGCCGGGCTTTCCACCGCTGCTGCCGGCGGCAGCGGCGAGACGATCATCGAAGCCCGATCGCTGATGCGCAGCTATCGCGTGCGTCGCGGCGTCATCAAGGCCAATGACGGCCTCGACCTCACCGCCTGCCGCGGTGAGGTGCTCGGTATCGTCGGCGAATCAGGTTCCGGCAAATCGACCTTTGCCCGCATCCTTGCCGGCCTCGAAGCCGCGTCCGGCGGGGTGCTCCGGTTCGCCGGCGCGGACGTGGCGCGCCGCACGGTGCAGCAGCGCACGCCGGCGCAGGTGGCGGCCATCCAGATGATATTCCAGAACCCGGACGGCACGCTCAACCCGTCGTTTCCGGTGGGCTGGCCGATCGCCCGGGCGCTGCGCAAGTTCGGGATCGGCCGCCGCCGCGGCGAGATCGAGGAGCGTGTGCGGCGGCTGCTCGAAATGGTGCAGTTGCCGGCATCGGCGCGACATTCCCTGCCGCGCCAGCTTTCCGGCGGCCAGAAGCAGCGCATCGCCATCGCGCGCGCTTTCGCCGGCCGGCCGGAGGTGCTGATCGCCGACGAGCCCACTTCCGCGCTCGATGTCTCGGTCCAGGCCACCGTGGTCAATCTCCTGCTTTCGATCCAGGCCGAGAGCGGCACCACGATGGTGTTCATCAGCCATGACCTCTCGCTCGTGCGCTACATCGCCGACCACGTCGTGGTCATGTATCTCGGCCGGGTGATGGAGGTCGGGCCGACCGAGGCGCTGTACGCCCCTCCCTACCATCCCTATACCGAAGCGCTCCTTTCCGCTGTGCCGACGCCCGATCCGGAGCAGGGCGGCCGGCGCATCCGCCTCTCCGGCGAACTCCCGAGCCTCACCAATCCGCCGCGCGGCTGCCGTTTCGCCAGCCGCTGCCCGCGCAAGCTGGGGCCGATCTGCGACACCGAGGTTCCGCCGGAGCGCGATGCCGGGGGTGGGCACATCATCTCCTGCCATATACCCCTGCACCAGCTCGCCGCCGTCGCACCCATTCCGAGCACCACGCGATGATCGTTCGCACGGAGCAGACATGAGCAAACCTGCCGAACCACCGCCGCGCACAGGATCGCAAAGCCGCATACTCGGCATGGCCCGGCCGGCGCCCCGCATGGCCGAAACCGTGCGCAAGGCCGCACCGCTCGGTCTGGATCTTGCTGCACGCATGGCGGAGATCGATCAGGGCGCGCTGTGCGGCTTCCGCCTCGAGCGCCTGCGCGCCGAACTCCGCCGGCGGGACTATGCCGCGGCGCTGCTCTCCGATCCCATCAACATCCGCTATGCCACCGGCACGCGCAACATGGCGGTCTGGACCATGCACGCACCCGGACGCTACGCCTTCATCGCCACCGAAGGGCCGGTCGTGCTGTTCGATTTTGCCGCCACCCGCCATCTGAGCGAAGGTTTTGCAACCATCGACGAGCGCCGCGCCAGTACGCCCTGGTTCTACTTCCTCGCCGGCCCGCGAGTTCCGGAAAAAGCCGCGATCTGGGCCGAGGAAGTGGCAAGCCTCGTCGCCACGCACGGAGGGGCCAACCATCGGCTGGCGATCGACCGCTGCGAACCCTGGGGAGCCGAGCGCCTGCTCGCACGCGGCATCAGCCTGTTCGACGCCCAGGAGCCGATCGAGCAGGCGCGGGCGATCAAATCACCCGAGGAAATCCGGTGCCTGCGCCTGGCCATGGACGTCTGCGACATCGCCGTGGATCGGATGCGCGCGGCGCTGGAGCCGGGAATGACCGAGAACCAGCTCTGGAGCATCCTGCACGAGACCAACATCGCCCATGACGGCGAGTGGATCGAGTGCCGGCTGCTGGCCGCGGGCGAGCGCACCAACCCATGGTTCCAGGAATGCGGCAACCGCGTCATACAGGCGGGCGACATGGTCGGGTTCGATACCGACATGGTCGGACCGAACGGCTATCTCGCCGACATCTCGCGGAGTTACGTCTGCCCGGGGCGCAAACCGACGGGCGAGCAACGCCGGCTGCATGCGCTGGCCGAGGAGCAGGTGCTGTTCAACACCGACCTCCTGCGCCCCGGCCTCTCGTTCCGGGAATTCGGCGAGCGCTGCTGGGCGGTGCCCGAGGAGTTCGTCGCCAACCGCTACATGGCGTTGGTGCATGGGGTCGGCCTGGTCGATGAATACCCCTCTCTTCCGTACGCCCAGGATTTTGCCGGGTGGGGCTATGACGGCGTGTTCGAGGAACACATGGTGGTTTCGGTCGAAAGCTATATTGGCGCAGTCGGCGGCGGGGAGGGCGTCAAGCTCGAGCAGCAGGTGCTCATTACGGCGGGCGGCGCCGTCGCGCTTTCG
The DNA here is from genome assembly GCA_035532755.1 of Acetobacteraceae bacterium. Lineage (GTDB taxonomy): Bacteria > Pseudomonadota > Alphaproteobacteria > Acetobacterales > Acetobacteraceae > DATKQI01. The sequence goes on from DATKQI010000158.1 coordinate 8,057, forward strand.
CGGGCGCCGTTCGTCGATTCGATCCTGCCGTGAGCGGTTCGCCCGCTTCGCGCTACGCCCCGGGAGCCGGGCCTGGCGGCGGCTCGCCTTCCAGCGCGTCGCGGGCGATATCGAAGATGCTCCGCACCAGCGGCAGGGCGTGGCGTTCCTCCAGGCAGATGAGATATTCCGTGACGAGAAGATTGACGCCCCGGACGTCCAGCGGGTGGGTTTGCGCATCCTGGCCGAGCTCGCTTTCGAACACGATGCCGATTCCGAAATCGGCCAGCACCGCCTCGCGCACCGCCTCGCGGGTTTGAACCTCGATCAGCCGGCCGGGGCGGACGCCGCTTTCGGCCAGCCGGGTTTCGAACACCTCCCGCGTGATCGAGCCGCGTTCGCGGATCACGAGGTCGCAGCCGGCGAGTTCGCCCATCGCCACGCTGCGGCGCCGTGCCCACGGGTGGCGCTTCGGCACGAACAGCACGAGCTTGTCGCTGCGGATGGGCAGGCTGCGGATGCGCGGGTCCGACGTCTGCTTCGCCGTCACGCCGGCATCGGCCTCGAAATCCAGCACCCGGTGGATCACGTCCGACGAATTGCCGATCCGCAGCGAGAAGGTGAGGCCCGGATGCTTCCGTTTCAGCACCGCCAGCAGCGGCATCACATGGGTCGGGCTGTCGGCCGATACGCGGAGCTGCCCGCGCGTGAGCGTGAGCGCGCCGGCGAGAAGGTCCCGCGCCTCGTCCTCCGCCGCGAACAGGCGCGTGGTGATCGCCATCAGGCTCTGCCCGATCGGCGTGACCGTGATCTTCCGCCCGTGCCGGTTGAACAGGCTGACGCCGTAGCTGGCTTCCAGCGCGCGCACCTGGGCGGACAGCGTGGGCTGGCTGATCGCGGCCGCGCGGGAGGCGCCGGTGAAGCTGCCCGCCTGGGCGACACGGTGGAAGGCGCGAAGCAGGGTCGTGTTCATCATCCGCCGCCGGGGCTGATATAGATTCTATCTATCAATCCCATCTAAACTAACTATTTGACCAATGTCAAAGCCCTGGGCAGCGTGACCGGCAGTTCCCGACGGAGGTTTCGCCCCCATGACGCCAGGCCGGATCAACCACGCCGCTTCCGAAACGGGTGACCCGCTGCTGCTCACGCCGGGGCCGCTGACCACCTCGCGGACGGTGAAGCAGGCGATGGTTCACGACTGGGGTTCGCGCGATGCGGCCTTCATCGAGATCAACCGCACGGTCCTGCAGCGGCTGCCGGAGATCATCAACGGGCAGGGCAGCTTTGTCGCGGTGCCGATGCAGGGGTCCGGCACCTTCGCGGTGGAGGCGATGCTGACGAGTTTCGTGCCGCGCGGCGGTGGCGTTCTGCTCCTGATCAATGGCGCCTACGGCCATCGGGCGAAGCGCATCCTCGATATCGCGGGCCGCAAGACCGTGGTGCACGAGACGGCGGAGGATACGCCGCCGGATCTGGAAGCGGTGGACCACATCCTGAGGAGCGATGCCGGCATCAGCCATGTCTTCGCCGTTCATTGCGAGACGACAAGCGGCATCCTCAACCCGATCGGCGAGATTGCCGCCATCGCGGAGCGCCACGGCAAGCGGCTGCTGATCGATGCGATGAGCGCCTTCGGCGCCCTTCCGCTCGATGCCGCGACGACCCGTTTCGATGCCGTTGCCGCATCCTCCAACAAGTGCATCGAAGGCGTTCCGGGGCTCGGCTTCGTGATCTGCCGCCGCGCGGCATTGGCTGAAACCGGAGGCAATGCGACGACCCTCGTGCTCGATCTGCACGACCAGTGGCGGGCGATGGAGAAGGCCGGGCAGTACCGCTTCACGCCGCCCATCCATGTGATCGTTGCGTTCCATCAGGCGCTGGCGGAGTTCGCGGCCGAAGGCGGCGTGGCGGGGCGCGGCGGGCGCTATGCGGAAAACTGCCGAATCCTGATCGACGGGATGCGGTCGCTCGGCTTCCGCACGCT
>DATKQI010000159.1:0-29832 GCA_035532755.1 Acetobacteraceae bacterium
TTCAACGCGACCGTTGTCGCCATGGTGCACCAGCACGCGGCGGCCCTCGCGGCGGCGAAGGGGGCGGGGATCAAGCTCGCGGCGGCCCGGCTTGGAGTTGTGCACTGATGAACTGGACACTCGCCCTGCCCGAGATCGTGCTGTCGCTGTGCGGCATGGGCATCCTGGTCGTCGGCGTGCTGCGCAAGGCGGAATCCACCCAGCTTTGCACCATGCTCACCCTCGGCGCCTTCCTGATCGCAGCACTTCTGGTGGTTTCGGCGGCTACCGGCGCCGCCTATCACGGCCTGTTCGTGTCGGATCCATTCAGCGGTTTCGCCCAGGTGTTGATACTGGCCGCCGCGGCCCTGGTCCTCGTGATGTCGCTGGACTTCAACGCGCGCGAAGGCCTCGCCCGGTTCGAATTCCCGGTGCTGGTGCTGTTCTCCGTCGTCGGCATGATGATCATGGTCTCGGCCGGCAATCTGATGACGCTGTATCTCGGCCTGGAACTGCAATCGCTCGCGCTGTACGTGCTCACCGCGTTCGCGCGCGACAACCTGCGCTCGTCCGAGGCGGGGCTGAAATATTTCGTTCTGGGGGCGCTGGCGGCCGGTCTGATGCTCTATGGCATCTCGCTGGTTTATGGTTTCTCGGGCGGCACCGGCTTCGTGCATCTCACGCATGCGCTGGCCGGCCCGCATGTCTCGCCGGGCCTCATCGTCGGCGTGGTGTTCGTCCTCGCCGGACTGGTGTTCAAGGTCTCCGCGGTGCCGTTCCATATGTGGACGCCGGATGTGTACGAGGGCGCGCCCACCCCGGTCACCGCCTTCCTGGGCACCGCGCCGAAGGTGGCGGCGATGGCACTGATCCTGCGCACGATGCTCTCGCCGTTCGGGCACATCCAGCCGCAATGGCAGTTGCTGATCGAGATCGTCTCGATCGCCTCGATGATCCTGGGGGCGCTGGCCGCGATCGGGCAGACCAACATCAAGCGGCTGATGGCCTATTCCTCGATCGGCCACATGGGCTACGCGCTGATCGGGCTCGCTGCCGGCACCATGTCGGGGGTGCGCGGCACGCTCGTCTATCTCGTCGTCTATGTGTTCATGAACATCGGCACCTTCGCGGTCATCATCGCCATGCGCCGCCGGGGCCGTGCGCTCGACAAGATCTCGGACCTCGCCGGGCTTGCCCGCACCGATCCGGCGCTGGCGCTGGTGATGGCGGTGTTCATGTTCAGCATGGCCGGCATCCCGCCGATGTCCGGCTTCTTCGGCAAGCTGTATATTTTCCTGGCGGCGGTGCAGAGCGGACTATGGACGCTCGCCGTCGTCGGCGTGCTCACCTCGGTGGTGGGGGCGTTCTATTACATCCGCATCATCTGGGTGATGTATTTCACGGATTCGGTCGAAGAAGCGTTCGACACGCGGGCACCCTCGCTCTCGGTCGTGGCGGCCGCTGCGGGCCTGTTCACCACCTTCTTCTTCCTGCTGCCCGCGCCGATCGTCGATGCGGCACAGATAGCGGCAAAGGTTCTGCTGGGGTGAACGCGGCGCCGGCGGCCCCGGGCGAAGCCGGCGTGCATTGGCGGCAGACATCCCATGCCAGCCTGCCGTCCACCTCCGATCTGTGCATCTCGCTGGCACGGGCCGGGGAACCGGCCGGGCTTGCGGTGCTGGCACGGCATCAGACCGGCGCGCGCGGCACCCGCGGCCGGTCCTGGGAATCGATGGACGGCAACCTGTTCCTCTCGGTGCTGCTGCGTCCCGGCACGCCGGCACAGGCCGCCGGGCATTGGGCGCTGCTCGCCGGCGTGGCATTGATCGAGGCACTGGGAACCTGGCTGCCCGATCCGGCGATCCTCACGCTGAAATGGCCGAACGATCTGCTGCTGCGGGGCGCGAAGCTCGCCGGCATCCTGATCGACAGTGCGCTCGATCCGCAGGGCCGGATCGATTGGCTGGTGTTGGGCTTCGGCGCCAATCTCGCCGTCGCGCCGGCAGTGCCGGGCCGCATCACCGCAGCGCTGGCCGAGGCAGGCATTGCGCCACCGGCGCCGGAAGCCGTGGCGGCGGCGCTGCTGGACCGGCTGGCCCATTGGCAGCGTGTGTCTCAGATCGCGGGTTTCGCGCCGGTCCGCTCCGCCTGGCTCGCACGTGCCCATTCGCCTGGAAGCCTGCTCAGCCTGCGCCAGGGCGATGCGATGGTCAGCGGCCGGTTCGTCGGCCTGTCAGACCAGGGCGGGCTGCTGCTGCAAATCGCCGACAATATCCGCGAATTCGTGACCGGCGAAATCCTTCAGGCGGAACAGGACTGAAGCCATGCTGCTGGTGATCGACGCGGGCAACACCAACATCGTCTTTGCCGTGCATGACGGGGATGGCTGGCGCGGCACCTGGCGCGTGGCCACCAACGCCCAGCGCACGTCAGACGAGTACGGCGTGTGGCTGCTGTCCCTGCTCACCCATGTCGGCCTGAAGCCGGCCGCGATCGATCGTGCGGTGATCGGCACCGTGGTGCCCGCCGCTCTGTACCATTTGCGCCGCCTGTGCCGGGACTGGTTCCAGGTTGAACCCCTGATCGCCCGGGCCGCGCTGGATTGGGGTTTCGAGATCAAGGTGGACAACCCGGACGAGGTGGGGGCGGACCGTCTGCTGAACGCGCTCGCCGCACATCAGCGCTATCGCGGCCCGTTGATGGTGATCGATTTCGGAACCGCCACCACATTCGATGTCGTGGACGACCAGGGTTCCTATATAGGGGGGGTGATCGCACCCGGCATCAACCTGTCGATCGAGGCGCTGCATCAGGCGGCGGCCCGGCTGCCGCGCATCGGCATCGGTCGGCCGCAGGCGGTGATTGGCCGCTCGACCGTGCCGGCGATGCAATCGGGCGTGTACTGGGGCTATGTCGGTCTGGTCGAGGGGCTGGTGTCGCGCATCCAGGGGGAATACGGCGGGAAGATGAAGGTGATCGCCACCGGCGGCCTCGCCCCGCTGTTCGCCGAAGGCATCACCCTGATCGAGAAGATCGACCCGGACCTCACGCTCGCGGGCTTGCACATGCTGGCCGGGCGCAACCCCGCCCCCGTTTTGCCCAAGGATTGGACCCGCCTCGCGGGCAGCGAATGATCGACACCTCCAACACTCCACACGAAGGCGACTGAATGAACCCGATGAACGGCGATCTGGCCTTCCTGCCCCTGGGCGGGACGGGCGAGATCGGCATGAACCTGAACCTGTACCGCTGCAACGGCGCCTGGCTCGCCGTCGATTGCGGCATCGGCTTCGGCGGCCCGGATTACCCCGAGGTGGATATCATGGTCCCCGATGCCGGCTTCATCGCCGGCAAGCGGGACCGGCTGCGCGGCCTCGTCATCACCCACGCGCACGAGGACCATCTGGGCGCGGTTGTCTGGCTGTGGCCGCAACTGCGCTGCCCCGTGTATGCCACACCGTTCGCTGCCGCGGTCCTGCGTCGCAAACTGGCCGAGGCCGGGCTGCTGCGGGAGGTGAAGCTGCACGTGGTGCAGCCCGGCGGCTCGATCGACCTCGCACCATTCGACCTGCGCTTCATCCCGGTGGCCCATTCGATCCCGGAGGCGCAGGCGCTCGTCATCCGCACGCCGTACGGCATCGTCCTGCACACAGGGGATTGGAAGCTCGACCCCCACCCCCTGATCGGCGCGCCGACCAACGAGGCAGCCTTCGCCGCGCTGGGCGCGGAGGGCGTGCTGGCGATGGTGTGCGATTCCACCAACGCGATGGTCGAAGGCCATTCGGGCTCGGAGGCCGAGGTGCGGCGCAGCCTGGCAGCCCTGGTGCGCGGCATCACCGGCCGCGTCGTCATCACCTGCTTCGCGAGCAACGTGGCGCGCGTCGAATCGATCGCGCTCGCCGCGTCCGAGGCCGGGCGCAGCGTGGCCCTGGTCGGCCGGTCCTTGCGCAACATCGAGGCGGCGGCGCGCGAATGCGGCTATCTGAAGGGCATCACGCCCTTCCTGTCGGAGGATGAGGCGAACGAGGTCGCCGACGAGAACATCCTGCTCATCGCCACCGGCAGCCAGGGGGAGCCGCGCAGCGCGCTGGCCCGCATCGCCGCCGACAGCCACCAGAACATCGCGTTGGGCGAGGGCGACACCGTCATCTTCAGCAGCCGGATGATCCCGGGGAACGAACGGGCGATCGGTTCCGTGCAGGACAATCTGGTCCGCCGCGGCGTGGAGGTGATGACCGACGAGGATCACATGGTCCATGTCTCCGGCCATCCGGCGCGGGATGAATTGCGCCGGCTGTACAAGCTGGTGCGGCCGCGCCACGCGGTGCCGGTGCATGGCGAATGGCGGCACCTGTCCGCCCATGCCGGCCTCGCGCAGGAGGCGGGCGCGCAGACCGTTCTGCTGGAGGATGGCGATATCCTGAGCCTCGCCCCCGGCGTGCCCGAAGTGATCGACGCCGCGCCGGTCGGCCGTCTCGCGGTGGATGGCAACCGCCTCGTGCCGCTTACCGGCGGGGTGATGGCCGCGCGGCGGCGGATGATGTTCAACGGCGTTGTGATCGGCAGCCTTGTGGTCGATGCCGATGGCCGGATGCGCGGGGCGGCCCGCGTCAGCGCGCCCGGCCTGTTCGAGGCGGACGATCCGGAGGCCACGGCGCTCGCAACCGAATTCGCCGCCGCGGTGGCCGATCTGCCTGCCCCGTTGCGCCGGGATGACGGGGCGCTGGCCGATTCGGCGCGCGCCTCGCTCCGCCGGGCCGTGGGCAGGCGGCTGCAGAAGCGGCCGCTGGTGGATGTGCACCTGATCCGGGTTCCCGTGTGATGAGCTGGTTCACCGGCGTGGTGGTGTATCTGCTCACGTGGTGGGTGCTGCTGTTCGCGGTGCTGCCGTTCGGCACGCACCCGGTCGAGAACGCCGATGATGTTTCCGGCTGGCGCGGCGCCCCGCAACACCCGCGCATGGGGCGCAAGGTGCTGATGACATCGCTGGTGGCCGCCGTTGTCTGGCTCGGCATTTACGCGCTGATGACGAGCGGTTGGCTCAGCTTTCGGCATGGCTGGCTGGCGATGCACGATCATTGAGCAGATATGCGATAGCGAAGGCAACATGCCGAAAGCGTAGGCATTTTCTGCTTAAAACGCACAAAAAACCCCTCAGCCCATCCATTTTTCGATGGACCGGCCGAGATCTCGTAATCATCATGGACGGGTGGATGAGGTTGGTTCCTCATCCTGCCGTGTGACTGGCGTTTCCTCCCTAAACTTGGCCCGTCGCGCTTCTGCGCGCGGGCCTTTTTTCTTTACGCGCGGTCCATCTTTCTGTCACGTGCTTTCGTGCGCGTGAGAACAGGAATCGATGGCTTTATTGCGTTGCAGCAAGCTGCGGCGCAGCAAAATTTTACATCCCTGACCAGGATAAGCGCCACCCCGAGCCGCATCGCCGATCTCACCTGCTGCCGCGCGCTCTTCGCCGCCTGGGTGTTCGCCTACCACCTTAATCTGCACGCGCGGTTTGCCTCCGCGCTGGGCATGGTCGCGCCGCTCGTCACACGCGGCTATCTGGGCGTGGACGGATTCTTCGTGCTGTCCGGCCTCATTCTCGCGCATGCGCACCGGGATCTGGGGCTGGCGCCGTCAGTCGCGATGCGTTTCTGGCTGCGGCGGCTGGTGCGCATCTATCCGGTGCACCTGGCGATGATCGGGCTCCTGGCGGTGCTGCTGCTCTGCGGCCTCGCTCTGGGCCATCCGCCACGGCAGCCGCAGCGGTTCGGCCTGGGCGAGCTGGCCCGCCATCTGCTGCTGGTGCAAGGCTGGGGGGTGAGCGACCGCTGGGCGTGGAATTATCCGTCCTGGTCGATCAGCACGGAATGGGCCGGGTATCTGGCGTTTCCGCTGCTTTGGGCGATGCTGCGGCGCACGCCGGCCGGCCTTGCCGCGCTGCTGCCGCCGGTGGCGCTGGCGGCTCTGCTCGCGGTCGATCTGCGCTCCGGCGCGGGGCTGAATCTCACCTTCCAGGGCGCGCTGCTGCGCTTCTTCCCGGAATTCCTGGCCGGCATGGCGATCACTCGCCTGATCGGCCCGCACGCGCACGCCGGCCGGAGCAGGGGGCTCGCCGCCGGGGGCCTCGTGCTGGCGGTGATGGCCTGCATGGCGCGGCAGGATGCGCTGGCGGTCGCCGGGCTGTGGCTGTTCCTCGCCGGCCTGCGCTGCGCCGCCGCCCACCCATTGCTCGCGCCCATCCCCGGCCTTGCCTGGCTCGGCCGGCTCTCCTACGCGTTTTACATGAGCTTCGCGATCGTCGAGATGATCGCGGCCGCGGCTTGGCGCGGCCTCGGCATCGCCCCGTCCGCCGCACCGCTGCCCTATGTCGCGGCCTCCACCGCCGCCACGCTGGCGCTGGCCTTAGCGATCCATCGTCTGATCGAACGCCCCGCCATCCGCCGCTTCTCTCCGGCGGTTTGATCCGGGCGGCTCCCGCCTGTAGGGTCCGCCGCCATCCGCCTGCCCAATCCTCCACCGCACATGAGAGTCCGATGCGCCTGTCCCGCAGTCTGGTGCCGACCCTGAAGGAAAACCCCGCCGAGGCGCAGATCGTCTCGCACCGGCTGATGCTCCGCGCGGGCCTGGTGCGCCAGACCGCGGCCGGCATCTACGCCTGGCTGCCGGCCGGCCTGCGCGTGCTGAACAACATCGCCGACATCATCCGTGCCGAGCAGGATGCGATCGGCGCGCAGGAACTGCTCATGCCCACCATCCAGCCCGCCGAGCTGTGGCAGCAGAGCGGCCGGTATGAGGACTACGGCAAGGAGATGCTACGCATCACCGACCGGCACGACCGCGCGCTGCTCTACGGCCCGACCAACGAGGAGATGATCACCGACCTGTTCCGCCAGTCCGTCCGCAGCTACCGAGAGCTGCCGCAGATGGCCTACCACATCCAGTGGAAGTTCCGCGACGAGGTGCGCCCCCGCTTCGGCGTGATGCGCGGTCGCGAATTCCTGATGAAGGATGCCTACAGCTTCGATCTTGATTACGCGGGCGCCGTGGTCAGCTATCGCAAGATGATGCTGGCCTACATGCGCACCTTCAAGCGCCTGGGCGTGCAGGCGATCCCGATGCTGGCCGATACCGGCCCGATCGGCGGCAATCTCAGCCACGAATTCATCATTCTCGCCCCCACCGGCGAAAGCCAGGTGTTCTACGATTCCGCGTTCGAGGAGATCGACTATGGCGCGGGCAATTTCAATGCGCAGTCCGAGGCCGACCTCGCCCGCTTCTACGAGCAGATGACGACGAATTACGCCGCCACCGACGAAAAGCACAACGAAGCCGCCTGGGCGAAGATCGATCCCGCCCGCCGGCGCGAGGGGCGGGGCATCGAGGTCGGCCACATCTTCTATTTCGGCTCCAAGTACAGCAAGACCATGGGCTTCTCCATCGCCGGGGCGGACGGCAGGCCGGTGATGCCGGAGGGGGGCAGCTACGGCATCGGCGTCAGCCGCATGGTGGGCGCGCTGATCGAGGCGCATCACGACGAGGCCGGCATCATCTGGCCGGACAGCGTTGCGCCGTTCAGGGCCGCGATCCTGAACCTCAAGCAGGGCGATGCCGCATGCGATGCGCTGTGCGAGGAGCTTTACGGAAAGCTCGCCCCGCATGCGCTGTATGACGATCGTGCCGAACGCGCCGGCGTGAAATTCGCGGATGCGGACCTGATGGGCCATCCCTGGCAGGTCGTCGTCGGCCCGCGCGGGGCCGCCTCCGGCATGGTGGAGCTGAAGCGCCGTGACAGCGGGGAGCGCGGCGAGGTCACGCCCGGCGTGGCCATCGGGCGCATCCTCTGATGTTCGGCGCGTTCGAGCGCGCGGTCGCCGGCCGCTACCTGCGCGCCCGTCGCGGGGAGCGCTTCGTCTCGGTCATCGCCGGCTTCTCGCTCGTCGGCATCGCGCTCGGCGTGGCCACGCTGATCATCGTGATGAGCGTGATGAACGGCTTCCGCCAGGAACTGCTCTCGCGCATCCTCGGCCTCAACGGCCATCTCGGCATCTATGCCACGACGCAGCCGCTGGCCGATTCGCCGGCGCTGCTCAACCGCATCCGCGCGGTCCCCGGCGTCGTGTCCGCGGTGCCGGTGGTCCAGGGTGAGGTGCTGCTCACCACCAACCACGGCGGCGCGGTCGGCGGCCTCGTGCGCGGTCTCACCCAGCCGGACCTGGAAGGCCTCACCGCCGTCTCGAAGCACATCGTCGCCGGCTCGCTGAAATCCTTCACCGGCCTCGATACGGTGGCGATCGGCGTGGGCCTCGCCCAGCAGCTCGGCCTGCATGTGGGCGATCGGCTTACGCTCGTCTCCCCGCAGGGCAACGCGACGGTGATCGGCACCATCCCGCGCATCCGCAGCTACAAGGTGGTGGCGGTCTTCCGCGTGGGGATGAGCGAGTACGACAGCAGCTTCGTCTTCCTCCCCATCGCCGCCGCCCAGCAGTTCTTCCAGAAGCCAGGGCAGATCACGCAGATCGAGGTGATGGTGAAGCACCCCGATCAGGTCAATTCCGTCAATCGCGCCATCTCCCGCGCGCTCACCGGCGTCCCGATCCGCATCGTGGACTGGCAGCAGAGCAACGACAGCTTCTTCGCCGCCGTCACCGTCGAACGCAACGTGATGTTCCTGATCCTCACGCTCATCATCCTGGTCGCGGCGTTCAACGTCGTCTCCTCGCTCATCATGATGGTGAAGGACAAGACGAAGGATATCGCGGTGCTGCGCACGCTCGGCGCCTCGCGCGGGTCGGTGATGCGCATCTTCCTGATGTGCGGCGCCTCCGTCGGCATCACCGGCACCGTCGTCGGCACGGTGCTCGGTGTACTGTTCTGCCGCAACATCGAGGCGATCCGGCAGGCCCTGCAATCCATCACCGGCACCAACCTGTTCAACCCGACCGTGTACTACCTCGAACAGCTTCCCGCGGTGCTGGACTGGAACGAGGTCAGCCAGGTGATCCTGATGGCGCTGGCGCTCTCGCTGCTCGCCACCCTCTATCCAAGCTGGCGCGCCGCCCGCACCGATCCGGTGGAGGCGCTGCGCCATGAATGAGCCGCTGGAACTGCGGGGCGTGGTGCGCACCTATCGCGGCGGCGGCGGCGAACTGCCGGTGCTGCGCGGGGCAGACCTCGCGCTCGCCGCCGGCGAGATCGTTGCGCTCGTCGCACCCTCCGGCACCGGCAAGTCCACCCTTCTGCATCTGGCTGGCCTGCTGGAAAAGCCGGACGGCGGGGCGGTGCTGATCGAGGGGCGGGACAGCGGAAAGCTGTCGGATACCGACCGCACGGCCATCCGCCGCGACAAGATCGGCTTCGTCTATCAGTTCCATCATCTGCTCCCCGAGTTCTCCGCGCTTGAGAACCTCGTGCTGCCGCAGATGATCGCCGGCCGCGCCCGCAAGGCGGCCGAGGCGCACGGGACGCAACTGCTGGATGCGTTCGGGCTGATCGAGCGGTTGCGCCATCTGCCCGGCAAGCTTTCGGGCGGAGAGCAGCAGCGCGTGGCCATCGCCCGCGCGCTTGCCAATGCCCCGCGCGTCCTGCTGGCCGACGAGCCCACCGGCAACCTCGATGTCGCCACCGCGGATGTGGTGTTCGCCCAGCTTCTGAACGTGGTGCGCAACCAGGGCGTCGCCGCCCTGATCGCCACCCACAACCCCGATCTCGCCGCGCGGATGGACCGCACGGTCACGCTGCGGGAGGGGAAAATCGTGCCGCTGCGCTGATCGGCCCGAGGGGCCGCGCGCCTACAGCTGGTTGACGAGATTTACTCCGGTACCCTGGATCGGCCCCATCGCCATTCCCTGCTCGGTGCCCACGGCATCGCTGAGCCATTCAAGGAACTCCCGGGCCATCGCGGTCGATTCCGCCCATTCGTCCCGCCCGAGGTCGGAATTTTGCTTCCAGACCGTCTTGCCCTTGTTCTGCTGTTCCCGCTTCGAATAACCCCAGATCGGCTGCCACACGCCGCCGTCCATGTATTTGAAATACTGGTAGTCGGACACGTCATCGACGATCTTGAGGTCGTCTTCGGTCCAGAAGACCGTGTGGTCGCTGTCGAATTTCACGTGGAAGCTGCTGACCTTGCACTGCCACACACCCTTCGCGCGCCCTGGCGCGTCGATCGAGAATGTGTTGGCCGCATAGCGTTGCAGATCGAGCCGCACATGGCCCTTCTTGAAGGGGAAGAGGACGAAATTCTTCACCACGCGGTAACGCCCGACCTTGGCAAGCTGAGTCGAATTGATCGTCAAGACCGCCATCCTTCCGCCCTCCCACGATGTCATGCAGCCGAGCGGATATGTAGCATTGGCGATGCCGGCGGAGTAGCACAACCTGGTTGAAAGCGATGCCGAGTCGCGGCATGCCGTGCCGGAGGATATCCCCCTTTGCCCCACGCGGATTTCGTCCATCTCCACGCCCATTCCGCCTATTCGCTCAGCGAGGGCGCGATCAAGGCCGATAAGCTGGTGGCGCTTGCGCGTGAGGATGCGATGCCCGCCGTCGCGCTCACCGACACCGCCAACCTGTTCGGCGCGCTGGAGTTCAGCCAGGCCTGCACGGCGAAGGGCGTGCAGCCGATCATCGGCTGCCAGATCGGCCTCGCCCGGCCCAACTCGCGCCTGCCGCCCGATCCGCTCGTGCTGCTGGCGCAGAACGAGGCGGGCTTCGCGAACCTCCAGCGCCTCTCTTCCCGCGGTTACCTGGATACCGAACCGGGGCTGAAACCCCAGATCGCACTGCCGGCTCTCGCCGCCCATGCGGAGGGGCTGTTCCTGCTGACCGGCGGCACGGCCGGCCCGCTCGCGCGGCTGCTCGCGGAAGGCCAGAAGGATGAGGCCGCTGCCCTGCTCGCGGCTCTCGCCGAAGCCTTCCCCGACCGGATCGCGGTGGAGCTGCATCGCCACAACCTGCCCACGGATCGGGCGATCGAACCCGGGCTGATCGCGCTGGCCGATGCCGCGCGGCTGCCGCTGGTCGCCGCGAACGACTGCTATTTCGCCAAACCGGCGATGCACGAGGCCCATGATGCGTTGCTATGCATCGCCGAAGGCCGCCTGCTGTCCGATGCCGAGCGCCGCCGCGTCAGCGTGGAACACTGGTTCAAGCCCGCCGCGACCATGCGCGCCCTGTTCGCAGACCTGCCGGATGCCTGCGACAACACGCTCGCCATCGCCCGCACCTGCGCGGTCATGGCCGAGACCCGCAAGCCGCTGCTGCCCGTCTGCCCCAAGGTGCACGAGGGCAGCACCGAGGAGGAGACGGTGCGCGCCATGGCGATCGAGGGCCTCGACCGCCGGATGGATGCGCTCGGCGCCGACGACGCCACCCGCGCGCGCTATCGCGAACGGCTCGATTTCGAGCTCTCGGTGATCGCGAACATGGGCTTCCCCGGCTACTTCCTCATCGTGGCGGACTTCATCCAGTGGGCGAAGGCACATGGCATCCCGGTCGGCCCCGGCCGCGGCTCCGGCGCGGGCTCGGTGGTCGCCTGGGCGCTCACCATCACCGATCTCGATCCGCTGCGGTTCAACCTGCTGTTCGAGCGGTTCCTGAACCCCGAACGCATCTCGATGCCGGATTTCGACATCGATTTCTGCCAGGACCGGCGGGACGAGGTCATCGCCTACGTGCGCGGCGAATACGGCGCGGACCGGGTGGCGCAGATCATCACCTTCGGCAAGCTCCAGGCCCGCGCGGCGGTGCGCGATGTCGGCCGCGTGCTTGGCCTGCCCTTCGGCCAGATGAACCGCGTGGCGGAGCTGATCCCGAACAATCCCGCCAAACCCGTCACCTTGCAGCAGGCGATCGACGGGGAGCCGCGGCTGCAGCAGATGCGCGCCGACGACGAAGCGGTGAAACGCCTGCTCGAAATCGCGCTGCAGCTCGAAGGGCTCTACCGCCACGCGAGCACCCATGCCGCCGGCGTGGTGATCGGCGATCGTCCGCTCGCGGAGCTTGTGCCGCTCTACAAGGACCCGCGTTCGGATTTCCTGGTCACGCAGTATTCGATGAAATATGTCGAGGCCGCCGGCCTCGTGAAGTTTGATTTCCTGGGCCTCACCACGCTCACCATCCTCCAGCGCGCCGTCGGCTTCCTGAAGAAGCTCGGCATCGGCGTCGATCTGGATCGCCTGCCGCTCGACGATCCGCCGACATACGAAATGCTGGCGCGCGGCGATGCGGGCGGGGTGTTCCAGTTCGAAAGCCAGGGCATGCGGGACGTGCTGCGCCAGATGCGCCCGGACCGCTTCGAGGACCTCATCGCCGGCGTGGCGCTCTACCGCCCGGGCCCGATGGCCAACATCCCCGCCTATTGCCAGCGCAAGCACGGCGAGAAATGGGATGCCCCGCACGAGGACATCCGGGACATCCTGGATGAGACCTACGGGATCATGGTCTATCAGGAGCAGGTGATGCAGATCGCCCAGCGCCTGGCCGGCTACAGCCTGGGCGCGGCCGACATGCTGCGCCGGGCGATGGGCAAGAAGATCCGCGCGGAGATGGAGGCCCAGCGGAAGGCCTTCACCGATGGCGCCGTTGGCCGCGGCATCAGCCCCGACAAGGCCGGCGAGATTTTTGATCTGATGGCGAAATTCGCCGATTACGGCTTCAACAAGTCGCACGCGGCCGCGTATGCCCTGGTTGCGTACCAGACCGCGTGGATGAAGGCGAACCACCCCGTCGCCTTCATTGCCGGCTGCATGAGCCTCGCGCTCAGCAACACCGACAAGCTCGCCGCCCTGCGGCAGGAGGCGGCCCGGCTGAACATCAGGGTGCTGCCGCCGGACATCAACGCCTCGGATGCGGATTTCACGGTCGAGCCCGCTGCCGATGGCAGCCTCGCCATCCGCTACGCGCTCGCCGCGGTGAAGCGGGTGGGGGCGGCGGCGATGGCGGCCGTGGTGGCCGCGCGCGGAACCACGCCGTTCGCCGACCTCGCGGATTTCGCCGCTCGCGTCGATCCGCAGCAGCTCAACCGCATGCAGATCGAGAACCTGATCCGTGCCGGCGCGTTCGACCGGCTGGAGCCGAATCGCGGCCGGCTGTTCGCCAGTGCCGAGATGCTGCTCAAGCGCGCCCAGGCGGCGGCCGAGGAACGCGGGTCCGGCCAGACCGGGCTGTTCGGCGAAGCCGGCCGGCCGGAGCCGCTGCGCCTGCCGGACGCGCCGGACTGGCCGCCGATGGAACGCCTCGGCTTCGAGGCGGAAGCGGTCGGCTTCCATCTCACCGCCCATCCGCTCGATGCCTACGCGATCACGCTGAAGCGCCTTGGCGTCGTCGGCAGCGCGGCGCTGGAAGCGCGCGCGGCGGCCGGCGCGGCGCGGGTGAAGCTCGCCGGCTCCCTCATCGCGCGCAAGGAACGGATCACCCGCACCGGCAGCCGCATGGCCTGGCTGCGCCTGTCGGACGCTGCCGGCAGCTACGAGATCACCGTGTTCAGCGAAGTGCTGTCGCGCGCGCGCGACATCCTGGTCGATGGCGCGGCCCTGCTCGTCACCGCCGATCTGCGCGTCGAGAGCGACGTTCTGCGCATCACCGCGCAGGACATCGCCCCACTGGACGAGGCCGCCGCCCATGCCGGCACCGGCATGCGCGTATGGCTGCAGCAGACGGCGGCGGTCGCGCATATCCGCGCGCTGCTGGACCGCGAGGGCAGCGGCCGTGGCCGCGTGGTCCTGGTTCCGCATCTGAACGCCGAGCAGGAAGTGGAGGTGGTGCTGCCCGGCGGCTTCAACGTCACCCCGCGTCTCGCCCAGGCGCTGAAGATGGCGCCGGGAATCGAGCGGGTAGAGGAGATCTAGCCGTCCATGCGCGATCATGTCGGCGCGATCGACCAGGGCACCACCAGCACCCGCTTCATCATCTTCGATCGCCAGGGCACGATCGTCGCCGCCGCGCAGCAGGAACATGCGCAGATCTATCCGCAACCCGGCTGGGTCGAGCACGACCCGATGGAGATCCTGCGCAACACCGAATCCGTGGCCGCCGCGGCACTCGCCAAGGCGAGCCTTGCCGCGGGCGATCTCGCCGCCGTCGGCCTGACCAACCAGCGCGAGACCACGCTGCTGTGGCATCGCCGCACCGGGGCACCCGTGCACAACGCCCTGGTCTGGCAGGATACGCGGGTCGATCCGCTGGTCGCGGCACTCGCGAAGGATGGCGGACAGGACCGCTTCCGCGCCCAGACCGGCCTGCCCCTCGCCAGCTACTTCTCCGCTCTCAAGCTGCATTGGCTGCTGGAAAACATCCCCGATGCGCGGCGGGCGGCCGAGGTTGGGGATCTGCTGTTCGGCACCGTCGATTCCTGGCTGCTGTGGAACCTCACCGGTGGTCCGGCAGGCGGGCTTCACATCACCGATGTGACGAACGCAAGCCGCACCCAGATGATGAATCTCCGCACGCTGGACTGGGATGACGGCCTGCTGGCCACCTTCGCCATTCCGCGCGCGGTGCTGCCGCGCATCCGGCCCTCCAGCACGATCTACGGCGCTGCGGCCGCCGGCGTGCTGAAGGGCGCGCCGCTCTCCGGCATCCTGGGCGACCAGCACGCGGCCCTCGTCGGCCAGGCCTGCTTCCGCCCCGGCGAGGCGAAGAACACCTACGGCACCGGCTGCTTCCTGCTGATGAACACCGGCCCCGAACCCGTCGCCTCCACTGCCGGGCTGATCACCACGCTCGCCTACCAGTTCGGTGACGCGCCGCCGCAGTACGCGCTGGAGGGCTCCATCGCCATCGCCGGGGCGCTCGTGCAATGGCTGCGGGACAATCTCGGCCTGATCCGGTCCAGCACCGAGATCGAGGCACTCGCCCGCAGTGTCGAAGACAATGGCGATGTCTATATCGTCCCCGCCTTTTCAGGCCTGTACGCGCCGTACTGGAAGGCGTCCGCCCGCGGCGTGGTGGCAGGTCTCACCCGCTATGCGAACCGCGGCCATATCGCCCGCGCCGCTCTCGAAGCCACCGCCTACCAGACGCGCGATGTGCTGGAGGCGATGCAGGCGGATTCCGGCCTGCCCATCCGGGCGCTGCGCACCGATGGCGGCATGGTCGTCAACGATCTGCTGATGCAGTTCCAGGCCGATATCCTGAACATCACGGTGGTCCGCCCGCGCATCACCGAAACCACCGCTCTCGGCGCCGCCTATGCCGCCGGCCTCGCCACCGGCTTCTGGCAGGGCGCCGACGAACTCGCCCGCAACTGGAGTGTCGATCGTAGCTGGACGCCGGCCATGCCGGATGCGCGGCGCGACCGGCTCTATGCCTCCTGGCAGAAGGCAGTGCGCCGGTCCTTCGACTGGACCGGTTGATTGCCGGGTTACGCCGCCGCCTCGGCCGCAACGAGATCGATCTCCGCCCCCCCGAACCCCTCGAACCGAGCCACCACGCGCTGCCCCGCCCGCGCCGTGCACAATCCGGTATAGCTGCCGGTCGTCACCACCTGTCCGGCCGCAAGGTGCATCCCAAGGGCAGGCAACGCGTTCGCCAGCCACACCAGCGGCAACACCGGATCGCCCGCCGGATTGCCCCCGGCCTGCTCCACCACGGTCACGCCGCCGATCGAAAGCCGCACGGTCAGCCGCGCCAGATCGGCTTGTCGCCAGTCTGCCAAGTCCGCGCCCACAACCAGTGCCCGGTGCGCGAGCGAATCGGCCAGCATGTGCAGCAGCGGCACCGCGTCGGGCGCGGCATAGCGGCTCTCCACAAGCTCGATCGTCACGCACGCCACCGCCACCGCATCCACGACCTCATCCCTGGCATAGGCCGCGCCATCGGCCCGCCCGGGCAGGTCGCGCGCCAGCCGGAAGCCGATCTCGGCCTCGATCCCGATCGCGGCACCCGCCGGCAGCGGGAAGCGCGCCGGGGCTGCCAGCAACCCGGCTTCCGGCAGCAGCGCCCCGCCCGGCGGCTTGCCGGGCGCGATCCCCGCCTTCCAGCCGCCGGTCGCCGCCCCCATCCGCCGCGCCACGGCCTGCTGAATCGCCCAGGCCTCTGCCGCATCCGCCGGCGCGGCGTCGTCGGGCAGGCGGTCCAGCTTCGCGCCGGTGCCGCGCGCGGCGAACAGAAGGTTGGCCGCCCGCTCGATGCGGGGCGAAGTCTGCGTCGTCATGGATGGATCACCCCGGGTTCCCGGCATTGACAGCGGGCGTGCCGATGGAACAGCGTCATCAATGCCCATGCAACGCTATGCGCCCTCTCGGCGGCGCGTCAATCGCGCCCGTGGCCGGCGCTGAATCTGCCTCCGCCGGAGCGAAAGGGGCGGCGGTCGTCACCGGCGGCGCCGGCGGCATCGGCCGCGCGGTGCTGGCCCGTCTCGCGGCCGACGGCTTCACCCCCGTCTCGTGGGATCTCTCGGCCGACGCGCCGGAAGCCGCGCTCGCGCTGTCCGTCGACGTGACCGATCCATCCGCGCTCGCCCAGGCTGCGGCGGCCACGCGCGCCGAGGCCGGGCCGATCCGCGCGCTGATCGTCAACGCCGGCATCCTCGGCCCGGTCTGCCCGGTGTGGGAGGTCACACCCGAGGCGATCCGCGCGGTGCTGGACACCAACCTGCTCTCCGCCTTTCTCACCCTGCGCGCGGTCGTGCCCGCCATGCTCGCCAACGAGGCGGTCGGCCAGGATCGCGGCCGCATCGTCATGATGGCCTCGGTCCAGGCGAAGGAGGGCACGGCCCTCTCCGGCCCCTACGCCGCCTCGAAGGCAGGGCTGATCGCGCTTGCGAAAACACTGGGCAAGGAACTGGCGGGGAGCGGCATCCTGGTCAACGCCATCACCCCCACCGTGGTCCGCACCGCGATGGAGCGGTCGATCGGCCCGGAGCGGCGGGCCGACCTGCTGGCACGGATCCCGATGGGCCGCTTCGCCGAACCGCGGGAGGTCGCCGCCATGGTGTCGTTCCTGTGCGGCCCGGATTGCAGCTTTTCCACCGGCGCGGTGTTCGACCTCTCCGGCGGACGGTCAACCTGGTAGGGGAAAACGGCATGCTGGCTGGCGAGGCGGTGGTGGCGATCTGGAACGGCATCGCACCGGAAGGGCAGGCGGAATTCTACGCCTGGCACCTGCATGAACACATGCCCGAGCGCGTCGGCATCCCCGGTTTCCGCCGCGGCCGGCGCTACAGCGCCGCGGATGCCGCCACGCATCCGGCGTATTTCACGCTCTACGAGGCGGACACGATGCAGGTGCTGCAAGGCGGCGACTACCTGAACCGCCTGAACGCGCCGACCGCCTGGACGAAATCCGCCACCGCCCATTTCCGCGACACCTCCCGCGCCCTCGCCCGCGTGCTGGAAACAACCGGCCCCGGCGCCGGCGGCGCACTGCTCACGATCCGTTTCGATGCCGACCCCGCGGCGGCGGCGGCGCTGTGCGACCGGGTGCGCCACGCCGCGGCATCGCCCCGCGTCACCGGGGCGCATCTGTGCGCGGGGGATGCCACGGCCTCCCGCGCTGACACCGCCGAAACGAAGGGCAGGGCGGACATCCAGGCGCCCCCCGCCTGGTTCGCCCTGATCGAGGCGACGGATGCCGAGGCGCTGGCAGGCCTGCTGCCCGATGCCGCGCTGACCGAGGCGGGCGCCTACCCCACCCCGCAGCGGGGCCTGTACCGCCTGGAATACACCCGCCTCAAAACCGCCTTTGCATGACCCTATGCCCGGCTTGGCGCTGGAGTGTCGAAGCCCCGTGCGATACAACCGCGCTGCTTTCCGTGTGCCGCAGCGGTTGAATCGAGGGTGTCGTGATCCGCGTCGCCTATGGTCGGAACTTCAATGCCGCCTCGGCCGTGCAGCAGTGTCTCGACACGCTGGCCCTCGGCGGCCCGGGCGCGGCTTCGCCCGCTCTGGTGCCCACCTTGTTGATCGTCTTCTGCGGCGGCAAGCACGATCCGCAAACGGTGCTGGCGGCGCTGCACCAGGCCGTAGGTCCGGTGCCGATCGTGGGCGGCTCCGCGGCCGGCGCCATCTGGGCGGGCGGCTTCGGCTACAGCGGGCTCGAACTCGGCATCGCCGCGATCACCGATCCGGCGATCACCCCCGCCATCTTCGTCTCCGACAGTTTGGGGGAGGGCGAGTTCGCCGCCGGCCGCGGCCTGGGCGCCCGCGTCGGGGCGGCCGCCACGGCGGAATCGCTCGCGCTGCTGTTTTTCGATTCCGTTGCCGGCAGCACCCCGCTGCGCCTGCATCCGGCCAGCCCGCTC
The DNA here is from genome assembly GCA_035532755.1 of Acetobacteraceae bacterium. Taxonomy (GTDB): domain Bacteria; phylum Pseudomonadota; class Alphaproteobacteria; order Acetobacterales; family Acetobacteraceae; genus DATKQI01. The sequence goes on from DATKQI010000159.1 coordinate 18,221, forward strand.
GTCGCCGGTTTCCACGAGGGGCTGCAGGGCCGCCCGGTCCAGCTCGTCGGCGGCGGCATGCTGACCGACATGAACCTCTCCGACGGCTGGGTCTTCGATGGCGCCACCGTGCGCAAGCACGCCGCCGTGGCGCTGCTGTTCCCTCCCGCCGTCGCGGCCGAAACCGCCATCCTGCACGGCTGCCGCCCGGTCAGCACCTTCATGGAGATCACCCGGATCGACGGGGCGGAGGTGTATGAGCTCGATGGCCAGCCGGCGCTGGGCGTGATCGAGCGCATGCTGGGCCTGCCGCTCGGCGGCACGCAGGACCTGTCGCTGATCGCCACCCTCGGCCAGAAGCAGGGCGACCCCTTCGCGCCCTACAACGAGAACGACTACGTGAACCGGCTGATCCTGCGCTCCAACCGCGATGCCGGGTCGATCACCCTGTTCGAGCCGGATTTCAGCCGCGGCACCAAAGTGCAGATCATGGCGCGCGACAACGCGCTGATGCTCGATTCCGTGCGCGACGGCGTGCGCGCGCTCGCCGCCGCGCCCGACACGGCGACCGCCTTCCTGGCGCTGTATATCGACTGCGCCGGCCGCGCCAGCGCGCGCAGCGGCGCCCCGGTCGAGGAGGCGGACCTGGTCCGCCTCGGCCTTCCCCCCGGCCTGCCGCTGCTCGGCTTCTATTCCGGCGTGGAGATCGCCCCCTTTGGCGGCTACAGTCTTCCGCTCGACTGGACAGGCGTGCTGACAGTGCTGCGCCATCGAAACTGATGCCGGACGAATCCGCCCCCAACGGCCAGCTCGACCGGGAGCTGAACTACTACCGTCGGGAATGCAACGACCTCGGGGCCCGGCTGCTGCGCTTGCAGGAGGAGCAGAGCCTCGCCTTCCGCGAAGCCCGCCGCAGCCGCACGGTGGCGAAGCTGATCCGCGAGGCCTACCGCCTGGTCGATGCCGCGGTCGATCCGCACGAGATCGCCGGCCCGATGCTGGAGATCGTGGTGGACAACGCGATGTGCGACCGCGCCGCCCTGATGAGGGAGGAGCCGCCGGACTCCGGCCGGTTCCATCTCGTCCACGCGATCGGCCTGCCCGCGGATCCGGCGGCCAACCCTACCCTGGTGCCCGGTCCGCCCGCCTTCTTCTTCACCACCGCCCAGACCCGGATCGAGCCGCCGGCCTACGAACTCACCGGCATCCTGCAACTGCCCTACATCTGCTGGGCGTACGACCGCCCGAGCGGGCAGGCGCTCATCATCGGCAACCGCCTGGAAAGCAACGTCAGTCGCCCGTTTGAGGCCGGGGACCAGGAGCTGGTCGATGGCGCGCTGTCGGTCTATCTCGACGTGCTGATCCGCAAGCAGGCGGAACACGCGCTGCGCACCGCGAAGCAGGCCGCCGAGGACGCCGGAAACGCCCGCGCGACCTTCCTCGCCACGCTGAGCCACGAACTGCGTTCGCCACTGAACTCCATCATCGGCTTCTCCGAGATCATGTCCTCGCGCTCCGGCTACCGGCTGAGTGGGCGGCAGTACGGGGACTATGCGGACCAGATCCTCGAATCCGGCAACCAGCTCCTCGCGCTGATCAACGACATCCTGGAATATTCCGCCATCGCGAAGGGGCTGCCGGCGCTCGATCTGAAATGGGCGCCGCTCGCGGAGATACTGGGCACGGCCATCCGCGCCGCCGCCCCGATGGGCGCGAAAGGCGGGGTCACGCTCTCTGTCACCCCCATCGCGCCGGCGCTCGAAATCCTCGTCGATCTGCGCCGTTTCCGCCAGATATTGAGCAACCTGCTCAGCAACGCGATCAAGTTCACCCCCTCCGGCGGCGCGGTCACAATCTGCGCGGCCAGCCCGCCCGAGGGAGGGCTGGAGGTCTCGGTGCAGGATACCGGCGTGGGCATGCGGCCGGAGGATATCCCCACCGCGCTCGAACCGTTCCGCCAGGTGGAGAACGTCTATACCCGCTCGGTGCAGGGCACCGGCCTCGGCCTGCCGATCACGCGCGGCCTGGTCGAGGCGCATGGCGGCCGCCTGCGCATCCACAGCACGCCGGGCGGCGGCACCCAGGCGGTGGTCGTGCTGCCGGAGGAATGCGTCCGGCAGCAGACCCGCGGCGACTCTACCGGTATGCCGCCTGCGTCATGACCTCCGGCGCCGTGGCCGCGAGCGAGGCGAGGTTCTCGTCGATCGCGCGGAACAGCCCCCAGGTCTCGCCATAGTTGCGCGGGAAGCCGGGGCAGCCGGCTTCCACATCCTTCTGCCGCGCGTGGATGTAGCTGGTCCATCGCCGCGTGGCGGGGCGGCGATGGTGGAAATCGTGGCACGGCGCGTCCCCCACCAGCACGAACAGCCGCACGAACAGTTGCACGCCCAGCATGTTCGCCCACCAGCCGGCCCAGGCCGCGAGCCCGCGCGCGGTGGTTGCCCGCAGCATCGGCGGGGCGCTGCCGGGGAACACGCCCGCGGTTGCGTGGCAGACGAATTCCTTGCCGCGCTGGGCGATCAGCGCCCGGTCGGGGAAGCGGTGTTCGCACAGGATGCGGCCCACGGTCGCCAGTTGCAGCAGCACCGTCACCGGCAGCACCCACAGCAGCAGCACCGGCAGAAGCCATCCGGCCGCCGCCCCGCCCGCGAGGACCAGCCCCCAGAAGCCGATGCCCACCAGGTTGTGGGCGCGGTCGGCGGAGCCCAGGCTGGCGCGCACCCGCCGCCACAGGAACAGGCCGTGAAACCGTGGCGAGACGAGGTTCACCAGCACCCGCCGCCATGATTCCCGCTTCGGCATCCCCGCTTCCAGCCCGCACATGCCGAACACGAAATCGGCGAACTCGTCCTCGTCGGTCAGCAGCTTGCGCGCGCTGTGGTGCAGCATGTGCTCGTGCTGATACACGTCGAAGTGCTTGAACAGCAGCAGCGCGGAAATCAGCCGGCCCACGCGCCGGTTGGCCTGTCGCGTCTTGAACACGGTGCCATGGCTGCAATGGTGGAACACCACCACCTGGAACAGGCCGAGGCCGGTGGTGGTGAACAGCAGCCCCAGCGGCACCAGCACCGCACCGGCCGGCACACCCGCATGCAACCCCAGCAGCCCGAGCCCGATTCCGCCCAGCGTCCATCCAAGTCCCGCGACCACGTAATCCAGCGCCGCATGCTCCCGCAGGGCTTCGCCGGGGGCGGGGCGGGCGGTCAGCCAGGTGATGAAAGGCTGGATCCAGTGCGGCAGCCGGTCTGCCATCATCGCCCGCGGGTCCGCCCGGGTCGGCTCAGACAGCACCGGAGTTTCGCAAACGATATCAATTCGATTCGATAGATACGTCACGTTGTTGACCCTTTCTCTCAGGAGCAATGCCAGCGCAATGCAGATCAAAACACGTGATAGTAGTAAGATTGCCGTTGTTTGCACGTGGTCTTGTCAAGACACGCTGCTGCCGTGGTCACTGCCAGTCTTGCGTGCGTCGGGCCAGGGATATTTGCCCTCCCGGCGAGTCGTTCCAAGATCCGGGCCACATGTGGGCGGATATCCAGGGAAGAAACAGCCCGCCGCGAATGTGCACGGCGGAGACGCAGCCGGATCAGCGCGCGCAGCGCAGCAACATGCCCAGTTGCCCCACCCGTGCGGCGATGATCCGGCTGCGTCTCCGCACATAGGCGTCGGGCCGCGCCGCGGACCAGCGCAGCGGATCGGGCAGCACCGCCGCCAGTCGCGCCGCCTCCGCCGCCGTCAGCGCCGCGGCCGGCTCGTGGAAGAAGGCGCGCGCCGCGGCCTCCACTCCGAAGATGCCGGGGCCGAACTCGATGCTGTTCAGGTACACCTCCAGCACCCGCCGCTTCGGCCAGAGCAGCGCGATCTGCGGCGTCAGCCACGCCTCCAGCGCCTTGCGCGGCAGGTTCCGCCCCGGCCACAGCAGCAGGTTCCGGGCGGTCTGCATGGTGATGGTGCTGGCCCCCAGCGGCCGGCCGCCGTGCATCCACACGCCGATCTGGCCGCGCAGCGCGCCGAAATCGAAACCCAGCGGTTCGGTGCAGAAAAAATCATCCTCGGAAGCGATCACCGATCGGGCCATCGCCGGCGCGATCCGCTCGTACGGCACCCATCGGTGCCGCAGCCCATAGCCTTCGGCCACACGGATCAGCATCAGCGGCGTGATGGGCACGGGGGCGAAACGGAACAGCAGGATCAGCAGCGCCGGCCCCAGCAGCAGAACCGCCACGGCGCGGCGGATGATCCGCCGGCTCACGCCACGCGCAGGGCCGAGATGCCCAGCAGCGCCCATCCCGCCATCAGCAGCCATCCACCGGCCGGCGCCGTCAGCGGCAGGCGCAGCCCGCCGATCGCGAACGCATACACGCTGCCGCAGAACAGCAGGATGCCCAGCGCGAAAGCGAACCCCGCCGCCTGCGCCCATCGGCCGCCGCGTGGCGCCCAGATGCCGCACAGCACCAGCGCCAGCGCGTGCCAGCCCTGCATCTGCACCCCGTCGCGCACCATCCGCATCGCCGCCGGATCAAGCCGCGGGGCCAGCACGTGCGCGGCCACGGCGGACATCGCCACCGCCAGCAGCCCGGCGAGCGATCCCGCGATGATGCAGAAGCGGCCGGCCGTGCGGCCCGTCGTGCGCCTTGGGGCGTCAGCGGGCGGCAGCGCTCGCCTCGCTGCGGGTCGCACCCACCCGCGCGGCCAGCGCGCCGGCCATGAACGCGTCCAGATCGCCATCCAGTACCGCGGCCGGGTTGCCCTTCTCCACGCCCGTGCGCAGGTCCTTCACGAGCTGATAGGGGGCGAGCACATAGCTGCGGATCTGGTGGCCCCAGCCGATATCGGTCTTGGCCGCCGCCACCGCGCTGGCCTCGGCCTCGCGCTTCTGCAACTCCGCCTCGTACAGCCGGGCGCGGAGCATATCCATGGCGATCGCCCGGTTGCGGTGCTGGCTGCGGTCGGTCTGGCAGGCGACGATGATGCCGCTGGGAACATGGGTGATGCGGATCGCGCTCTCGGTCTTGTTCACATGCTGCCCGCCCGCGCCGGAGCTGCGGAAGGTGTCCACCTTCAGGTCGGCGTCGCGGATCTCGATGTCGATGCTGTCGTCCACCACCGGATAGACCCACACGCTCGCGAAGCTGGTCTGCCGCCGCGCCGCCGCGTCGAACGGGCTGATCCGCACCAGCCGGTGCACGCCCGCCTCGGTCTTGAGCCAGCCATAGGCAGACGGGCCGGAGACCATCAATGTCGCGGACTTGATGCCGGCCTGCTCGCCTTCGCTCTGCTCCAGGAGCTGCACCTTGTAGCCGTGCTGCTCCGCCCAGCGCGTGTACATGCGCATCAGCATCTCGGCCCAGTCCTGCGCCTCGGTGCCGCCGGCGCCGGCGTTGATCTCCACATAGGCGTCGTTGCCGTCGGCCTCGCCGGACAGCAGGCTCTCGATCTCGCGGCGCTTCGCCTCCCCGGCCAGCGTGCGCAGGCTTTCCACCCCGTCGGCCACCATCGCCGCGTCGCCCTCGGCCTCGGCGAGTTCGATCAGCCCGACCGCGTCCGCCACCTCCGCCTCCAGGCGCTGCACGCCCTCGGTCCGGCCGGCCAGACGGTTGCGCTCCCGCAGCACGCCCTGGGCGGCGGCGGCGTCGTTCCACAACGCGGGGTCCTCGGCGCGGGCGTTCAGCTCCGCAAGGCGGGCAAGCGCGGCATCCCAGTCAAAGATGCCTCCTCAGCAGCGCGACGGACTGCCTGATCTGTTCGTGAAGGGAATCGGATTCTGCGGACATGGCGGCGGCTAATACAGCCCGCCCAAGGTGGTGTCGAGACTCCCGCCCGAGGACGATGCGGACGATGCGGCCGGCCCGACGGGCCCGCCGCCCGTCGATGCGAGGTCGCCCGCATTCGTCCCGCCGCCTCCGCCGGCTCCTCCCCCATTCTGGGGCTGCCCGGTCTTGAACGCCTCGGTCGCGCCGCCCGCGCTCGACAGCACCACGCCCGGCGGCACCGGGAATTGCAGCACCGGCCGGTTCTTCAGCGCCACGCGCATGAAGCGGTTCCAGATCGGCGCTGCCACCAGCGCGCCCTGCTGGTTGTTCCCCAGGGTGTGCGGCGTGTCGAAGCCGACCCAGACGGAGGTGACGAGATCGGGGGTGAAGCCGGTGAACCAGGCATCCAGCCAGTTGTTGGTGGTGCCCGTCTTGCCGGCGATCGGGCGGTTGGTCAGCCCGATGACGGCCGGGGTGCCGGTGCCGCGCTCCACCACGCCGCGCATCATCGTCACCGTCTGGAAGGTGCTTGCGGCGTCGGCGATGCGCTTGCGGTTGCTGATCAGCTCCGGCGGGGTGTCCACCGTCCCCGAGCAGGTCGGGCAGGACAGGTGCGGGGCCAGGTACAGCATGTTGCCGTTGCGGTCCTCCACGCTGTCGATCAGCGTGGGCGTCACCTTCAGCCCGCCCACGTCGAGCGAGGCATAGGCCGCGGCGAGGTGCAGCACCGTGGTGTCAATCGCTCCCAGCGCGATCGGATACAGCAGCGGCACGTGCTTTGCCACGCCGAACGCCTCGGCGTTCTTCGCGATCGGCGCGAGCCCGATCTGCTGGGCAAGATGCAGCGTGGCGAGGTTGAGCGACTGCTCCAGCGCTTCATGGATCGGCACCGGCCCCAGGAAGCCCGCTTCATAGTCCCCCGGCCGGTACTGGCCGGCCGCGCCCATGTTCTCCACGAACGGGGCGTCGAGAATGATGGAATCCGGCGTCAGCCCCGCCTGCATCGCGGTCAGGTAGGCAAAGGGCTTGAATCCGCTGCCCGGCTGACGCTGGGCCTGGATCGCCCGATCGAACTGGCTGCGGCCGAAGCTCCAACCGCCCGACAGCGCGAGCACCCGCCCGGTGATCGGGTCGAGCGAGACCAGCGCGCCCTCCACCGTGGGCACCTGCCGCAGGACCAGCCGTGGCGCGGCATTTGTCTTCGCGCCCGCCTTCGCACCCGTCTTCGGGCTTGGCGCAACCTGCTGCACCATCACCACGTCACCCGGCCGCATCACGTCCGCCATGGTGCGCGGCGCCGGTCCAAGGCCATTCTTCAGGTGCCGCCGCGCCCAGCCGACCGACGCCAGCGTCAGCGTGCCGCTGCGTGTCAGCGGCTTCGCCGCCGTGCTGCCGGCGCCGAGCCAGCCGAGCGTGGCCGCCGCGGGCGTGCTGTGCAGCACCATCGCCAGCCGCCAGGTCTTCAGTATCCCGCGCGGGGGGGGCACCTTGGCCAGCAGGCTCGGCCAGTCGGGCGGGGTCAGCGGCCCGCTGCCGAGATGCGTCACCGGCCCGCGCCAGCCCTGCTCGCGCTTGTCATAGGCCATCAGCCCCCAGCGCAGCGCGTCCTCGGCCGCGGTCTGGAGTTTCGGATCGAGGCTGGTATGCACCACCAGCCCGCCCTCCGTGGTCGTCTGCAAGCCGAACCGCCGGATCAGTTCGCGCTTCACGGCATCGGCGAAATACTGCCCGCCCGCCACCGTCGCCGGTGCGTGCGCCGCCTTCGGGATGATCGGCTGGGCGTTGGCCGCATCGGCCTCGGCCTTGGTGATCGCACCGTCTTCCAGCATCCGCCGCAGCACCCAGTCGCGCCGGTTGCGCGCCGCGTTCGGGTGGTTGAACGCATCGTAATAGGTCGGCGCCTTGGGCAGGGAGGCGAGGGTGGCGTCCTCGGCCAGCGTCAGCTTGTCGAGCGGTTTGTCGAAATAGGCCTGCGCGGCGGCGGCCACGCCATAGGCGCCCTGGCCCAGGTAGATCTCGTTCAGGTAGATCTCCAGGATGCGCTGCTTGCTCATCGCCTGGGTGATGCGCAGCGCCAGGATCGCCTCGCGGATCTTGCGGCTCAGCGTCACGTGGTCGTTCAGCAGCATGTTCTTCGCCACCTGCTGGGTGATGGTCGAAGCGCCGATCGGCCGCTTGCCGCGCGCCACCAGCGAGATGTCGGTCACCGCCGCGCGTGCGATCGCCAGCGGGTCGATCCCGGGGTTGTTCCAGTAGTTGCGGTCCTCCGCCGAGACGAAGGCCTGCCGCAGTTGCGGCGGGATCTGGGCGAAGGGGGTGAAGATGCGCCGCTGCGTGGCCAGTTCGGCCAGCAGTTTCATGTTGCCGGCATACACCCGGCTCATCACCGGCGGCTGATAGGTGCGCAGCCCGTCCACGCTCGGCAGCCCGGACGCGTAATAGCGGTACGTGCCATAGGCGCCCACCGCGCCCAGCACCAGCACCACGCCGGCCAGCGTGAGCAGCCCGCGCAGCGCGCGCGCCGCCGCCCGGCCGCCGCCGGCCGCGCCGCGCTTGCGGCCGGAGCCGCGTTCGGGGCCACCCGGGGGCGGAGGCGGCGCCTTCCGCCCGCGCTTCGGCGCGCGGTCGGATGGGGTCAGTCGGTCGCGAGCGGTCAGGGGCCCGGTCATGGCCTATCCTTCAGCGGCATCGAGCCGGTTGCCTCGGTGTGGCGTGCATCCGGCCGTTATATGGCGAAGCAGGGGGCTTGGCGCCAGTGCCGAAGGCGGGGCAGGGTTTCGCGGCAAGCCCGGCGGCCGCGTCAGCCCGCCATCCGGGTCACGCGATGGGCCACGAACCAGGCATCCACCGCGCTTTTCATCGCCGCGGCGATGCGCATCCGGTGCGCCACCGTGCGCAGCTCCATCTCGTCGCGCAGGTTGGACATGAAGCCCATCTCCACCAGCACGCTCGGGATCTCCGCCGATTTCAGCACCACGAAGGCGGCGTGGCGGGCGGGGTTGGCCAGCAGCTTCACATCGTTGCCCAGGTTGCGCACCATGTCCTGCTGGAGCGTGGCCGAGCCCACCCGCGTCTCCTGCTGCACAAGGCTCGCCAGGATCTGCGCGACCTGCGGGGATACGCCGTGGAACCCTGGGCCGGCGAAGCGATCCGATGCGTTCTCGGTCGCGGCAAGCTGGGCGGTCTGCGCGTCGGATGCGGTGTTGGACAGGGTGTACACGCTCGCGCCGCGCACCTGGTGGTCGTAGATCGCATCGGCGTGCATGGAGACGAACAGCGTGGCGTTGTTCTGCTGGGCGATCCCCACCCGCGTCTCCAGCGGGATGAAGATGTCCTTCCAGCGCGTCATCATCACCCGGTAGCCGCTCTGCTCCAGCACCCGTTTCAGGTCGTAGGCGGCATCGAGCGCGATGTGCTTCTCATAAGTGCCGGATACGCCGATCGCGCCGGGGTCCCGCCCGCCGTGGCCGGGGTCGAGCATCACCAGCGGCGGCAGTTTGCGCCCGGGCGGGCGTGGGGGCGGTGGGGGTGGCAGCGGCAGGCCGGGCGGACGCGGCGCGGCGGCGCGCGCCAGCGCCGCCTGCATCCAGACGGGAAGAACGAAACTGGCCCGCACCCCGGCGCCCAGCAGGACTCTGCGATGGATCACCATGGAAGCCGTTCTTAATACACAACCTCCGGGAATGCACGTTTCTTGTTGATTACGGGCACTTCATCCCCATTTCATCTTCGGCCACCCAGGACCGCGTACCAGATCGCGCAGCGGCCGTGCCCTTGCGAAGGGGGGCGGTTTGGGCCATGGTCCCCAGGCGTCGATGACGTGAGTGGGGAGTGCGCGGCAGGACCGCCGTTTCCCGGGAGCGCCTGGCGGCTGGTCCGCCGGCCTGCGTCATCGCCCGGGTCGCGCGGTTCGCGCGCCGGGGTTGCCCATGCCGGGACCAGGCTGCACGACGCCCGAAAGATGGCGGTGCGGGCGGTTCGGCGGGTGGCTCGCAGACTCTTCACCGGGGCCGCGTCCGTCATGGGCGGTTGGCCCGATCGTCAGGGAATCGATGCGCTTCGCGCTCTCCGCCTTCCATATGCCCGCTTTTCATATGACGGCATTCCGCGCGGCGCGTCCCTCTCTTTCGCGAGCGGGCGGCCCTTCTCTCGCAATCGTTTCACGCCGCCGGCATCGTCCGGCGGCCGCGTCCCTGTACAGGGCGCGCCGGAGTTCAGTACTTCATGAGCAAGCGCATGTTGATCGACGCCACGCACGCGGAAGAAACCCGCGTCGTGGTGCTGGATGGGAACAGGCTTGAAGATTTCGACGTCGAGACATCGACCAAGAAGCAGATCAAGGGGAACATCTACCTCGCCAAGATCGTCCGCGTAGAACCCAGCCTGCAGGCGGCGTTCGTCGAATACGGCGGCAACCGCCACGGCTTCCTCGCCTTCGGCGAGATCCATCCGGATTATTACCAGATCCCGGTCGCCGACCGGCAGCGCCTGCTGGCGCAGGAGGCCGAGGAAGCCCGCGCCGAGGAAGCGGCGGAAGATGCCGCCGAGGCCGCCGGCACCGCCCGGCCCGCGGCGATCGCCACCGAGACCGTCAGCGCCGAAATGCCGGCGGACGATGCCCAGCTTGGCGATGCCCAGCCTGGCGATGCCGAGCCGGGCGATCATTCGGAAGCCGACGCGCCAATCGATTCCGGCACGGACATGGGCGTCGACGAAGGCGCCGACTCCGGCATGGATACGAGCGCCGACCCCGGCGACGGCAGTTCCCGGATCCGCACGGTCGAGGCCGACGCCCCGCCGCCGGAAACGGTCGGCGGCGAGGCCGACACGGGCGAGGATGCGCATGAGCGCCGGGCGCCGCGCAATTTCCAGCGCCACTACAAGATTCAGGAGGTGATCCACCGCCGCCAGATCATCCTGGTGCAGGTGGTGAAGGAGGAGCGCGGCACGAAGGGCGCGGCGCTGACCACCTTCCTCTCGCTCGCCGGCCGATTCAGCGTGCTGATGCCCAATTCCCCCCGCGGCGGCGGCGTCTCCCGCAAGATCACCTCGGCGGCCGACCGCAAGCGGCTGAAGGACGTGATCGCCGAACTCGGCATGCCCGACGGGATGGGCCTGATCGTGCGCACCGCCGGGGCGAACCGCCCGAAGGCGGAGATCAAGCGCGATTGCGAATACCTGCTGCGGCTGTGGGACGACATCCGCGAGCACACGCTGCAATCCATCGCGCCCGCGCTGATCTACGAGGAAGCGAGCCTGATCAAGCGCTCCATCCGCGACGTGTACACGCGCGACGTGGACGAGGTGCTGGTGGACGGAGAAGATGGCTGGAAGGCGGCGCGGGACTTCATGCGCATGCTGATGCCCACGCATGCGAAGAAGGTTCAGCTCTGGACCGATCCGGCCCAGCCGCTGTTCGCGCGCAGCCAGGTCGAGGACCAGCTCGACGCGATGATGAGCCCGACGGTGCAGCTCAAATCCGGCGGCTACCTCGTGATCAACCAGGCGGAGGCCCTGGTCGCGATCGACGTGAACTCCGGCCGCGCCACGCGGGAGCGCAACATCGAGGAGACGGCGCTGCGCACCAACCTGGAAGCGGCCGACGAGGCCGCCCGCCAGTTGCGCCTGCGCGACCTCGCCGGGCTGATCGTGATCGACTTCATCGACATGGAGTCGAAGAAGCACAACGCGATGGTGGAACGGCGGCTGAAGGACGCCCTCAAGACCGACCGCGCGCGCATCCAGGTCGGCCATATCAGCCATTTCGGCCTGCTGGAGATGAGCCGCCAGCGGCTGCGCCCCTCGCTTGCCGAAACCAGCTTCGTCACCTGCCCGCATTGCGGCGGGCTCGGCCATGTGCGCAGCACCGAAAGTGCC
>DATKQI010000160.1:0-3337 GCA_035532755.1 Acetobacteraceae bacterium
ATGCCTCCGGCGCGCTCTGGGCCGCCTATGTGCCGGTGCCGGCCACGGCGGGGACCTACTACACCTGGGCGGAAACCGCCGATGGCGCCAGCACCGCCGTTTCCTCCGGCAGCTTCACGGTGAGCTGAATGAGCATCGCGATGGTCGCCCCCGGCGTGCCGATGCGCGCGGGCGGAAAATCCGTACTGTGGCGCGGCCTGCGCGGCAATGGCGCGGCCGGCGGCGGGTTCGCCGGCCCGTTCCCGAACGCCATCCCCGGCCTGTCCGGCTGGTGGGATGCGGGGCTGACCGCGGCGTTGCTCGATCCCGCGGGCGTGCCCATCCCCGGCTGGAGCAGCGCGATCGGCAGCCTGGCCGACAAATCCGGCAACGGGCAGGCGCTGGCGCCGTACCACTTCCTCGCCAATGCCACACCCGCCCCCACCATTGCCACGCCGCGCCTGTCCGGCCTGCTGGGCGGGGTGGGCGCGCCGGTGGCGCTTGCTTCGTATGCGCCCACGCTGGATATGGATTGGGGCCTCACGCTGCCCGCCCTGTCCTTCGCGCCGATGGCGGGATGGACGCGCTATCTGGTCTGGTCCCGCCCCAACTGGCGCCAGGGCACATCCTACGCGAACGCCGCGCCCATCACGCTGATCCATGCCGGCGCACCGGTGGTGCAGGCAGGCAGCACAGACGGCACGCTCACCCTGTTCCCCGGCACCGCATCGGCCACCGTGCTGAGCACCGCGCTCACCCGCCGCCACACGCATTCGCTGGTGCTGCGCAACACGCCCGGTGCGGGGGTGGATGCGTGGCTGGATGGTACGCAAGTGGCCACCGGCATCGCCAGCCCGCTCGGCACCGGCCCCTGCGTGCTGCTGCACGACACCACGTTGCAAGGTTCCGCGCAGTGCTGGTTTCACGAATTCGCCACGTGGGAACGCCCGCTCGCCGCGGACGAGATCGCCACCCTGCTCGCCGCCGCCACGCGCTGGGTGCGCGGGGCGCGGCGCGGCATCACCGCGCTCGTCACCGGGCAGAGCAACGCGGAATGGTTCACCCAGGCCGGCGGGGCGGCGGCACTCGTGCAGGGGGTGGCGTGGTACACCGGCGCGCTGGCCGCGAACGTGATCTCGGTGCCCGCCGGCAGCTACAACGCTCCCGCGCGCTACACAACGGTGGCGGGGCATCCCGTCTCCAACTCCTCCCCGCCGCTGTTCCCGCCCGGCGCGGGTGCCGGCACGTTCCTGACGGACCCCGGCGACGGCTCCTCCCCCGCCGCCTGGGCGCCGGGGGCGGACGGGTTCGCCCTGCAATCGTTCCTGACAGGCGCAAGCGCGGTGGCGAACGTGGCGGACGAGGCGGACATCGCCTTCCTGCTCTGGCCCTGGACCGAGCAGGACAGCACCCGCCCCTATGCCGACAAGGCCGCATACCAGGCGAGCCTGATCCGCCTCGCGGGCCTCCTGCGCGGCTGGCTGAACCGCAGCGCGGCAAGCCTGCCGCTGCTGCTGTGGAACGCGATCCCGTACCAGACCAATCCGGGCGTGCAGATGGCCCGCGAGGCGGTGGCCGCGCTGGCGGCGGACCCCGCGCAGAACGCCTGGATCTTCGCCCCCAACACGGCCGCCAGCGCGCCGCTGAACAGCAGCTACGATCCCGCCACCGGCCTTGCCACGGGCGGCGATCCGAACCACCGGGACCAGACGGACCATCTGCAATTCGGCCGCCGGGGCGCGCATGTGGCGCGCCTTGCCGCCACAGCCTCCGGCCTTGCCGACAGCATCGCCGCCGCCCCGGCCGGGCTGCCATCCGCCGGCCCGCGCATCGTGCACGCGTATCGCGAGAGCGACACGAGCATCATCATCACCGTGCAGCACGATGCCGGCACGGACATCAAGCTTCCGCTCCAGGCCGCGAACGGCGCGGGCTGGGCGGTGATGGACGGCGGCAGCCTCGCCGCCACGCCCGGCCCGATCATCCCGGCACTGGCGGCCGCGCGGATGGACCCGACGCACTTGCGCCTCACCCTCGCCCAACCCATCAGCCAGCCGAGCGCGGCGGTGGGCGTGTTCTACCCCTACGGCAGCACGCAGATCGGCCGCGGCGATGCCATCACGGACAACTGGGCAGACCTGCCGAAACCGGCCGGATGGGACATCGGCGCCGACCTGGGCGCTGCCTGGAACACGGATTTCCCGTTGCAGGCCACCACCGCGCCGATCCCGCTGAGCGACACGCCATGAGCATCGTTCCCGAAAATCCCGGTCCTGTCTTCGGCCCCGGCTTCCGCTGGGACGGCACCATCACCGCCGGCAACCTGCTCACCGCCATCTCCATGACGATCCTCATCGTCGTGTGGGGCGTGCGGCTGGAGGGGCGGGTGAACCTGGAAGACCATCTGCGCCAGGCGCTGGAAGCCTCCATGGCGATCTCCCTGCAAGACCTGAAGGCCAGCCAGCAATCCGAGATCCGGCACCTGGAGCAGCGCATCGCGCTGGAGGCGCAGCACGGCCGGCGCAACGCCGCGGACATCAAGGCCTGGCTGCAACGGATCGACGACCGGCTGAACAGCGTCATCATCCCCGGCCACACGCGGCCGGGCAGCGGAGGCACACGGCCATGAGCGGATTCAACGATGCCTTCGCCTTCGTGGTGGGCGCGGAAGGCGGCTTCACGGCAGACCCGGCAGACCCCGGCAACTGGACCGGCGGGGCCGTGGGCGCGGGCGCCTGCCGCGGCACGAAATACGGCATTTCCGCCGCATCCTTCCCCACGCTCGATATTTCCGCACTCACCCCGGAACAGGCGCAGGCGCTGTACCGCGCGAACTACTGGCGCCCCGTCGGCGGCGATGGCCTGCCGGCGGCGGTGGCGCTGGTCTGCTTCGATGCGGCGGTGAACCAGGGCGTGGGCACCGCCGCGCGGCTGCTGCAACACGCCGCCGGCGTGGCGGCGGATGGCGTGGTCGGGCCCGTCACCCTCGCCGCCGCGAACGCCGCCGCCCCCCGCGCGCTGCTGGCCGAGATCGGCGCGCAACGGGCGCTGCGCTATGCGGGCGATGCCGCCTTCGCCCGCTTCGGCCTCGGCTGGTGCCGGCGGCTGATGCGCGTGGAGCTTGCCGCCGCGGCGCTTGCCTCCTGAAGTGCTGCGAAACTCATCCCGACGCCAACCCTCCCTCCGTCATGCCGGCGCAGGCCGGCATCCAGGCCCGCCGCCCCGGTGCACCGGGAGCCCTGGATTCCCGCCTGCGCGGGAATGACGGCTGTGGGGCTGTGCTTTTGCCAATCCGGATCAGAAGAATTTCTGCGCCTCCGACGCCCGCGTGACCTTCATGGTGGGATCGACCTTGTAG
>DATKQI010000161.1:0-2442 GCA_035532755.1 Acetobacteraceae bacterium
GACCGGCGTGTGGCGCGTCAGCACACGCACCCCGTCCGCGGCCATCCGCGCGGCAACCAGGGCCGAGACCTCGTCGTCCTCGCGCATCAGCAGGCGTGGCGCCTGTTGGACCAGGGTGACACGGCTGCCGAGCTGGGCGAACGCCTGTGCCATCTCGCAGCCGATCGGCCCGCCGCCCAGCACCAGCAGGCGCCGCGGCAGGGTGCGCAGCTGCCACAGCGTCTCAGACGTGAGGTACTCGGTCTCCGCGAGACCTGGCAGCTCGGGCACGATCGGCGCCGCCCCGGCGGCGATGATGATGGCGCGGGTGGTTATCGGGCTGCCATCCACCTCCACGCACCAGGGCGAGGTGATGCGCGCGTGCCCGCGGCGGACATCGACGCCGAGGGCGGTGTACCGCTCGATCGAATCATGCGGTGCGACGGCGCCGATCATCGCCTGCACGCGCGCCATCACCGCGGCGAAATCGACCGCGAGCGGCGGTCCCGACAGGCCGAGCGCGGCGGCGCGGCGGCTTTCGGCGGCGAGGCGGGCGCTGTGGATCAGCGCCTTCGACGGTACGCATCCGGTGTTGAGGCAGTCCCCGCCCATGCGGGCGGCCTCCACCAGGGTGACCCGCGCGCGCAACGCGGCCGCCAGATACGCACTGACCAGCCCGGCGGAGCCGGCGCCGATGACCACGAGATTGCAGTCGAACCGGCGCGGGCGAGTCCAGGCGGGGCGATCCGGCGTCATCGCGCCCGGCTCATGCCGGCAGACGCGCGATGAGCTGGTGGTGTGCGGTCACGCCGATCGGGCCGCGCAGCATGCCATGCGTTTTGTTGTCGCTATGATAGACCAGAAGGACCGCGTTGGCATGGGTCATCCGCTGCGGCGTGCGCACGGCGATCGTGGCCGTGCCATTGGCGTCGGCGACGAAATTGTTGCTGTGCCCGGTACTGTCGAGCGGCGTGAACCCGACCGGCTTCTGGTCGAAATGGTTCTCGAACAGGTCATAGACGCCGTTTGGCCGCAGCCGGGTAAACCGGCAGGTGACACGCGATCCGGCCCCCATGGGCTCGATCAGCACCTCGCCGCGGGCCCCGAACCAGTCCGCCAGGGTGAAGCCGAGCGGCTTGCCCTCGGCATTGGACACGCCGACATTGAACGGCCCCGCTACCCAGGCCGGCCGGTATCCGGCCACGTGATGGATCCCCTGCGGGCCGACCGCCGCCGCGACGGCGGGATCGAACACGAACGCCTGCGGATCGAGCCAGCGCGGCTGATGCGTCTCCTTCGAGAAGAACACCGCGTGGCGCTCGAACGCGAGGCGAAGACCGGTTTCTGCCGCGGCGGCCGCACCGGCGAGCGCCAGCGGGGCGAGGCCGCTCAGTGCAGCGCCGGCGAGCATCTGGCGTCGTGTCGTCGTCGGCATGGATTTCTGTCCTTTCGGATGGTTCGTCGGTTGCGGCGGGCGAGCGTCCGCGGACTTATGCCGCGTCCTTCATCCAGCGCCGGATCAGTGCATCGAGCGACAACCCGCCGGCGCCCTGCGCCATCAGCACCAGCATCATCGCCGCCCATTGGATATGCGTCGGCCAGGCCTGCGGATAGACGAAGACCTCGATCACCAAGGTCATGCCGAACAAGGCCAGCGCGGCGAAGCGGGTGGCAAGACCCAGCACCAGCAGCGGCGGAGTGACCACTTCCATGGCAACCGCCATATAGGCCGCCACATGTGGCGGCAGCAGCGGCACCTTGTAGTCGTTCGCAAACATGTAAAGCGTGGTCTGCCAACTCGCGAGATGGGTCTGGGCCGAGCTCCAGAACACCTGGGCGAGCGCGATACGCGCGGTTAGCGCGATCAGCCAGTACGGAATCCGTTCGAACAGGCGGATGATCGTGGAACCAAGTGCCGCCACTCCGCCCGAGGTGGACGCGTGCGCGTGCGTGATGCTGCTCATGCGGTATTATCCTTCCTGTCTCTCGGGGGGATGTTGATCGACGGCCGCCCTGACCTCGCCGAAAAATCCCTGCGTCAGCAGCAAGCTGAGCAGGGACGCGGCCTTCTCCGGCGCGACCGGATCGAGCGCTTCGGCGAGCGACTGCCCGTCGCCTAGCGCGCGCGCAAGACCGAACGCCGCCGGTGACAGGCGCAGCACCTGCGGCGCGTCGTTGCCGCCCAGCACCGCCAAATGCTCGCCCCGCGCCGCAAGGTCGATAGCAGCAAGGCGGGTCGCGCGCACATCCGCATCTTCGGTCAGCACCGCTTCCCAGATCGTGCGGGCCGGATGGGTCAGCGCCAGCAGAGACAACGACGGATGCGCCACGAATCGTACATCCGCCTGCTGCTCCGCCGGCACGTCGAGCAACGCCTCCGCCGCGAGAGTTGGCGCCACCGGGGCGTGCAGTGCCCGGTTCACCGCCCATTCCAGCCGCGCCACGTCGGGCAGATAGGCCAGG
>DATKQI010000162.1:0-2958 GCA_035532755.1 Acetobacteraceae bacterium
CCGCGCCTGGCTCGAGGGCGGCGAGCCGCGGGCGCCGATCCGCGCGGCGCTGGTTCGTTTCTGGGGCACGCGTCACCTCCTCCGTCAACCCGTGCCGCTGACCGGCGCCGCCGCTCTTCGCGCCGAGCAGTCCTGGGAGCCGCAGGACTGGCTGCCGGCATTCCTGGAGGCGCTCGCGCGCGAGGCAGGCGACGGCCTCGACCTCCTCTACACCCTCGAACGGTCCTGGTTCGAGGCGCGGCGTGCGATCGCCGGCCGCCGCAAGACCTCCCACGCCGCAGCCGCCGTCGATCTGCTCGCCGCCGCCCCGGTGATCTCGGCGACGTCTCTCGCCGGCATTCTCGGCATCGCGGTGAAGAATGCGATCCGCATCCTCGACGCGCTGCAGGCGGCCGAGATCGCGATCGAGGTCACGCACCGCTCGAAGCGCCGTCTTTTCGGGCTGAAGGGGCTGGCGCCGCTCCGGGATGTGGTGCGGCCGCCGTACCGGCCCGACCCCGGCCGCGGACCTGGCCGGCCGCGGCGCGCCGCGGAGGATGCCCTCCCTGCCGCGGCCGCACCCTTGCCGCCGCTCAGTCCGATCGAACGGCGGGCCTTCGACTACACCGCACTCGAGGAGACGATGGCGCATCTCGACGCCGTCGTGCGGACCTCCCGCACCGCCTTGCGGGCCATCTCGGCGGGTGCGCCCAAAGCCGAGGCGGAGGACGCGGGCGGTGCCGGGCCGGATTGACATCAGAGGCACTGCGTCACCCGGCGGTGCCGGGCGGCGCGGGCAGTTCGCGCCGGGGTGGGGAACCGGCGTCATTGACCGGTTGGCGCGTGACCTGCGCCGGGATTTCCCGGACATGACCGGCCTCTCGCCGCGCAACCTGAAAGACAGGCGGGCCTTCGCCGAGGCCTGGACCGACCGCGCAATGGTGCAACCGGTTGTTGCACAACTCCCCTGGGGTCATGACATCCGCCTGCTGCAGGCCGTCAAGCTCCCGGAGGAGCGAGCCTGGCATGCCCGCCAAGCGATCGAGCACGGCTGGAGCCGCGCGGTGCTGGCGCACCAGATCGAGGAACGTCTGTTCGCGCGCGGGCAAGGCGCCGACCAACTTCGCGCGAACCCTGCCGAGCCCGCAATCGGACCTCGCCCGCGAGCTGCTCGCGGATCCCTCCGATTTCGAGTTTCTAGGGGCCGCCGCCGAGTGAGCTGTTGCGGAGGCGATGATGGAGCGTGATGTGTGATTATTGAATAGCAGCACCAAGCAGCGGATCGCCGTCGTCACTCGTGCGTTGTGCCGTGATCCATCACTCTGAGGAAGCGCCCGGCGAGCACTGCATAGAGAGGTCGGCGGCAGACGAGGCGGGAGGCGACGAAGGCGATGGCCGAGGCCGCCATCAGCGGCACGACCATCTGCTGATTGTTGGTCATTTCCATCACAATCACCGCAGCTGTGATCGGTGCCTGCACCACGCCCGAGAAATACGACACCATGGTGAGCAGCACGAGCGCGGCGGGCGGCACCGCGGGAAACAGCGGCGCGAACCAGGCCGCGATGCCGGCGCCAACTGACAGTGACGGTGCGAAGATGCCGCCGGGGATGCCGCTGAGATAGGAGATGGCGGTGGCGAGCAGCTTCAGCAGCGGATAGGCCGGCGGCATCAGGCCGTGCCCCTCTACCATCCCGCGCGCTTGGCCGTACCCGGCGCCGAAGGTCTGCCCCCCGGCTGCCCAGCCGATCAAGGCGATGAGCAGGCCGCACAAGGCGGCAAACAAGATCGGCCGGTGCATTAGAATCCGTCCAAAACGTGCCGGCAGACGGGCAGGCACATCGATCAGGATGCGACTGAACAGCCCGCCCAGCATACCGGCAACCACTGCGCAAGCCAAAACCGGCAGCCATCCGGTCGCGACGGTGAGCAACGCGCTCGTGCTGCCGAAATAGGTATAGTTGCCGGCTAAAACCAAGGTCGTGGCACCACCGATGATCACCGCCGTCAACACCGTGCCTGAGGTGCGGGATTCGAAG
This sequence comes from Acetobacteraceae bacterium, assembly GCA_035532755.1. Taxonomy (GTDB): domain Bacteria; phylum Pseudomonadota; class Alphaproteobacteria; order Acetobacterales; family Acetobacteraceae; genus DATKQI01. Next base: position 2,019 of record DATKQI010000162.1, read on the forward strand.
GAATGGCTCATCTCCTCGATCGCGAACACCACTCCGGCGAGCGGGGTATTGAACGCTCCGGCGATGCCCGCTGCACCGCCGGCCAGAATCAGGGCGCGCAACGTCTCCTCCCGCGGCAAGCGCAGGGCGCGACCGACGGCATAGAGGATGCTCGATCCCACCTGCACCGTCGGCCCCTCACGGCCGATCGAGGCCCCGGCGACGAAACCGAGCAGCGTAAGAAAGAATTTGCCGATCGCGATGCGCATCGACAGCAACCCGTCGATCTGCCTCGGATCATGCAGATGCAGCGCGGCCATCGCCTGCGGGATGCCGCTGCCCTGCGAGCCGGGGAAGAACCGGCGCGTGAGATAGACACATATCGCAAGACCCGCAGGGCAGATGACGAAGGCAAGCGCCTGATGCCCGTCCAGCATCCAGTTGAACACCCCCTGTGCCATGTCAGCCCCCCGGGCAAGGGCGATCGACATGACCGAGACCAGCATCGCCCCACCCCAGAAGATGACCCGCCGCACCCATAGCCGCGGCGAGATCAACGGCAGTCGGCGCCATTGGCGCAGGGGACGGCGTATGGGTGTCATGAGATTCATTCCTGAAGGCCGGAAGACATCGGCAGTATCGACATCGCGCAGGCAGTGCAAGTGTGCGATCCGATAGTCGGGTCAGTATGGCGCGGCAGATCAGCAAGGTTGCACCACTGTAGTCAGGTCAATGCTTGAGAATGGCACTGAACGTGGCGTGGGGCGCGGGCGTCTGTATTTTCAGATGATCCTCATCTGCGGGCGGGATCGAGAACATCAAAACCGGTTCATCTTCCTTCGCCGAGCCTGTGCAGCGCAGCGAGAGGGGGTTATCTGCTTCCGGGCATGAGCGGGCGAGGGTTGTGAGCGCGACGGAAAGCGAGGCGAAGCAAGCCGCCAAGGCGTGGTTGCGGGAGCAG
>DATKQI010000163.1:0-5539 GCA_035532755.1 Acetobacteraceae bacterium
CCGTCAGCCCCGCCCCGCAAAGGGGCGTTATCGCGCCGTGTCAGGCATCCGGTTTGGGCAGCGCGGCCTTGGGCAGCGGGAAGGCCAGGATGGCGGCCTCGATCTGGTCCCAGCTCTCGCCGCGATGATAGGCGACAGACCCGACCTTGACCGCCCGCTCCCGCGTCGTCTCCACACCTCGCCACCAGGAATCGGCCGCCGCGATCCGCAGCCGGGCCATTTCGGCGCGCTGCCGCACGATCGTCTCGGCGGCCCAGCGGATGGCGGCACTTTCCGCCGCAGACAGACCCTCGGGGGGATGGGTGTCTCCGGCCATGGCCAGCAGGCGGTTCATGTGCTGCGTCTCGCCGGCCAGCGCCTCATCCAGCGCGGAGCGGGGGCGATCGAGGCCGGTTGCGCGGCGGCGCGCGGGTGCACCCTCCGGATTCGGCATGGTGGCCGGCGTGCTGGATGCGCGACGAGGAATCACGAAAAACCCTCCACAAACCGTCCGGAGCCGCGACCCGGCCGCCGACGATGATCTACCCGCAAAATGACCATATCGTTAACAGAATAGCAACCTGTGGTTGTTTCACGCCAATCGCGACAACAACCTAACCCGCTGGAACATCCCCATCCGCGCCCGCCCGGCGATCCAGCAGGCAGGCATCACCGTAGGAATAGAACCGGTAACCGGCGGCAATCGCATGACAATAAGCCGCCTGCATCCGGCTGGTTCCCGCGAACGCGCAGACCAGCATGAACAGCGTCGATCGCGGCAGATGAAAATTCGTCACCAGCCGGTCCACGATCCGGAAGCGATGGCCGGGGAGGATGAACAGATCCGTTTCGCCCGCGAAGGGGTGCAGGGTGCCGTCCTCGCCCGCCGCCGTTTCCAGCAGCCGCAGCGCGGTGGTGCCCACCGCGACGACCCGGCCTCCGGCCGCGCGGGCGGCGTTCACCGCGGCCGCCGCGTCGGCGGAAACCATGCCTCGTTCGGGATGCATCCGGTGGGCGGATACCTCGTCCGTGCGCACCGGCAGAAAGGTGCCGGCCCCGACATGCAGCGTCACCCGCACCTGCCGCACGCCCCGCGCCGCCAGCGCGGCCAGCACGGCCGGGGTGAAGTGCAGCCCCGCGGTCGGCGCGGCCACCGCGCCGTCCCGGGCGGCGAAGATGGTCTGGTAATCGGCTTTGTCCGCCGCGGTGGGGCCGGAAGGCCGGTCGATATAGGGCGGCAGGGCCAGTGCGCCGGCCTGCTGCAAGGCGAGGGCGAATGCCTCTCCCTCGCGATCGAACCGGAGTGCGATGCCGCCATCCGGGTCGCGCATGACAACGGTCGCGCGGAACCCTTCGGCGCCGTCGATCTCCAGATCATCTCCCCGATGCAGCCGCCGCGCGTTGCGTGCGAGCGCATGCCAGGTGCCGTCGGCGAGCGGCCGATCCAGCGTGAGCCCGATCCGCGCCACGCCGCGCCGCGCGGTAAGCTGCGCGGGGATCACCCTTGTGTCGTTCGCCACCAGGATGTCGCCGGGGGCCAGCAGGCCCGGCAGGTCCCGCACCGTATGATCCGCCAGCCCGACGGCCTGCACCGCCAGCAGCCTCGCCGCATCGCGCGGGCGCGCGGGATGCTGCGCGATCCGCTCCGGCGGCAGCGCGAAATCGAACGCGGAGAGCCGCATGTCAGCCGGCGAGGTAGGACGCGATCTCGACCAGATTCCCGTCCGGATCGCGGCAGTAGACGGAGTTCATCGGCCCCAGCGCGCCGGTGCGCTCCACCGGCCCTTCCTCGATGGCCACGCCGCAGCCTTGCAGGTGCGCCACCACATCCTTGGGCCTCACCGCGGTGATGAAGCACAGATCGGCCGTGCCGGGGGCGGCCGCGGCGGCGTTCGGCTTGAACTCCGCCCCGTGCTGGTGAAGGTTGATCTTCTGCCCGCCGAACTTCAGCGCGGTGCGCCGTTGCGCCCCGAACGCCTCGCGTTCCATCCCCAGCACGCGCTGGAACCACGATGCGGTGGTCTCCACATCCGCGCAGGTGAGCACCAGATGGTCGAGCCGGTCGATGGTGAACCGCATCAGGCGAGGCCCTCGAAGAAATCGTTCCCCTTGTCGTCCATCACGATGAAGGCGGGGAAGTTTTCCACCTCGATGCGCCAGACCGCTTCCATCCCCAGCTCCGGGTATTCCAGCACCTCCACCTTGCGGATGCAGTCCTCCGCCAGCCGCGCGGCCGCGCCGCCGATGCTGCCCAGGTAGAACCCGCCATAAGTCTTGCAGGCATCGCGCACCACCCGGGAGCGGTTGCCCTTCGCCAGCATCACGAACGATCCGCCGGCCTTCTGGAACTCCGCCACGTAGCTGTCCATCCGCCCGGCCGTGGTGGGGCCGAAGCTGCCCGTCGGCATGCCCTGCGGCGTTTTCGCCGGGCCCGCGTAGTACACCGGATGGTTCTTCATGTAGTCGGGCAGGCCCTCGCCGCGGTCCAGCCGCTCCTTCAGCTTGGCGTGCGCGATGTCGCGCGCCACCACCATCGTGCCGGTCAGGGCGAGCCGGGTCTTGATCGGATGGGCTGAAAGCTGCTGGCGGATCTCGCTCATCGGGCGGTTCAGGTCCACCTGCACCACCGCCCCGCCCAGCGCCGAATCCGTCGCCTCGGGCAGGTATTTCGCCGGGTCGGTCTCAAGCTGCTCCAGGAACACGCCTTCGGGCGTGATTTTCGCCAGGATCTGCCGGTCCGCGCTGCACGAAACGCCGATGCCCACCGGCAGGCTCGCCCCGTGGCGGGGCAGGCGGATCACCCGCACGTCATGGCAGAAATACTTGCCGCCGAACTGCGCGCCGATGCCCAGGTGCCGCGTCATCTCCAGCACCTGCTTCTCCAGCGTCACGTCGCGGAACGCATGCCCGGCCTTGCTGCCGGCAGTGGGGAGCGTATCGAGCCAGTGGCAGGAGGCGAGCTTCACGGTTTTCAGCGTGAATTCGGCGCTGGTGCCGCCGATGACGATGGACAGATGGTACGGCGGGCAGGCCGAGGTGCCGAGCGTGCGCGCCTTCGCCTCGATGAAGGCCATCAGCTTCTCGGGGTTCAGCAGCGCGCGGGTTTCCTGGTACAGGAAGGTCTTGTTCGCCGATCCGCCACCCTTGGCGACGAACATGAAATGGAATTCGTCGGCATGCGCCTCGCCGGGTGCGGCGAGGATGTCGAACTGCACCGGCAGGTTGTTGCCGGTGTTGACCTCCTCGAACATGCTGAGCGGCGCATTCTGCGAATAGCGCAGGTTGGTCTCGGTGAAGGTGCGGTGCACGCCCCAGGACAGCGCCTCCTCCTCGTCGCCCTCCACCCACACGCGCTGGCCCTTCTTGGCGAACACGATGGCCGTGCCGGTGTCCTGGCACATCGGCAGCACGCCGCTGCCGGCGATGTTGGCGTTCTTGAGCAGGTCGAGTGCCACGAACCGGTCGTTCTCCGACGCCTCGGGGTCGTCCAGGATGGCGCGCAACTGCGCCAGATGCCCCGGCCGCAGCAGGTGCGAAACCTCGTGGAACGCCTGGAACGCCAGATCGCTCAACGCCTTGGGGGCGATCTTCAGAACCGTGCGCCCGTCGCAGGTGGCGGTGGTCACGCCCGTGATGTCGAGCTTCTTCCACGGCGTGCCGTCCGGTCCCAGCGGGAACATCGGCGAATACAGGAAGCCGGGCGGGCGCCCGGTGCCGGCGGGGATGGAGGGCGCGTTCATCTGGCGATCCTTCTGGCGCGGAAGCGGGGTCAATCCTTGGGGGTGGAGCGGCGGCGGAACGCGTCGAGGCTGACAACCTGCGGCGCTTCTTCCCCGGCTGGCTGGCTCTCGGCGGCCTCGGCCGGCGGAGGCTCCGCCGCCTGCTCCTGTGCGGGCGGCGCCGCCTCCGCGGGCTGGAAGCGCAGGCCGTAGCGCACGAACGGGTCGGCGAATCCGGTCATCGCGGCGAACGGCACGGTCAGCATCGACGGGACTGACGAGAACGACAGGCCGACGCGGAACAGTCCTGCCGCCTCGTCCACCGCGAGGTCCCAGAACTGGTGCTGCAGCACGATCGTCATTTCCTGTGGATACTGCGCGCGCAGCCGGGCGGGGATGTCCACGCCCGGATGGTCGGTGCGGAAGCTCAGATAGAAATGATGCTCGCCGGGCAGCCCGTGCGCCGCCGCGTGCTGCAAGGCGCGCACCGCAACGAGGCGCAGCGCCTCCTCCGTCCAGGTTTCGTAGGGCAGCAGGCTTTCCGGTGGCTCGTCCGGTTCGTCGGTCATGAAACTCCCTTTCACCCGGCCACCCATAGCGCGGTCGGCCAAACGGGGCAAAGTCCAGGCTGGGCAAAGTGCGGCATGCGGCGGAAGTGGGGGGCTTCTGTTGCCCGGTGCCCCCCGAACCGCGCTTATCGCTTATGCAGCGATAGCGAGCGCCTCATGATTGTCATTGGCACTTGTCATATGGCCCGATAACGGCGGAACCATGCCGGGCAAAAGATGGGTCTTTACCACGCGTGTCGAGCCTGTTTCGCCCCCACACTCCGGCAAGATCGCCGGAAGCACTGGTGGAGGCGCCGGGTACCGCCCCCGGGTCCACAACGTTTATTCCACGCATCGTTTATCGCCATAGCCGGCAAGCCAGCACACGGAATATAGGCTGCCGACCGCCGCGAGGGAAGGGACCGATCGCATGAGCCTCACCGACGCCCAACTGGCCGAGATCGACGCGGCCCGCGCCGCCACCGCGCCCACCCGCCGCGCCACCGTGCCGGCGCTGGAGGCGCTGCTGTTCCAGCCGGTCCCGGTGCTGGATCACGGCTTCGTCCGCGTGATCGACTACATGGGCGACGATGCCGCGATCGTGCAGGCCGCGCGCGTCTCCTACGGCCGCGGCACGCGGCGCGTGTCGGAGGACGCGGGGCTGATCCGCTACCTGATGCGCCACCGCCACTCCACCCCGTTCGAGATGTGCGAGATCAAATACCATGTGAAGCTGCCGATCTTCGTCGCGCGGCAATGGATCCGCCACCGCACCGCGAACGTGAACGAGTATTCCGCCCGCTATTCGGTCCTGGACCGCGAGTTCTACATCCCCGCCCCCGAGCACCTCGCCGCCCAGTCCACCGCCAACCGCCAGGGCCGCGGCGCGGTGCTGGAAGGCGCGGAGGCGGAACGGGTGCTCGACCTGCTGCGCGACGATGCCGCGCGCTGCCATGACCACTATGCCGAGATGCTGAATGAAACCGCCGAAGGCGCCCCGCGCGACCCGGCCCGCCATGGCCTTGCCCGGGAGCTGGCGCGGATGAACCTGCCGCTCAACACCTATACCCAGTGGTACTGGAAGACGGACCTGCACAACCTGCTGAATTTCCTCTCCCTGCGCGCCGATGCGCATGCCCAGCACGAAATCCGCGTCTATGCCGAGGCGATGCTGGCCTCGCTCGCCGCCTGGGTGCCGATCGCCCACCAGGCCTTCCTCGACTACCGGATGGGCGCGGTCAGCTTCTCCGCGCCGATGCTCGCCGTGCTCCGCCGGATGCTGGCCGGGGAGGC
>DATKQI010000164.1:0-12524 GCA_035532755.1 Acetobacteraceae bacterium
ACGAAATCCGGCCCGTTCTCGGCATCGCGCACCGCCGAGGTGGCCAGCACCTCGAACGGGTCCGCCCCCATGGCGCGGGCCACCGCGTGGTAGCGGTTCATCACCGTCAGCGCCTGGTCCACGCCGTCCTGGTTCAGCCGCCCGGTGCCTTGCAGGCCGCGCCCGAGGCGCAGGACCGCCTTCTCGTTGAAGATCGCCATCGGGTTGCGGCTGCATCCCTCGAACACGACAAGGCGCACCGAGTTCGAGCCGAGATCGACCACGGCGCAGCGTGGTGCGTCGGCAGGCGCGGAAAAGGGCATGCGGTCAGTCCTGCGTGAGGCGATCGGGCCGGCGGATCGCGGCCGGGCCGGGCAGGACCGGCCCGTGCAGCGCCGATCCGCGGCCCGAGAGCGAGGGGTTGGTCATGAAATAGTCGTGCGCGGAAACGGGCTTCCTTCCCGGCTTCACCCGCTGCCATGTCGCATCCGCCCGCAGTTCCCACGATTGCGCGGTGTCCTTCAGGTTCACCACCATGATCTGGTCGAGCACCTGGGCATGGACCGTGGGGTTGTGGATCGGCACCAGCGTTTCCACCCGCCAGTCCATGTTGCGGGCCATCCAGTCCGCGCTGCTGATGAACACGCGGGCCTTGCGGCTGGGCAGGCTGTGGCCGTCGGCGAAGACGCAGATGCGCCCATGTTCCAGGAACCGCCCGACGATCGATTTCACCCGGATGTTCTCCGACAGGCCGGGCACGCCCGGGCGCAGGCAGCAGATGCCGCGCACCACGCACATGGTCCGCACGCCCGCGCCCGATGCCTGATAGAGCAGGTCGATCAGGCCTTCGTCCACCAGCGCGTTCATCTTCAGCCAGATCCCGGCCGGGCGGCCGGCCTCGGCATGCGCGATCTCCGCCTGGATCAGCCCGGCGAGCGTGGTGCGCGTGGTCAGCGGGCTGAACGCCAGCGCATCCATCCGCGCCGGCCGGGCGTAGCCGGTCATGTAGTTGAACAGCCGCGCGGCATCGCGCGTGAGGTCCGGGTCGCAGGTGAAGAAGCTGAGGTCGGTATAGATGCGCGCTGTGATCGGATGGTAGTTGCCGGTGCCGAAATGGGCATAGGAGCGCATCGCCCCGCCTTCCCGCCGGACCACCAGCGACAGCTTCGCGTGAGTCTTCAGTTCGGGAAAGCCGTACACCACCTGCACGCCCGCCGCTTCCAGGCTGCGGGCGAGGCGGATGTTCGCCTCCTCGTCGAAGCGGGCGCGCAGCTCGATCATGGCGGTGACGGATTTGCCCGCCTCCGCCGCCTCGATCAGCGCCTTGACAATGGGGCTGTCGTGGCTGGTGCGGTACAGCGTCTGCTTCACCGCGACCACGGACGGATCGCCGGCCGCCTGGCGGAGGAACTGCACCACCACGTCGAAGCTCTCGAACGGATGATGGACGATGATGTCCTTCGCGCGGATCGCGGCGAAGCAGTCCCCGCCGAAATCGCGGATGCGCTCGGGGAAGCGCGGGGTGTAGGGCGGGAACAGCAGGTCCGGCCGGTCATCCACGATCAACTGCTTCAGATCGACCACGCCCAGCACGCCGGCTTCGACGAACACCTCCTCGGGCGGGGCGTTCAACGCATCGGCCACGAGGGCGCGCAGGTCCTCCGGCATGGCGGCGTTCACGGTCAGGTTGATCGCCACTCCGCGGCGGCGGCGCTTCAGCGCGGATTCGTAGGAGCGGACGAGATCCTCCGCCTCCTCCTCGAATTCCACGTCGGTATCGCGGATCAGCCGGAACAGCCCCTGGCCGGTGACGCGGAAGCCGGGGAACATCCGGTCGAGGAACAGGCCGACGAGGTCCTCCAGCATCACGAAGCGGATCGGCCCGTCCGCCTCCGCCGGGAGGCGGATGAAGCGCTCGGCCTGGCCCGGCAGCGGGATCAGCGCGCGCATGCCGTGCCCGTCCTCGTCGCGCACCAGGCGCAGCACCATCACGAGGCCCATGTTCGGGATGAACGGGAACGGATGGGCCGGGTCGATCGCGAGCGGGGTGAGGACCGGGAACACGCGCTCCATGAAGAACGCATCGAGCCAGCGATGGTCCGCGGCGGACAGCCCGCCCGGCTCGGCCACCATGAGGCCGGCGGCGGCCAGCAGGCCGCGCAGCTCCCGCCATACGCGCTGCTGGTCGGCGAGCAGCAGGCGCGCGCGGGCGTTGATCGCGGCAAGCTGCTGCGCCGGCGTCAGCCCGTCGGGCGAGGTCACGGTCACGCCCGCCTTGGCCTGGCCGGCGAGGCCGGCGACGCGCACCGAGTAGAATTCATCGAGGTTCGAGGCGCTGATGGAGACGAAGCGCAGCCGTTCCAGCAGCGGATGGCCGGGGTTCTCCGCCTCCTCCACCACGCGGTGGTTGAAGTCGAGCCAGGACAGCTCCCGGTTGATGAAGCGCGCCGGGCTGTCGGGCGCGATGCTGTCGGCCACGCCGGGGCCGGGCGCTTCGGATGACAGGGCGATCGCGGTGCTCATGAGCCGATCCTACAGCAGAGTAGGCTCCGGCGGGGAGGGGAACGGGCGGATCGTCTTGGAACCGTCACGAGACAGCGCATCCTGGCGGCCCTCGCCAGGCATTTCGAGATCGGCCAGGATGCTCGCGGCGAGCGCGCGGGTGATGCGCCCGCCATTGGCAAGACCCGCGCGGTCCAGCCGGGCCGCCGCCTCGCGCAGCGACGCCGGGCTGCGCGGCAGGCGGGCCAGCAGCCAGTCCCGCACGCCGGGCGGGACGGCGAGCTGCCGGTCGGACAGCAGGCGCACCAGCAGCGCGCCCATAAGATCGTCATCCGGCAGGCCGATGCCGACCGCGGCGGTGGCGCGCAGCCGGCTGGCGAGGTCCGGCAGGCGGGTCTGCCATCGCGCCGGCGGCGCGCGGCCGGCCAGCAGCACCGGCAGCCCGGCTTCGGCCGCGGCGTTCAACAGGTGCAGCAGGGCGGTTTCCTCGGCCGGGGCGTCCGCATCGTCCACCGCCACGCCGCCCGCTTCGGGCGGGGCGGGCAGGCCACGCAGCCCCGGCGCCGGCACCAGCCGCGCGCCGTGGCGGGCTGCCCATACGTGCAGCAGATGGGTCTTGCCGCATCCGGCCTCGCCCCACAGCGCGAGCCGCCGCCCCGGCCAGTCCGGCGCGCGGTCGAGCCAGGCGAGTGCTGCCGCGTTCGAGGGCGCGGCGATGAAGTCCTCGGCATGGAAGCCGGGCGCGTAGGGGAACGGCAGCGCCAGTTGCCGCACGGCGTTCATGATGCCGGGTTCATGGCGCCGGCCCCGAACCCGGCGGATCGAGATAGAGCGGGCTTTGCAGGTAGCGGCGCACCCAGAAGCGGGCCAGCACGCCGATCACCGCCGCCACCGGCACCGCGAGCAGCACGCCGAGGAAGCCGAACGCCGCCCCGCCCGCAAACAGCGCGAAGATCACCCACACCGCCGGCAGTTCCACCCGGTCGCCCAGGAAGCGCGGGTAGATCACGTAGCTTTCCAACAGGTTGCCGAGCACGTACACCCCGGCGACGAGGGCGATGCGTTCCCAGTGCGAGAACTGGGCGAAGGCGAGCCCGATGGAGGTGACCGCGCCGGTGATGGTGCCGACATAAGGGATGAACGACAGCGTGCCCGCCGCGATGCCGACGATCAGCCCGAGATCGAGCCCGACCACCGTGAGCCCCACGGCATAGAACAGGGCGAGGATCACGCAGCACAGCGCCTGCCCGCGCACCCAGGCGGAGAGGATGCGATCCACCTCCTGCGCCTGGGAGCGGATGATCGCCTCGTAGCGGCGGGGCAGCCAGGAATCGAGGCGCGCCACCACCGCCGGCCAGTCCCGCAGCAGGTAGAACGCCACGATCGGGGTGACGACCACGAGGGTCAGCACGTTGAAGATGGCGAACCCGCCGCCGATCACCCGGCTGATCGCCGACGCCAGGAACGATACGATCGACCCGGCCTGGCTGCCCACCAGATCCTGCAGCTTCGAGCCGATGAAGCCCGGCCCCAGCCTGTCCTGCAGCCGCGCGATCTCGACCGTGGCCCAGTTCTGCACAAGCTGCGCATAGTGGGGCAGGCGGCTGATCAGCAGGCCCACCTGCGAGATGAGCAGCGGGTACAGCAGCAGCGCGAACAGCAGGGCGCCCGCCAGCAAAGCGATGATCAGCAGCAGTGCCGCCAGCCCGCGCGGCATGCCCGCGCGGGTCATCCGGGTGGCCAGCGGATCGAGGAAGAAGGCGATGCCGGCGGCCGCCACGAATGGCAGCAGGATGCTCGCGAACAGCTGCAGCGCCAGCCAGAACACCGCCAGCAGCCCGATCAGGAGCGCGACGCGCTGGCCGCGCGTGGCGCCCCCGGGCAACGTGGGCGGCGCGGCGGCCGGCGGAAAACTGTGGGCCGGAGGTGGCAGGTCTGCCGGGTTTCTCATCTGCCGCTGGCCGCCCGCCACGCATAACCCGCGCCCGAGGCGAGCGTGCTGCCCGCCACGGCCCAGATCAGCACGGTATCCACGATCGGCGCCATCACCGAGAAACCGTGCAGCAACAGCACGAAAGCCACCAGCACGATCTGCAACGCGGTGTTGACTTTCGACACCGCGATCGGCCGGATCATGACCGGCTGGCCGAGGACCGCCATCACCAGCACCCCGCCGACGATGACGGCATCGCGGAACACCACCAGGATCGCCAGCCAGTCCGGCAGCACGCCGATCGAGGCGAGGGTGATGTACATGCTCACCAGCAAGGCCTTGTCCGCCATCGGGTCCAGCACCGCGCCCAGGGCGGTGCCGCCGTGGCGGCGGGCGAGCCAGCCATCCACCGCATCCGACAGGCCGGCCGCCACGAACAGCCAGAACGCGCCGGCCAGATCGTGGCGCAGGACGAGCCAGACGGCCAGCGGCACCGCGCAGATGCGGGCGAAGGTGATGGCGTTGGGCAGGGTGACCAGGACCGCGGCCGGATGCCGGGCGAGCCGTTCGCCGTCAGGCATGCGTCCCGCTCCGCACGGTTGCGCCGCCGGGCCGCCTGTGATTGTGTCCGCGCCTCATCCACCCGCCTTGCATCGCCCGGCGCCCAGCGCCCGGACCAAGGCCTAGCGCATCGGAGCCCGCCATGACCAGTGTGCGCTGCGCCGGACCCCGCGAATGACCGGCGCGACCTATCGCGACGCCGGCGTGGATATCGACGCCGGGGAGGCGCTCGTCGAGGCGATCAAGCCGCTGGCCCGGGCCACGCACCGCCCCGGCGTGCTGGGCGGGATCGGCGGCTTCGGCGCGCTGTTCGACCTGCGCGCGGCCGGCTTCGCCGACCCGGTGCTGGTGTCCACGACCGATGGCGTCGGCACCAAGCTGAAGGTGGCGATCGAGACCGGGCTGCATGATCAGGTCGGCATCGACCTTGTGGCGATGTGCGTGAACGACCTGGTGGTGCAGGGCGCGGAGCCGCTGTTCTTCCTCGACTATTTCGCCACCGGCCGGCTTTCGGTCGAGCAGGCGCGCCGGGTGGTCGGCGGCATCGCCGAGGGGTGCCGCCGGGCCGGCTGCGCCCTGGTGGGCGGCGAGACCGCGGAGATGCCGGGCATGTATGCGGCCGGGGACTACGATCTGGCCGGCTTCGCCGTGGGCGCCGCGGAGCGGGGCCGCCTGCTGCCGCGGGATGTGGCGCCGGGAGACGCGATCCTGGGGCTGGCCGCCAGCGGCGTGCATTCCAACGGCTTCTCCCTCGTCCGCCGCATCGTCGTGGGCAGCAGCGCCGGCTGGGGCGAGCCCGCGCCTTTCGCCCATGGCCAGAGCATCGGCGAGGCGCTGCTGGCCCCCACACGCATCTACGTGAAGCCGCTGCTCGCGCTGCATCGCGCCGGGCTGCTGAAGGCGGCCGCGCACATCACCGGCGGCGGGCTGCCGGGCAACCTGCCACGCGTGCTGCCTGAGAATACGGTCGCGATGCTGGACGCCGCTTCCTGGACGCTGCCGCCGATCTTCGGCTGGCTCGCCCGCCGGGGCGAGGTGGCGGCGGCGGAGATGCTGCGCGTGTTCAACTGCGGCATCGGCATGGCGCTCGTGGTATCGGACGCCGCGGCGGCAACGGCCATGCTGGCCGCGCAGGGCGAGACCGTGTTCGCCATCGGCCATGTCGCGCCCGGCAGCGGGGTGGCGCGGGTCGAAATCTCGCTGCCGCCCGGCTGGCCGGGCTGAATGTGATGGGCTCGCGGAAGCGGACGGCCGTGCTCATCAGCGGCCGAGGCACGAACATGGCCGCCCTGCTGGCTGCCGCCGCGGCCCCGGCCTACCCGGCTGAGATCGCGCTCGTGCTCTCCAACCGGCCGGAGGCCGCCGGCCTTGCGCCGGCCCGGCAGCACGGCGTGGAGGCCGTCGCCATCGACCACCGCCGCTTCGGCCGCGATCGCGCCGCGCACGAGGCGGCGATCGACGCGGAATTGCGCGATCGCGGGATCGAGATCGTCTGCCTTGCCGGATACATGCGGCTGCTGACCCCGCTCCTGGTGGGGCGCTGGGCGGGGCGGATGCTGAACATCCATCCGAGCCTGCTGCCGGCCTTCCCCGGCCTTCACACCCATGCGCGCGCGCTGGCGGCCGGGGTGAAGCTGCATGGCTGCACCGTGCATCTGGTGACGGAGGCGATGGACGAAGGGCCGATCCTGGCCCAGGCGGCCGTGCCGGTGCTGCCGGGGGATACCGACGCCAGCCTCGCCGCGCGCGTGCTGGTGCAGGAACACGTGCTGTATCCGCTGGGGCTGAGCCTGCTGGCCACCGGCGCGGCCGGGCCCTGCGCGCCGGCTGCAGCTGCGCTATGCAACCCCTTGCCGATCGCGGCACCGACGCCCTAGAACGGGGCGTCCGTTACCAGAACACCCGAGGCGCCCCGATGGCCGAGACGACGACCCCCCCTTCCGGTTCCCTGACGCAGGATGCGTTCGTCCAGGACCGCCAGCGCTTCTGGGGATCGTTCACCCATTTCGTGCTGGGCATGACGATCTTCCTCGTCGTGCTGCTGATCCTGATGGGTTATTTCCTGACGTAACTGGCGTCCCCGATCAGCCGACGATCTCGATCCCGGCGAAGAAGAAGGCGATTTCCGCCGCCGCGTTCTCGGCGCTGTCCGAGCCGTGCACGGAATTCGCCTCGATGCTCTCCGCCAGCTCCGCCCGGATCGTGCCGGCGGCGGCCTTCTTCGGGTCGGTCGCGCCCATGACGTCGCGGTTCTTCGCCACCGCGCCCTCGCCTTCCAGCACCTGCGCCACCACCGGGCCGGAGATCATGAACGTCACGAGATCGGCGAAAAACGGCCGGGCCTTGTGCACCGCATAGAACGCCTCGGCCTGGGCGCGCGTGAGGCGCAGGCGCTTCTGCGCGACGATGCGCAGGCCGGCAGCCTCGAAATGGGCGTTGACCTTGCCGGTGAGGTTGCGGCGCGTGGCGTCCGGCTTGATGATCGACAGCGTGCGTTCGGTGGCCATGGCGGATCCTTTGGCGGATTGAGTGGCGCGGGGCTTAGACGCTTCGCCCCCGGCCGGCAACCCCACGCGCACCCTTGGGTGGGCAATCCACGGCCGGGCCGCTAAACATCCGCCCATGAGCCTGCTCCGCCTGTCCGACATCACCATCCGCATCGCCGGCCGCACCCTGCTCGACCAGGCCAGCCTGACCATCGAGCCCGGGCGACGGGTCGGCCTGGTCGGCCGCAACGGCGCCGGCAAATCTACGCTGCTGAAGGCGATTGCCGGCGACCTCATCCCCGATGGCGGCGAAATCCGGCTCGCGCGCACCGCACGCATGGCCACCGTCGCGCAGGAAGCCCCGGCCGGGCCGGACCGGCTGATCGACGTGGTGCTGGCGGCCGACACGGAGCGGCTGCGCCTGCTGGCGGAAGCCGGGCACGCCGAACCGGTGCGGCTTGCCGAAATCCATGAGCGCCTGCGGGCGATCGGCGCCGACAGCGCCCCGGCGCGCGCGGCGGCGATCCTGGCGGGCCTCGGCTTCGATGCCGCGGCACAGACACGCCCGGTCTCCGAGTTTTCCGGCGGCTGGCGGATGCGCGTGGCCCTGGCCGCCGCCCTGTTCGCGGCACCCGACCTGCTGCTGCTGGACGAGCCGACCAACCATCTCGATCTCGAAGCGACGCTGTGGCTCGAATCCTGGCTCGCGCGCTTTCCCGGCGGCGCGCTGATCGTCTCCCACGATCGCGGCCTGCTGGACCGTGCGGTCGAGGCGATCGCGCATCTCGATCGCGGCAAGATTTCCCTCACCCCCGGCGGCTTCGACGAGTTCGTGCGCATCCGCACCGAGCGCGCCACCCAGCAGCAGAAGGCCGGCGAGCGCGTGGCCGCCGAGCGCGCCCGCATCCAGGGCTTCGTCGATCGCTTCCGGGCGAAGGCCAGCAAGGCACGGCAGGCGCAATCGCGGCTGAAGGCGCTGGCCCGCCTGCCGCAGATCGACGCGGTGGTGGAGGATGCCCCGACCCGTTTCGCCTTCCCCGAGCCCGCGCGGCTGGCCCCGCCGATCCTCGCACTCGATCGCGTCACCACCGGCTACGACGGCAAGCCGGTGCTGCGCGGGCTGTCGCTCTCGCTGGACATGGAGGACCGCATCGCGCTGCTGGGCGCGAACGGCAACGGCAAGTCCACTTTCGCCAAGCTGCTGGCCGGCCGGCTTGCGCCCCAATCGGGAGAGATCCGGCGCGGGCCCAGCCTGCGGGTGGGCTATTTCGCCCAGCACCAGGCCGAGGAGCTGGCGCTGGATGACACCCCGCTCGGCCACATGGCCCGCGCCCTGCCGCGCGCCACCCCGCCGCTGCTGCGCGCCCAGCTTGCCCGGTTCGGGCTGGACGCCGACCGGGCGGAGACCCGGGTGGCCGCGCTGTCGGGCGGGGAGAAGGCCCGGCTGCTGCTCGCGCTCGCCACGCGGGATGCGCCGCAACTGCTGATCCTGGACGAGCCGACCAACCATCTCGACATCGACGCGCGCGAGGCGCTGGTGAAGGCGCTGGCCGATTTCGCCGGCGCGGTGCTGCTGATCACGCATGACCCGCATCTGGTGGAGCTGGTGGCCGACCGGCTGTGGCTGGTGGCGGACGGCACCGTGCGGAACTTCGACGGCGATCTGGACGACTACCGCGCCCTGCTGGCCGAACGGGCCCGCCCCGCCGAACGCGCAGAAACCGCGAACAGCCGGCGCGAGGACCGGCGCGACCGCGCCGAGGCCCGTGCCGCCGTGGCCCCGCTTCGCCGCGCGGCGAAGGACGCGGAGGCCCGGATCGCCAGACTCGCGGACGAGCGCGCGGCGATCGAGAAGAAGCTGACCGATCCCGCGCTCTACGCCCCCGGGCGCGGCGACGAAATCACCGAGGCGCAGTTCCGTCTTGCCGCGCTGAAGCGCGATATCGCCGCGGCGGAGGAAGCCTGGCTGGCGGCGGCCGAGGCGCTGGAGGCGGCGAGCTGAAGCGCGGTCAGCGCCCGTAGCGGCTGAGCGCGAGGTCCGCGTGGTCGATATCCGGCTGCGTGCCCGAAAGCAGGTCCGCCAGCAGCCGGCCGGAGCCGCAGGCCATCGTCCAGCCCAGCGTGCCGTGCCCGGTGTTCAGGAACAGGTTGGGGAACTTCGTCGGGCCGATCACCGGGGTTCCATCGGGCGTCATCGGCCGCAGCCCGGCCCAGAACGTCGCCTTGGACAGATCGCCGCCGCGCGGGAACAGGTCGCTCACCGAATGTTCCAGCGTGCGGCGGCGTGGGGCGCGCAGCACGGTGTTGTAGCCGACCAGCTCGGCGGTGCCGCCGACGCGGATGCGATCGCCCAGGCGGGTGATGGCGATCTTGTGGCTTTCATCCATCACGGTGGAGACCGGCGCGCCGTCGGGGTCGGTGATCGGGACGGTGATCGAGTAGCCCTTCACCGGATAGACCGGCAGGGTGATGCCGATGGGCTTGAGCAGCAGCGGCGAGTAGCTGCCCATCGCCACCACGTAGCGATCGGCGGCGAGCGTGCCCTGATCCGTCTCCACACCCGCGATCCGGCCGGCTTCCATGCGCAGGCCGCGAATGGCGGTGTTGTAGCGGAAGGTTACGCCGAGACCGGCGGCGATGGCGGCGAGGCGCTGGGTGAACTGGTGGGCATCCCCGGTCTCGTCGCCGGGCAGGCGCAGGCCGCCGAGGAATTTCTGCTGCGTCAATGCCAGCGCCGGTTCGGCGGCGACGCAGCCGGCGCGGTCCAGCACCTCGTAGGGCACGGCGAACGTGTCGAGGACCGCGGTGTCATCCCCCACGCCGTCAAGCTGCTTCTGCGTGCGGAACAGCTGCAGCGTGCCGCGCTGGCGGTCGTCATACGTGATGCCGGTTTCGTGCCGCAGGTCGCGCAGGCTGTCGCGGCTGTATTCGGCGAGCCGCACCATCCGGCCTTTGTTGAGCTGGTAGGCGCGATGCGTGCAGTTGCCCAGCATCTGGACCAGCCAGCGCACGAGCGCGGCATCCGCCCGCGGCCAGACCACCAGCGGGCGGTATTTCATCATCAGCCATTTCACCGCCTTCACCGGGATGCCGGGCGCGGCCCAGGGCGAGGAATAGCCGGGCGAGACCTGCCCGGCATTGGCGAAGCTGGTCTCCAGCCCCGCCGCCGGCTGGCGGTCTATCACGCTCACCTCGTGTCCGGCGCGGGCGAGATAGTAGGCCGAGGCGACGCCGACGACACCGCTGCCGAGAATCAGGACTTTCACGCACGGTACTCCTGGAAGAATTGGGTCAGCCGGCGACCCAGAGCGGGTCCTTCAGCCGCGCGACGAAGGCGGCATGCGCCGCCAGCTGCGCCTCGCTCGGCACGATGGGAACCGGCGTGCGGGAGGCGCTGGCGGCGTAGGAGACGATCGCCCGTTCCTCCTTCTCCGCCATCAGCGACAGGCCGCGCTGGCGGCCGCCGGTGAGTTCCACATAGACCTCGGCCAGCAGGCGGCAATCGAGCAGCGCGTTGTGCGTGGTGCGTTCCGACAGGTCGATGCCGAAGCGGCGGCAGAGCGCATCCAGGCTGTTCGGCAGACCCGGGAAACGCGCCTTGGCGAGCATCAGCGTATCGACCATCCGCGCCGGGGCGAGCGGCGGCAGCGACAGCCGGGCGAGTTCCGCATTCAGGAAGCCGAAATCGAACGGGGCATTGTGCGCCACCAGCGGGTCTTCGGACAGGAAGGCCAGCAGATCCGGCGCGATGGCGGCGAACAACGGCTTGCCGGCCAGATGCGCGCGCGTGAGCCCGTGCACGCGGCTTGCCTCGTCGGGGATGTCGCGCTCGGGGTCGATCAGGCAGTGGAAATGGCGGCCGGTGGGCAGGTCGTTCTCCAGCTCCAGCGCCGCGATCTCGATCACGCGATCCCCGTATGCGGGATCGAGGCCGGTGGTTTCGGTGTCGAACAGCACCGAGCGGGTCATTGCAGGCACTCCAGGATCAGCCGTTTCAGGATGCGCTGGGCATGATGCCGGGAAAGCCCGGTCTGCACCACCCGGTCGGCCCGGCGGCGCTTCTCCGCATCGGGCATCTGCCGGGCGATGATGGCGGCGATTTGCGCGTCGCTCATCTGCCGCCGGGCCCGCACCCGGGCGATCTGCACCGCGCGCGGGGCGGAGACGACGACGATGCGATCGACATGCGGCCGGGCGCCGGTTTCCAGCAGCAGCGGAATGTCCAGCACCACGGCCCGGGCGCCGCGGCGGCGGGCGGCGGCGAGGAAGGCGCGTTCGGCACGGCGGACCAGGGGATGCATGATCGCTTCGAGCTTCGCGAGCGCGGCCGGATGGCCGATCACGGCGGCCCGCAGGCGGGCGCGATCGACCGTGCCATTCCGCACCGTGCCGGGGAAGGCCTGCCCCACCGCGGCCACCGCCGCGCCATTCGGCCCTTGCAGGGCGTGCACGGCGGCATCGGCGTCGAACACGGGGAAATGGGCACGGCGGAAGGTGGCGGCGGCCGTCGATTTGCCCATGCCGATCCCGCCGGTGAGGCCGATCACCATCATGGCGGCAGCAGATCTGCCGCCACGAACCGATACAACGCGCCATCCACCACCGGCGTGACGCCGAACCAGGCGGCGAAGCCTGGCACGGCCTGGTGCAGCAGCATGCCGAGCCCCCCCACCGCGCGCAGCCCGGCCACGCGGGCGGCGGCCAGAAGGGGGGTTTCCAGCGGCGCATACACGATATCGGCCACCACCAGACCAGGAGGGGCGGCACGCAGATCCAGATCGAGCGGCGGATGGCCTGTCATGCCGAGCGAGGTGGTGTTCACCACCAGCGCATGATCCCGCAGGGCGGCGGCACGTTGCGCCCAGCCCAGCGCCGACAGCCCCGGCAGGTCCCGCGCCAGCGCCTCGGCATGCTCCGGCGTGCGGTTGCACAGGCTCACCGGCACGCTTTCCTCCAGCAGAACGGCGGCTATGGCGCGCGCCGCACCGCCCGCGCCCAGCACCAGCGCCGGCCCGGCCGTCGGGTCGATATCATGAGCGCGCAGATTGGCGACGAAGCCGGTG
>DATKQI010000165.1:0-8780 GCA_035532755.1 Acetobacteraceae bacterium
CCGCCGCAGATCGAGGGGCTGATCGTCAGCCTCAAGCGCGGCAAGCCGCATTGGGGTGCGCGCAAAATCCGCGAACTGCTGGTCCGCCGACTGCCCGGCGAGCTGCGCGTGCCGGCCCAAAGCACCATCCACGCCGTCCTCGATCGTCACGGCCTGGTCAGCCGGCTTGGCCGCCCCCGCCGCCGCGCCCAGGGCACGCCCCTGTCCGCCGGCAATCGCCCCAACGACCTCTGGTGTGCCGACTTCAAGGGGGAGTTTCGCCTCGGCAACAGCCGCTACTGCTACCCGCTCACCGTCACCGACCACGCCTCGCGCTTCCTGCTGCTCTGCGAGGCCCTGGATTCAGTGCGCGAGGAACCCGCCATCGCCGCGTTCCAGCGCCTGTTCGCCGAACGCGGCCTGCCGGACGCTATCCGATCGGATAATGGCGTCCCGTTCGCCAGTCCGAATGCCCTTTTCAACCTTTCCAAGCTGTCCGTCTGGTGGCTGCGCCTCGGCATCGCAATCGAGCGCATCAAGCCAGGCAACCCGCAGCAGAACGGCCGCCACGAGCGTATGCATCTGACGCTAAAGAGAGAGACGACCCGCCCGCCCGGCATGAACAGTCTCCAGCAACAGGCCCGCTTCGACGACTTCGTCCAGGAATTCAATACCGAACGGCCGCATCAGGCGCTCGACATGCAACGCCCCGCCGACCTCTACAGCCCATCAGGCAAACCTTTTTTCGGCCTGCCGGACCTCGAATACCCGCTCCACGACCGCGAATACATCGTCACCGCCTGCGGCCGCATCTGCATGCACCGCAAGAAGATCAACATCTCCACCGTCCTGGCCGGCCAGAAACTCGGATTGAAGGAGGTCGACGATGGCATTTGGCTCGTCAGCTTCATGCACTACGATCTCGGCTACATCGACCTGGAGCAAAAAACCCTGCAACCCATCGACAACCCGTTCGGCTCGAGGTTGTCACCCATGTCTTAGGAACAGGGCGTTACCCATGTCTCCGGGCCGGACCTGGGGGAGATGGTGCCGGGTGAGGGACTTGAACCCCCGACCTTCGGTTTACAAAACCGCTGCACTACCGCTGTGCTAACCCGGCGGACCCTGCGCCCGTGACGTAGCCCAGCCTTGCCCCTGCCGTCGAGACCCGCCAGGGCTTCCGGCCGGGGCGGCAGAAGGAAGCGTTGCGCCGGCGGATTCGTTCGGAATAGCATTCGTTCGATGGGGAACGAAGTCGGTGGCGTTCCCGTCTTGGCTACAACAACGCCCCGACATGAGGAGGAAACGCATGAAACTCGCCAATCCCGCACCACTCGGGCTGGCCGGCTTTGCCCTGACCACGTGGATGCTCAGCATGCACAACGCCGGATTCTTCCCGCCCACCGCGGTGCCGATCGTGTTGGCGCTCGCCTACGCCTATGGCGGCACCGCGCAGTTCTTCGCCGGGCTGATGGAGATCCCGCGCGGCAATACCTTCGGCTTCGTCGCGTTCTGCAGCTTCGGCGCGTTCTGGTGGTCCTTCGCGCTGTTCGTGGAGTTCTTCGCCGCCAAGGTGCCGGCCGGGGTGGTGGGCTGGTATCTGTTCATGTGGGGGGTGTTCACCTTCTACATGTGGATCGCGACATTCGCGCTGAACCGCGCGGTGTTCCTGATCTTCCTCTTCCTGTGGATCACCTTCCTGCTGCTGGCCCTCGGCGCGTGGGGGTATGGTGCGATGATGACCCATCTAGGCGGGTATTTCGGCTTGGTGACGGCGGCGGTCGCGTTCTACCTGTCGGCCGCCGAGGTCATCAACGAGGCGCACGGCCGCACTGTCCTGCCGATCGGCGCGCGCTGACGGCGGGCGCGCCCCCGGGCATTCCGCGATGCCCGGGGGTGCGCGATCCTGGTCGGGGCATTGGGCGATGAAGATGAGATGGCTGGCGCCTGGGTTGCTGTATGCGGTTGTGCTGGGGTTCCTGCTGTTCGGCGCACCCGCCCCCGCCGCGCCGATGAGCGTGGCAGGGGTGCGCGCGGCCCTGGCGGCCGCGGGGCCGGGGCATCCGGCGGAGCTGTCGGGGCGGGATCTGTCCAATCTCGATCTCAGCGGGCTGGATTTCGCGGGCGCACGGCTTGCGAAGGCCGATCTGCATGGCAGCAAGCTCGTGGGGTGCGACTTCCGCCGCGCCGACCTGCGGGGTGCGAACCTCATGCTCGCCTGGATCATGCGCGCGAATTTCAGCGGGGCCGACCTGAAGGGGGCCGATCTGTACGGGCTCGTCGTGTATTACGGGCTGGACGCGGTGCCGGCGGACGCGCCCGATTTCGCGGGCGCGAACCTCTCCGGCGCGCGCATCATCGGCCATCTCGCCGATGTCGATCTGCACGGGGCGAATTTCACGCGGGCGAATCTCGGCGTCGATATCACCAACCAGTCCATGGGGCAGATGAAGATCGTGCTGACGGATGCGAACCTCGCGGGGGCGAATTTCACCGGGGCGGACCTCAACCGCGGCGATTTCAGCTTCGCGAACCTGGCCGGGGCCGATTTCTCGGGGGCCAACCTGTTCGGGGCGAGCCTGAACGGCGCCGACCTGTCGCGGGCGAACCTGTCCGGGGCCGATGTGGCGGGGGCGGATTTCACCGGCGCGGTGCTGACGGGCGTGGTGGGCCTGGATCGCGCGCGGGGGGTCGCGAAGGCGGTGGGCCTTCCCCGGCCGGCGGGTGGCAAATAGCCACGGGCCGCTTGCCATCGCACGACCGGGCGTTCAACCTCCGCGCGTTGCGACCACCGTGGGAATCGATGCAAGGGAACCGAACGATGCGCCGTCTGTCCATCCTGCCGTTCGTCCTGTTCGCCGCTTTGTGCTGGCTGGTTCTGCCGCCGCGCGCCCAGGCGGCGGGGGCCGCAGCGGGGGCCGCGAGCGAGCCGCCGCATGCGTGGCTGTTCGGCACCTGGACCGGCGGGCTGTTCCCGGCGGCGGCGCATCCGAGCGCCGAGGCGTGCCTTGCCCAGCCGGTCGTGATCTTCACCAAGGATGTCGTGCTGCGGGCCAGCCTGATCGATCCGACCTATGCGCAGCGGGTGATCGAGACGGTGCGGGTCAGCCCGCAGGGGGCGGATTTCCGGTTCACGCCGGCCGCGACGCCGCCCGGCGGGGTGGCGGGGATGCTGGCGCAGGCCGCCACGCCGCCGCAGGGCTTCGGCTGCGCCGACCCCGATGCGCTGCAGGTTCGCCGCCTGGGGCCGAACAAGATCAGCTTCCCCGGCTGCACCGACTTCCCCAACCCGCTGGTGCGCTGCCCGTAGCCATCTGCAGGCCATGCCGCGCATCGGGCTGATCCATGCGCTGCGCCATTCGCTGGCGCCGATCGAGGAGGCGGTCGCCCGGGTGTGGCCGGAAGCCGAGGTCGCGCATCTGCTGGATGCCTCCCTGTCGGCCGATCTGGCGCGTGCCGGTGCGCTGACGCCGGCGATGACCGAGCGGTTCCTCGCACTGGCGCGCTATGCGGCCGGGACCGGGGCGGATGGCATCCTGTTCACCTGCTCGGCCTTCGGCCCGTGCATCGAGGCGTGCGCCCGGGCGCTCGCGCCGATGCCGGTGCTGAAGCCGAACGAGGCGATGATCGAGGCGGCGGTGGCGGCGGCCGGGGCTTCCGGGCGGATCGGGCTGCTCGCGAGCTTCGCGCCCACGCTGGCCTCGATGCCGCCGGAATTCGCCACCGCCGCGCCGGGTGCGCAGGTGACGGCGGCACTGGCGGAGGGGGCGCTGGATGCGCTCGACCGGGGGGATGCGGCCCGGCATGACGCGCTGGCGGTTGCCGCGGCCGCCGCGTTGCAGGCGTGCGATGTGATCGCGCTGGCGCAGTTCAGCCTGGCGCGTGCCGCGCCGGCGATCGCCGCCCGCACGGGGCGGGCGGTGCTGACGACGCCGGAAAGCGCGGTGCGGAAGCTGCGGGCCCTGCTGGAGGGGCCGGGAAGGGGCGCCGGGTAGAAGGCCGGGGCGGCCTTTTTTGCGCCGCCCTGTCTGCTCCGGGCATAGTCTTCCGTCCTATGGACAGGATACCGGGGCGATCCGCATGCATTACGCCATTCTCTGCTACCATCAGGAAGACGTCGTCTCGTCCTGGAGCAAGGAGCAGGACCAGGCCGTGATGGCCGGGCTGGCCGCGGTGCGGGACCGGCTGGCCAGGGCGGGCAAGCTGGGGCCGTCGCTGCGCCTGCTGCCCACCACCGCCGCGACCACGCTGCGCAAGGGACAGGAGCCGCCGCTTGTGCTCGACGGCCCGTTCGCGGAGACCAAGGAACAGCTTCTTGGCCTCTATATCATCGAGGTCGAAGATCTTGACGAGGCGCTGGACGTCGCCCGCGAACTGGGCGTGGCCAACCCGGACGGGGCTTATGAGATCCGCCCGATCGCCCTCTACAACCCCGATGCGCGGGGCGGCCCCGCTGCGGACGTGATGAGCGCATGAGCGATCTTGCCTGGATCGAGGCGGCGCTGACCGCCGCCCGGCCCCAGGTGCTCGGCGCCCTGCTGCGCTATTTCCGCGACCTCGACACGGCCGAGGAGGCTTTCCAGGACGCCTGTTTGCGGGCGTTGAAGGCCTGGCCGCGGAACGGGCCGCCGCGCGACCCGAAGGCGTGGCTGATCCTCGTCGGCCGCAACGCCGCCCTGGACGGCGTGCGCCGGCGCGGCCGGCAGGACCCGCTGCCGCCGGAGGAGGAATTCTCCGACACGGGCGACGCCGAGGCGGCGCTGGCGGAGCGGCTCGACGGGTCGCACTATCGCGACGACGTTCTGCGCCTGCTGTTCATGTGCTGCCAGCCGGACCTGCCGGCCACCCAGCAGATCGCGCTCGCGCTGCGCATCGTCTCCGGCCTGTCGGTCCGGCAGATCGCCCGCGCCTTCCTGGTCAACGAGGCGGCCATGGAGCGGCGCATCACCCGTGCCAAGGCGCGGATCGGCGAGGCAAACATCCCGTTCGAAGCGCCCGACGCGGTTGAGCGGGCCGAGCGCCTCGCCGCCGTTGCAGCCATGATCTACCTTGTTTTCAACGAGGGCTATTCCGCCGGCGAGGGGTCGGCGCGCGCCGATCTGTGCGGCGAGGCGATCCGCCTCGCGCGGCTGCTGCTGCGGCTGTTCCAGGCGGAGCCGGAGATCATGGGGCTCACCGCGCTCCTGCTGCTGCAGCATGCGCGCGCCCCGGCCCGCTTCGATGCCGCGGGCGGGATCGTTCTTCTGGAGGACCAGGACCGCAGCCTGTGGGACGGCAAGCTGATCGCCGAGGGGCTGGCGCTGATCGACAAGGCGATGCGCGGCCGCCGGCCGGGGGCATACCAGATCCAGGCCGCCATCGCCGCCCTGCACGCCCGCGCCACACACCCGCAGGAGACCGACTGGGCGCAGATCGACGCGCTCTATGCCGCGCTGGAACGGTTGCAGCCTTCGCCGGTGGTGACGCTGAACCGCGCCGTGGCGGTGGGCAAGGTGCGCGGGCCCGCGGCGGCGCTGGAGATGATCGAGCCGCTGGCGCCGCAGCTCTCGGGCTATTTCCACTTCTTCGGGGCCAGGGGCGCGTTCCTGCTGCAGCTCGGCCGGCAGGAGGAGGCGCGCGCGGCCTTCGACCGGGCGATCGCGCTCGCCAGCACGCCTGCGGAGGCGGCGCATATCCGCATGCATCTCGACCGGCTGATCGGAGAAAGCACCCCGGCGCGGGGCTGACGGATTTTTTTCGCGGCGGCTGTCGGCCGCCGGCTTCCTGTTTCGTCCTGGGGGCGACACCGCCGCGAAACAGAAGGGAAATCGCAATGACCGACAGCAGCCAGACGCCTTCCGCCGCCGCCGTGAAGGGCGGGGTGACCGCCTATCTCATGGTCGGTGGCGCGATGAAGGCCGCGGAGTTTTACAAGCGCGCCTTCGGGGCGGAAGTGGCCGTTGCCCATCCGGTGGACGACAAGGGCCGGACCATGCACGTTCATCTTTATATCAACGGCAGCTCGGTCATGCTGAGCGACGCCTATCCGGAGCACGGGCACCCGCTGGTGAAGCCGCAGGGGTTCAACCTCACGCTCCAGGTCAACGATATCGATGCCTGGTGGAAGCGCGCCATGGACGCCGGCGCCGAGGCGGTGATGCCGGTGTCGGAGATGTTCTGGGGCGCGCGCTACGGCCAGTTGCGCGATCCGTTCGGCGTGCTCTGGGCGATGAACGAGCCGAAGGGCTGAGAGCCGCGAAGGAGCAGGCCCGATGAACAAGATCGCCCCATGCCTGTGGTTCGACGGCAAGGCCGAGGAAGCGGCGCACTTCTACATGTCGATCTTCAAGGGTGCGAAGATCGTCAGCATCATGCGGCATGGCGAGGCCGGGCCCGGGCCGAAGGGGTCGGTCCTGGCCGTGACGTTCGAGCTTGATGGCCAGCGGTTCATCGCCTTGAACGGTGGCCCGCACTTCACCTTCACGCCGGCCATATCGCTTTTCGTGACCTGCGAGACGCAGGAGGAAGTGGATGCGTTCTGGGAAAGGCTCTCCGCCGGCGGGGAGCCCGGGCAGTGCGGCTGGCTCAAGGACAAGTATGGCGTGTCCTGGCAGGTCGTTCCATCGATCCTGGGCGAGATGCTGCAGGACACGGATGCCGGGAAAGCGAACGGAGTCATGGAGGCGCTCATGAAAATGGGGAAGCTCGATATCGGGAAGCTGAGACACGCCTACGGACAGGCATAGCGCAGCACAGCCTGCTGCATCGGTTGCCGGCCGGGAGGCGTACGAAAAGATGGGCTTCCACGAAGGCTGGGGGAAGTGCGCCGAGCAGCTTGCGGCCCTTTTCGCGGTCTGCCTCGCGCCCCGCATCATCTCCCTTCAGCCAACCCCGCATACAACGCCGCATAATGCCGCGCCGGCCCTGCCCAGCCGACCGGGGAGGCCATGGCGTTGCGCTGCAACTGCCGCCATGTCCGCCGTGCGGCGAACAGGGCGCCGGCGCGGGTGATCGCGGCCTCCAGCCGTTCGCGCGTGACCGGGGTGAAGTGCAGGCCGGTGGCGACGCCGGCTGCTTGCGCCATCTCGTTCGCGTCGATCACCGTGTCGGCGAGGCCGCCGACGCGGGCCACCACCGGCACCGCGCCGTAGCGGAGCGCGCAGAGCTGGGTGAGGCCGCAGGGCTCGAAGCGCGAGGGAACCAGCAGGGCATTGCTGCCGGCCTGGAGCAGGTGGGCGAGAGCCTCGTCATAGCCGATCATTACGCCGATGCGGCCGGGATGGGCCGCCGCAGCGGCGCGGAAGCCGGCTTCCAGCGCAAGCTCGCCCGTGCCCAGCAGTGCCAGTTGGCCGCCGGCGGCGAGAAGGGCGGGGAGGGCATCCAGCAGCAGGTCCATGCCTTTTTGCCAGGTCAGCCGGCTCACCACGCCGAACAGCGGCGCGGCGGGGGCAGGGTGCAGGTGGAACCGGGCCTGGAGCTCGGCCTTGTTCGGCGCGCGCGCCTTGAGCCGTGTTGCGTCGAACGGGGCGGGCAGGAACGGATCGGTGGCGGGGTTCCACACGGCTTCGTCGATGCCGTTGAGGATGCCGCTGACCACGGCGGCGCGCGCCTGCAACAGGCCACCCAGGCCGAGGCCGCCCTCGGGCGTCATGATTTCGGCGGCGTAGGTGGGGGAGACGGTGGTGATGCGGTCGGCGAAGCGCAGGCCGGCCTTCAGGTAGCCGATCGACCCGTAGTACTCCACGCCATCGATCGTGTAGGAACTGGCCGGCAGCCCCAGGCGCCGCAGCAGGCCGGCGGGAAACTGGCCCTGGAAGGCGAGGTTGTGCACGGTGATGATGGTGCCGGGCCGGGGCGTGCCGCCATAATGCAGATAGGCGGGAGCGAGGCCGGCCTGCCAATCATGCGCGTGCACCACATCCGGGACGAAACCGGGCACCAGCCCGCGGCCGATGTGGGCCGCGACCTGTGCGAGGGCGGCGAAGCGCAGGGCGTTGTCCGGCCAGTCCTTCCCGTCCGGCCCGGTGTAGATGTTGCCGGCGCGGGCGTAGAGGTGCGGCGCGTCGATCACGAGCAGATCGAGCCCGGCCGCGGTGCCGGCCAGCAGCCGGGCCGGGCCGCCGAACAGGTCGGTGACGGTGGCCGTTGTTTGGGCCTTCTCCAGGCCGGCGATCACGGCCGGATAGCCAGGCACCAGGGAGTGCATCGCCACACCCTCGGCCGCCACCGCGCCGGGCAGTGCGCCGGCCACGTCGGCGAGGCCGCCGGTCTTGACGAGAGGGTAGATTTCCGAGGCGACGGAGAGGACGCGCACCGTCATGCGGAGAGCCGGTCGATCATCTGCTGGGTGATCAGGCACACGCCGCGGGCGGTGCGGCGGAAGCGGCGGGCATCCAGCACCGGATCTTCGCCGACGACGAGGCCATCGGGGATGTGCACCCCGCGATCGATGACGACATCGCTCAGCCGGGCGGATCGGCCGATCTCGGCGTAGGGCAGCGCGACCGTCGCTTCCAGGTGGGTGAACGAGTTCACCCGCACGCCGGTGAACAGCAGCGACCGGCGCACCGCCGCGCCGGAGACGATGCAGCCGCCGGAGACGAGCGAGCTGACGGCCTGGCCGCGCCGGCCATCCTCGTCATGAATGAACTTCGCCGGCGGGACGATCTCGCCATAGGTCCAGATCGGCCAGTCCCGGTCGTAGAGGTCGAGCGCGGGGATGAAATCGGTGAGGTCGATGTTCGCTTCCCAGTAGGCATCGACCGTGCCGACATCGCGCCAATAGGCCTCTGATTCCGCGCTGGAACGCACGCAGGAGCCGG
>DATKQI010000166.1:0-10250 GCA_035532755.1 Acetobacteraceae bacterium
TGCGCCCCCTTCATGCTGATCGCGAGGGTTTCGCGGCGGAGGAACATCTCGCGCGCGGTGGCGCCGGCCGCCCGGATCGCCTCCCGCAGCACGGCCTCCCGCGCGTCGATCTCCGCGTCGTGCGCCGCATGCGGGGTGGGGGGCTTGTCCATGATTCTGCTCATGCGGTTGGAACGGTGTGATTCACGGCCCGGACGCTGTCGCGCTCGACGAGTTCGACCGGCAGGGTGAGCGTGGTGCGCCGGCTGCGGCCCTCGCGCTCCAGCGCGGCCATCACCGCCTCGGTCAGCCGGGGCACGGATTGGCGGATCGTCGTCAGCCGGTAGGCCTGCCAGGCGGCCTGCGGGATGTCGTCGAAGCCGATCACCGAAAGCTCCCGCGGCACGCGCAGCCCGAGGATGGCGCGGGCACCGTCCATGAAGCCCAGCGCGAGCAGGTCCGTCACGCAGAACGCGCCGTCCATGTCGTCGCCGGGCAGCAGCGTCTGGGCGGCTTGCAGCCCGGTGTCATAGCCGGTCGGGCCGGTGCCCCATTCCGCCACGGTGAGCCCCTCCCGCGCGGCGCCTGCGCGAAAGGCGCGCATGCGCCGCATGATGCTCGGCGTGCCGCTGCCGCTGCCGACGAGCGCGAGCCGCCGGCACCCCGCCCGCAGCAGGTGCTCCAGCGCGAGGCGCGCGCCGTCGGCATCGTCGGCCAGGATCGCTTCGGCCCCCATGCCGGGTGCGGGCCGGCTGATCAGGATCACCCGCAGCCCGCTGCGCAGGCATTCCTCGACGATGCTGGCGGGCGGCGAGCCGGAGAGGATGACCACGGCCCGCGCGCGGAACTCCAGCAGCCGTTCCAGCAGCGGGGCGATGCCGGCGGGATGGGCCGCGTTCAGCAGCATGCACTCCATGCCCCGCCGCAGCAGCGCCTCGCTCAACTGCGCCACCTGCGCGGCGTGGAACGGCGTGCCGAGATTGGTGCCGACCAGCCCGACCATGCTGGATTGCGCGCTGACCAGGCTGCGCGCCACGCGGTTCACGCGGTAGCCGAGCGTCTCTGCCGCTTCCAGCACCCGCTGCCGCATCGCCGGCGATACGCTCGCCCCGGGCGTGAAGGTGCGGGAGACGGCGGAGCGCGACACGCCCGCCCGCTCCGCCACCGCCTCGGCGGTGACGAAATCGCCCGCGGCACTCCGTTCCGGAAGGGGCCGGCCGCCGCGCATCTATGCGCCATCCTGCGGTGCGGCACCCTGCGGCACCAGGACCAGCTTGTCGTCCGGCAGCACGGCGAAAACCGATGCGCCGCGCTCGAAGCTCGAAGGTCCGATCGGCATGTGCGCCCGCAACTGCAATCCCGCCTCGTGCTCCACCACGTATTCGATGTGATCGCCCATGAAGGCGCGCTCCATCACCCGGCAGGCCAGCCGGTTCGGCGCATCGGCACCAATTTCCGACAGCGTGACGTCGGAGGCGTGCAGGAACGCGGTGGCAGCGCCGGCGATGCCGTTCAGCGCCGATGCCCGCAAGATGCCGATGCCCTCGCCGATGGTGGCCCTGCCGCCCGCGACCATGATCGGCACCGCGTTGGTGTAGCCGACGAAGCCGGCGACGAACGCGCTGGCCGGCCGGCGGTAGATATCTTCCGGCGTGCCGAACTGCACGATCCGCCCCTGGTTCATCACCGCGATCATGTCCGACAGCGCCAGCGCCTCGCGCTGGTCGTGCGTCACGTAGATCGAGGTGATGCCGAGCCGCCGCGTGATCTGGCTGATCTCGATCCGCATCTCCTCCCGCAGCGATGCGTCGAGGTTCGAAAGCGGCTCATCCAGCAGCAGGATGGCGGGGCGATAGACGATGGCGCGCGCCAGCCCCACGCGCTGCTGCTGCCCGCCCGACAACTCGCGCGGGTAGGCGTCGCGATAGGTGGCCAGATGCACCATGGCGAGCGCCTCCTCCACCCGCGCGCGGCTCTCGGCCGCCGGCACGCCGCGCACCTTGAGCGCGAAGGCCACGTTGCCGGCCACGCTGAGGTGCGGGAACAACGCGAAGCTCTGGAACACCATGCCCATGTTGCGCCGGTGCGTCGGCAGGTCGGTGATGTCTTGCCCGTCCACCATCAGCCGCCCGGAATCGGCGGCGAGCTGGCCGGTGATCAGCCGCAGCAGCGTGGTCTTGCCGCAACCGGACGGGCCGAGCAGGGAGACGAATTTCCCCGGCTCCACCGAGAGATCGATGTCCCGCAGGGCGGCGAGCCTGCCCCAGTTCTTGCAGACCTCGCGCAATGCCAGCCGCGGTTCGCTCATGCGCCCTTCAGCCCTCCCAGCAGGTTCTCCGGCCGGACCATCCGCATCAGTCCGAGCAGGAACAGCACCGAGGGGATCAGCAGGATCACGCTGATCGCGCTGGCGACCGAGGTATAACCGTTGCCGATCGACAAGTAGGTCTGCACCGGCAGCGTGACCGTATCCGGCCCGTACACCATCAGCGTGAGGACGAAATCGTTGTAGGAGGCGAGGAACGAGAACAGCGCGGCGGCGACGATGCCTGGCAGCGCGAGCGGCAGGATCACCCGCAGGAACAGTTGCGCCGGGCGGCAGCCGAGCACCGCGCCCGCTTCCAGCAGCCGCGAATCCAGCCCCTCGAACGTGCTCGTCAGCACCAGCACCGCGAACGGCGCGGCCAGGATCACGTGCGACAGCGCGATGCCGACATAGGTGTTGGCGAGGCCGAGCGCATAGAACATCTTCGCAACGCCGAGCGCGAAAGTGATCTCCGGGATCATGCGCGGGAACAGGATCGCCCCCATCAGCAGCGATTTCACCGGCAGCCGGTGGCGCGCGATCGCCCAGGCGGCGGGGATGCTCAGCAGCAGCGAGAAGGCGGTGGCGAGCAGCGCGATGATCCCCGTGTTCAGCAGCACCGTGCCGATATCGACCGTCTGCGCCGCCCAGCGGAACCACTTCAATGTCCACACACCGGGCAGAAGCTGCATGCCGAACCAGTCCGCGCCGAAGGCTTCCAGCAGGATCATCACGAACGGCAGGGTGATGAACAGCACGAATCCCGTCAGCAGGATCGCCGCCGGCAGCCGCGCGAGCGTTCTCATCGCGCCCTCCTGGCCGCCGTGCCGGCATCGAGCCGGCGATAGGCGATCACCAGCACCACCTGCACCATGCCCATCACCACCGCCATCGCGCTGGCCTGCGGCCAATCCAGGAACACCGTCGCCACCGTGTAGATCTTCACCGCCAGCGGCTGATGGTTGCCGCCGGCGATCAATGGCACGCTGAACGCGCCGAAGCATTGCAGGAACACCATGATGGAGCCCGCCCACAGGCTCGGCTTCAGCAGCGGCAGCACCACGGTGCGGAACACGTAGAACGGGCTGCCGCCCGCTACGCGCCCGGCCTCTTCGATCGCCGGATCGATCGCGCCGAGGCCGGACATGATGACGAGCCCGCCATAGGGGAAGAACATCCAGATGTAGAACAGCACGATGCCGGGCACGGTGTAGTCGATCGCCAGCGGATGGCGGAGGATGTGCAGTGCGGCCACCAGCGCATAGTTCAGCCAGCCCGTGCGGTCGTACAGGATCACCAGCCCGAGCGCGCCGACGAGCGAGGGGATGGTGATCGGCAGCATCATCAGGAACTGGATCGCGCCCTTGCCCGCGAAGCGCCGCCGCAGCAGCAGCGCGAGCGGCAGGCTGAGCGCGACCGACAGCACCGTGGCCGCCACCGACAGCACGAGCGTGAGTTCCAGAACCCGCAGCCCCGCACTGCTCGCCAGGAAAGCCGTATAATGAGCGAGCGTGATGCCATGGGCGCCGCGCATGCTGTCGGCGAGCGTGTAGCCGATCGGGTAGTAGAAAGCCGCCGCAAGGAAGACCATCAGCGGCAGCAACAGCAGCCAGCCGGCCATCCGGCCGCGCCGGCCCGGCCCGGCTGGCGCGGCGGCGGATGCCTCAGCCATGGTCGTGGTTTTCCGTCCCGTCCATCGGCGTTGGCGGTGGCCGATTCGGCTAACCCGCGATGTGCTCCATGCCGTGCTTCTGGATGTAGGTCACGGCATCGAGATTGGTGATGCGGATGCCGTGCGCCTCGGCCGCGCCCACCGTCGGGATTTTGGTCCAGGCGGAGGCCGGCGCCTGCTTCCAGGCATCCGTGCCGGGATACTGGTACATCGTCTCCAGCATCTTCAGCTGTGCCGCGGGCGAGATCAGGAAGTTCATCACCTTGTAGGCGGCCGCCTTCTGCGCGGCGGAGGCCACCGCCGGAACCGACAGCCAGGCGTTGGAGGCGCCGACGATGTTCACATCCAGCGGCGAGGCCTTCAGCGTGGGCGGCAACTGCCCCTGGGAGGCGCTCCACAGCGAATAATCCTGCGCGTACACGCTGATCCACACCTGTTCGGTCTGGAACTGGTGGAACATCACCGGCGGGCTGGAAGCAACCGGCTGTGCCAGATCCGCGCTGAACAGCTTGAACTTCGCCCAGGCATCCTTCCACGCGGCGGATTTCTCGATCTCGGCGAACGGCTTGCTGAAATCGACCCCGAAGGCGGTGAGGAAGCTGTAGATGAATGCCCGGCCGCCACCCGATCCGGCATCGGGGCGGATCAGGCCGATGTGGCCATGGAATTCCTTGCGCCGGTCGAAGAATTCCTTCCACGTCTTCGGCGGATTCTTCACGAATTTCGCGTTGTAGATCAGATCGAACTGCGCCCGCCAGAACAGCAGGCCCTTGCCGTCCAGCTTCACGCCGTTGTTGGCGTCCATGAAGGCCGCCGGCTCCATGCTCTCGTTCGGGATGGCCGCCTTCTGCATCGGATAGAGCGGTTCGAGCGCGGCGCCGGAGACGATCATGTTGGATAGATCGAGCCCCTTGATGAACAGCAGCGAGAATTCCGGATGGCCCTGGGACCAGCTTTTCATCTGCAACTGCAGCGTGGGGCCGGAGCCGACGGTGTAGCGGACGTTGATCCCCAGTTCCTTGCGGATCCGGGGGATCAGGATGCTTTTCCAGAACGCCTGGAAGTTCGGCCCCGAAACGGTATCCACGACATCGACCGTCGGCATCGCCGCCTCGGCCCGGGGCAGCCCCGCGACCATCGCCGCCCCGAACCCGGATGCACCGGCCAGCAGATGCCGGCGCGAAAACCCCCGCTCCATCGACATGACGCCGCTCCCCGCACTTTTTTATGATGTGCAGCAAAAATGGTGGATGCACACGTGTGCAAAGGTAGCAGGGACAAAATGCGTGTCAAGCTGGAACATCTCTACAGGCCCGGCCAGCCGCGCATCCGGTCCTTCTCCTGCGCCGCATTCAGCGTGCCGGGTCGCCGGTGGCCGCACATCATGCCTCCTCCCTGCCGGGGTTTGCGGGCGCAGACTGTCGCACAATGCGGGCAGGGCGGAAGAAGCTTCGATGAATCCCCGCCGCTACCCCACCACCAGCGAAATCGGCCCCGGCGCATCGCGCACCCGCACCGGGGTGCAGCCGGCCGCGTCGCCATCCGTCTGCGCCGGCAGGCCGGGATGGTCCAGGATCTCGATCTCGGCCGCCCGCAGCAGCCGTACTCCCGGGGCGCGCGCGAGCAGGTGCAGCGGCAGTGCGGCGCCGTACATCAGCGCCGCCGCAGGCCCGCCGCGCTCGAACAGCGCCACGGAGAAGCCGGGAACGCTGGGGTCCGCCCCGCGCGCCAGAAGATAGCGCCCGCCGTACAGCCGCCCCTTGCTGACGATCACGCTCGCCGCCTCCGCCGGCACGCCATCCAGCCGCAGCCGGATGCGCGGGAAATCATACCGCGCCACCTCGCGCAGGCTCTGCACCACATAGGCCCCGCGCCCCAGCCGGCGCTTCAGCGCGGGCGGCAGGCCGTGCACCACCTGCGCATCGAACCCTACACCCAGCATCTGCACGAACAGCCGGCTCGCGCCGTCGAACCGCACGATGCCCGGCCACAGCGGGCGGGTGCGCCCGAACGCGAGCGCGGCGGCCACCGCCTCCGGCGCACGGGCCAGCGCGAACTCGTGCGCCAGCACGTTCGCCGTCCCCAGCGGGATCACGCCCAGCCGGCAGGGGCTGCCCAGCAGCCCGTTCGCCACTTCCGCGATGGTGCCGTCTCCGCCCGCCGCCACCACCAGCGGTACGCCGCCCGCTGCCGCCCCGCGGGCCAGCGCCTCCGCATGGCCCGCATGATGCGTCTCCACAAGGTCGATCCGCACGCCGTTGCGGGCCAGCACATCCAGCACGCGCCACAGCAGATGCGTCCGCCGCCGCCCGGCCGTCGGGTTGAACACGATCAGCACGGCAGCACGGGATTCGCCAAGGGCAGCGGAGAGGACAACAGGATTCGCATGGGGGCAATCATGCACTCGGCCCGCGCCCCCTGGCACGGGCATGACCGATGGATGGCACAACGATGAAATCTCCATTCTGCCAGCACGGGGCTTTGCTTCATGGATATTTCACTTAGCCGGCGCGAACCGCCCGGGCTATCAGCGGGTCGCCATGAACGTTCCGCACACGCAGGCATCCTTCCGCAGCATCTTCATCTCGGACACGCATCTGGGAACGCGCGGCTGCCGCAGCGATTTCCTGGCCGATTTCCTCCGCCGCGTGTCCTGCCAGCACCTGTTCCTGGTGGGCGACATCATCGACGGCTGGCGCCTGCGCAAATCCTGGTACTGGGACGCGGCGCATGACGAGGTGCTGCGGCTGATCCTGCGCCATGCCCGCGCCGGCACCGAGATCACCTACATCCCCGGCAACCATGACGAGATCTTCCGCGCCTGGCTGCCGCTGGGCCTGGAGATCGCCGGCATCCGCCTGCGGGACGAGGCGGAGCATCTCACCGCAGACGGCAAGCGGCTGCTGGTGATCCACGGCGATGCGTTCGACAGCGTGGTGCGCTACGCGAAGTTCCTCGCCCTGCTCGGGGATTGGGCCTACGCGGCGGCGCTGGTCTTCAACCGCTGGTTCAACGCCGGCCGCCGCCGCTTCGGCTACCCGTACTGGTCGCTCTCCGCCTGGCTGAAACGCCAGGTGAAGGAGGCGGTGAAGGCGATCGATCGTTTCGAGACCGCCCTTGCCCACGAGGCAAGGCGCCGAGGGTTCGATGGCGTGGTGTGCGGGCACATCCACCATGCCGAGATGCGGCAGGTGAACGGCGTGCTGTACCTGAACGATGGCGACTGGGTGGAGAGCTGCACCGCGCTCGTCGAACATCACGATGGCCGGCTGGAACTGCTCGATTGGGCCGCGCTCAACAATCTTTCCTTCTTCGCCCCGCGCCGCGCCGGATTGTCCGCCCCTGTCTGACGGCACCCCCTCCGATGCCGCCGCCAGCCTGCGGCGCATCCTGATCATCTCGGATGCGTGGCGTCCGCAGGTGAACGGGGTGGTGCGCACGCTTTCCACCGTGGCGGCGGAACTCGCGGCCACAGGCCGCGTGGTGGAGGTGATCGGGCCGGATCGCTTCGCCACCATGCCATGCCCCACCTATCCGGACATCAGGCTGTCGCTCCTGCCGCGTCGGCGGCTTGCCCGCATGATCGAGGATTTCGCGCCGGATGCTCTGCACATCTCCACCGAAGGCCCGCTCGGCATCGCCGCCCGCGCCTGGGCACGGCGCGGCGGCTTCGCCTTCACCACCGCCTTCCACACCCGCTTTCCCGAATATGTGCAAGCACGCACGCATCTTCCGCCGCGATTGCTCTACGCGTGGCTGCGGCGCTTCCACGGGGCGGGGCAGGGGATGATGGTCGCCACCGAAAGCTTGCGGCAGGATCTGGCGGCGCGCGGCTTCCGCGCCATCCGCCCCTGGTCCCGCGGCGTGGACCTCGATCAGTTCCAGCCCGGGCCGCGCGCGCAATGGAACCTGCCGCGCCCGGTGTTCCTTTCGGTCGGCCGTGTCGCGGTGGAGAAGAACATCCGCGCCTTCCTCGATCTCGATCTGCCCGGCTCGAAAGTCGTGGTGGGCGAGGGGCCGCAGCGCGCCGCGCTGCAACGCGCCTATCCGGGCGTCACCTTCACCGGCGCACGCCACGGTGCGGCACTGGCCGAAGCCTATGCCGGGGCGGATGTGTTCGTGTTCCCGAGCCTGACCGACACGTTCGGCCTCGTGATCCTCGAAGCGCTCGCCTGCGGCACGCCGGTCGCGGCCTTTCCCGTCACCGGCCCGAAAGATGTTCTGGGCGGCCCGGCGGACGGCGTGGTGGGCGCGATCGACGCAGACCTGCGCGCCGCCGCCCTGCGCGCCCTGGGCGCCGACCGCGCCGCCTGCCGCCGCCATGCCGAACAGTTCTCGTGGGCGGCGTGCGCGAACGGGTTTCTCGCGAATCTGGTGCCGCTGATGCCGCTGCCAACCGCGCGAGCGGCGTAGCTGCCGGCACGCCCGTGGCCGTCCCCCGGCATCCGCCGCACGGTGCGGCGAATGCCGGGCAGATGAACTACTTCTGCGCGGCGGCGGGAAGCCCGGCCGCGCTCAGCAGTTGCTGCCGCACTGCCGGGTTCTGCTGGGCCGATGCCAGCACCTGCCTGTATTCGGCGATGGTCAGCCCGTGCCGGGCGATGGCCCCTTGCGCCTGCTGCTTCGCCTCGGCGATCAGCTGCCGCTTGCCGGCCGCATCGGGTGTCTGCGCCAGCTTGCTGCCATAGCTGCGGTTGATCGCCATCACATCGCGCAGCGCATGGCCCGCCTTGGTCATGGTCGCCTGGGGAAAGGCAGCGGCCGGTGCTGCGCCGTTCATGCCCGGCTGCATCGGGGCAGGTGCAGCCGATGGCGGCGGCGCGGTGCCGCCCGCCGTCTGCGCGAACGCCGGAACGGCCAGCATGCCGGCTGCCAGAACGGCGGCGATGGGAAGGATTCTCGTGCGGTGTGCCATCATTCGTACCTCGCTCATGATGGGACGACCCAGTGCGGGACGCCTTCGTCCCGGGGAAATGAGGCCTGATGCGCATGGGACAACGTGAAAATTGTTAATTTGCCGCCATGCGTTGCCGCCCCGCAATCAGCTCGCGGTGTGGATGGCTGACATGGGCGCGGATCGCGGCGCTTCATCAAGGCGCCCTTGCATGCGGCCGGTGCCCTGTTCGCATGGTCTTCGATGCCGTTCGCCCTTCGGGTCCCTTCGGGTTCGACGGCATCAATAGGTCACGACCACCGTCACGGTGTCGCCGAACGTGCCCGCAGACACCAGTTGGCCGGCGGGGATTCTCGCATACATCGTGTACTGGCGCACAACCGGGCCGAGAAGCTGCAACAGATAGCCGTCCGTCACGGTGGAGGTCCCGCCGGTCCCGTCCCCCCAGATCCGGGTCCGGGCCGCGTCGGCATAGATCTGATAGGCGAGGCGGGGCGCCAGCGGCCCCGCCATGGAACGTGCCGCGAAGCTGCCGCCCCCGCCGGTGGTGAGGGTGATCGTGTAGCTCACCAGAAGCGAGATCAGCGCGCTGCATGTCACCGTGACGGTGCCGGTGGTATCCGTCGGCGCGCCTGTCCCGGGATCATAGACGCCGAACGCGACGGCGGATGCAGCGGCCGTACACGTCTGCGCCCGCGCCGCCGCGGTGCCCGCAACAAGCATCAGCACGGCCAGCACGGGTGCCGCGCGCCTCATCGCGTCGCCTGCGCACGGCATGGCAGCGGGCCGATCGTCGGCAGCACCCGCGGTTGCGGCCGGTAGGCGAACGCGACAGTGCACGTGCGTCCGTTCGGCTCGACAACGCTCAGCCGGTTGCGCGCGCCCAGGTTCTGCACGAAAGCCTCCCCGTCGTAGCCCACGGGCACGGTCGTCCCGGTCGCCAGCAGCGTCGCTGCACTGCCGAGAGGGATTGGCCCGCCGCCGGGGATGACGAGGCGGAGCAGCGCGCCATGGCTCGGCCGGACCCGGAACCTCACCACCACCCCGGAACGGTCCTGCGGCCGCACCAGCCGGGTCGTCTGCCCCACATCGGCATCCGGCGGCACGTCGCGCGGGTCGATGCCGATGCGGTTCACGTCATAAGACCGAAGATCGGGCACCAGCAGCCGGCCGGAAGCATCCGTCGTCCCGACCGGCCGGTTTTCGTCCAGCACGTGAATGCCCCTCGCACCGTTCGTATCCACCACGGCGAAGCTGTCATTGATCGTGTTGGATGCGAACAGCCCGCCGTCCACGAAAGAAAGCGCGCCTTGCGCCGTGGCGCGATACGCGGTCTGCCCGAAGGAATGGTCCGCGCCGGCGCTCAGCAGGGCCCAGGGGGATTTGTAGTCCAGCTCGGC
>DATKQI010000167.1:0-3370 GCA_035532755.1 Acetobacteraceae bacterium
GCCATAGCCCGCCCAGGCCCGGCCTTTCGCGATCAGCGCCGGTGCGCTGCGCACCGTGAAGCGCGCCGGGTCCAACCCCGGGCGAACCTGCGTCCATGAAAGCGGCATCGATACCGTCGCACCTGGCCGGGCGCGTGGCGAGAGCGGGGCAACCGCCGTCGCCGTGCGGTCGTTGCGGAGGTAGTCTAGGAAGATGCGGCCCGCGCGGGCGGCTTTCGCCATGTTGATGACATAGCGTTCGGGCTGCGCCCCGGCCATCCGGCTGCAGATCTCCCGGGCGAAGGCCTTCGCTTCCGGCCAGGGCGGATTGTTCTTCGCTGCCGTGGCCAGCGGCGTGACGACATGCAGGCCCTTGCCGCCGGTGGTCTTGCAGAAGGCCACCAGCCCCAACGCTTCCAGCCGGCGGCGAATATCCTGTGCGGCGGCGACGACCGCATCAAACGCGACGCCGGGCCCCGGATCGAGGTCGAACACCAGCCGCCCGGGAACATCTGGGCGGCCGGGTGCGCAGTTCCAGGGATGCAGTTCCAGCGCGGCCACCTGGGCGGCGGCGGCCAGCCCTTCCACGCGGTCAACTTGCAGATAGGGTTTGCGCTCGCCGGCAACAGTGATCAGTTCCAGCAGGCTGGAGGAACCCGCCATGGCATGGCGCTGAAAGAACTGCTCGCCGCCGATGCCATCCGGCACGCGCACGATCGAGCAGGGGCGGCCCCGAAGATGCGCCATCATCCAGGGCCCGACGGCTTCGTAATATCGCGCGAGGTCCAGCTTGGTCACCGGCCCGCGGCCGTTCGCATCCGGCCACATGATCTTGTCGGGCCGGGAGATCGCCACGCCCATGACGACCGATGCGCCCTTGGCCGCCGGCCGCGATGCGGCGTCGGTCTTCCTCCTGGAGCGAGGTTCCGGTTCGGCCGCCTGCGTCTTTTTCACGGGTGCCGGCGCCTCGGCTTCCACCTCGCCGGCCGGCTTGTCCTCGCGCAATCCCTTGAACGCGGCCTGGCGCACCATGCCCGAACCCGTCCAGCCCGCGAACGCGATCTCGGCCACCAGCTCCGGCCTCGTCCAGTGAATGTTCGGCTCCGGCCGGGGAGCGTTCAGGCCGGTGAACGGGTTGGTGCGCTCGGCCACCGCCTTCAGCCGCGGCAACAGCCTTCGCACCACGTCGCGCCCGAAGCCGGTGCCGACACGGCCCAGATACACCAGATGCCGCCCATGGTTCACGCCGACCAGCAGGGACCGCAGCGCAGCCCCCGTGCTGGCCCAGCCGCCGATCACCACCTCATGCCCGGTCCGGCATTTCGCCTTTGTCCAGCTATCGGCGCGCCCGGCCGAATAGGGGGCATCCAGGCGCTTCGAGACAATCCCTTCCAGCGACATGCGGCAGGCCGAGCGCAGGACTGCTTCACCCCCGGTCTCGAAATGCTCCACATAGCGCAGCAGCGGCTCGCCCTTGCCGGAGCGCGCCTCCAGCAGGGATTTCAGCTGTGCCTTGCGCGCAAACAAGGGCAGCGGGCGCAGATCCTTCCCGCCCGCATGCAGCAGATCGAACGCGAAGAAGATGAGTTCGCCGGTCTGCCCGTCCGAAAGCGCGGCCTGCAAGGCGGCGAAGTCCGGTGCCCCGTTCTTGTCCAGCGCAACGATCTCGCCATCGACGATGCTGTCCGGCAGGCTGCGCGCCGCGGCCGCGATGGCGGCAAACCTCTCGGTCCAATCGAGCCCCTTGCGGGTGCGCAGCGTGGCCTTGCCCGCCTGTGTCCGCAGTTGCACGCGATAGCCGTCGAACTTGATCTCATGCACCCATCCCGCGCCCGCGGGCGGCCGATCGACCGGCCGGCACAGCTGGGACGCCAGGAAATCGGGAAGCCCGCCGCGCCGCGCGGCGGCCGTTGTGGCACGCGTGGCGGTCTTGCCCGGGCGCGCCGGCCGCTCCGGCGCCAGCATGAACGGCCTCGGCTTTCGTCCCTTTCCTTCGGCGATGGCGGCCATCGTGCGGCCGGAGGCGACGGACCGATCCTCCGCCAGCAGCGCATCGCCATCGCCTTCCTTCGCGCTGCCGTCGCGATGCTTGATCAGCAGCCAGTTGGTGCGCTTGCCACGGTTGCGGTCGTGCTTCATCCGCACCAGCACCCAGCCGCCGTGCAGCCGCTGCCCATCCAGCACGAATTTCAGATCGCCGGATTTCAGCCCGCCCTCGGCCGACATGCCCTCCGGCGCCCAGTGGCCGCGATCCCAGAGCTGCACGGTGCCCCCGCCATACTGGCCTTTCGGGATCGTGCCCTCGAAATCCCCGTAGGCGAGGGGATGGTCTTCCACCTCCACCGCCAGGCGCTTGTCGTGCGGGTCCAGCGACGGGCCGCGGGTGACGGCCCAGGATTTGAAAACCCCGTCCAGCTCCAGCCGCAGATCATAATGCAAACGGGTAGCGTCATGCTTCTGGATGACGAACCGCAACCGCCGGCCCGGGGTGATCGGCGCCTTCCCGTGCGGCTCGGCCGTCCGGGAGAAATCCCGTTTCGCCTGATATGCGGAAAGTTTCCTGCCCGCGCCCACGGCTTCGCGGATCAGCGCCGCGGCCCGCTGAGCCCGGTGAAGGCCGGCGGGTCGCTTGCCGGAAAACTGGCCTCGCTCGAATGGTCGAGCTTCTTCTCCTCCCCGATCTCGCGCGCGGCCCGTTCCCAATGCTCGTGCTGGCGGCCGTCGGGGCAGCCCTCCTCCATCCATATGGCGTAGGCGCGCTCACGGATTCGGGCTTCGCGGGATTCACCCGCCTCGCGTTCGGCATCGGTGTCGGCCATGCGCATCCCCTCCTGCTCCGGGCCATGCTCTGCCCACGATTCCTCTTGAACCGCGAAGGCCCTGCGTGGTTCCGCCCCGGCCGGTGCGGTCGGTGGATTTAATGCACCGCGCACGGCAAGTGCTGCTTCAAACCGGATCGTCGGCGGCATCCGGCTTTCCCGCCAGTGGCCATGTCCATCCGTCCGGCGCCGCCACCGGCCCTTCCTTCGGCAGGCTTGCCTCCCGGGCAGCCATCGCATTCACGATGCTGACAACTTCCCGCTCCGAGGGTTGGCGCCCATACGTGGCGATGAACCAGTTCGTCACCGCCTCCGCCGATATGGGATAGCCGCGCACCGGCAAATCCATCCGCCTTCTCCGCTGGCTGTAGACACCATGCCGGCAACGCGAAGGGGGCCGGGCGGGTTCCGGCGCCAGGGCGGATGCCTGGTCGCACTTGTGTTGTGCTTGCGGGATGCTGTCTTTATAACCCCTCCGCCGCGGAGAGGTGCCGGAGCGGTCGATCGGGGCGGTCTCGAAAACCGTTGTACGTTCAAGCGTACCGTGGGTTCGAATCCCACCCTCTCCGCCA
>DATKQI010000168.1:0-6413 GCA_035532755.1 Acetobacteraceae bacterium
GAACGCCATCGCCGCCGCCGTGCTGGGCGGGGTGAGCTTCCTGGGCGGGCAGGGCACCATGCGCGGCGCGCTGGCCGGCAGCCTGCTGATGACGGTGCTGATCAACGTGATGTTCTTCCTCGGCCTGCCGCCGGTGGTGCAATACGTGGTTCAGGGCGTGATCATCGTCGGCGCGGTCACGCTGCCGCGCCTGCGGCGGCGCTGGCGGCGCGTCGCATGAGGCGGATTCATTTGTTCGGCCCGGCGGGCCGGGTGGTGCTGGCCTATCTGCTGGTCGGCGTGCTGTGGCTTCTCGGCAGCCTGGCACTCCCCGGCTTCGGCGCGCCCGCGCATCTGCGCTATATCCTGGAACTGGCCTCGGTCGTCGGCCTCGCGGCGGCGGGGCAGACTGTGGCGGTGATCGGCGGCGGGATCGATCTTTCTGTTAGCGCTATCATCACCGTCAGCGCCATCCTGCCGCCGCTGTTCACCTTCCATGATCCCACGGGCCTTGCGCCGATCCTGCTCACGCTCGCCGTGGCGGGGGCCATCGGCGCGCTGAACGGGGTAGGCATCGGGCTGCTTGGCGTGCCGCCCCTGATCATGACGCTGGCGATGGCGACCACGTTGCAGGGGCTGCTGGTGCTGGTGGCCGGCGGCAGCGCCGTCAGCGCAAGCAACCCGATCCTCGATTGGCTGGGTTCGGCGCATGTGATCGGCGTGCCGGTGGACATCCTCACCTGGGGCGTCGTCTCGCTCGGCCTGCTGCTCTGGCTCCATGGCACCGCCGGCGGGGCGATGATCTACGCGATCGGCACCAACCCCCTGGCCGCCCGGCTGTCCGGCGTGCCGGTGGCGCGGCTCACGCTGCTGACCTACACGCTCGCAGGGGCGTGCGCGGGGCTTGCCGGGCTCGTGCTGCTGGCGATGACGCAGCAGGGCTATGTCGGCATCGGCGATCCGTACCTGCTCTCCTCGATCGCGGCGGTGGTGCTGGGCGGCACCGCCATCCTGGGCGGGCGGGGCAGCTATTTCGGCACCATCGCGGGCGCGGTGCTGCTGGTGACGATGACAGCGCTGATCACGGTGGTGAACGCCTCGGCCGGCTGGCGCAACATCCTGTTCGGCTGTCTGATCCTGGCGATGCTGCCGCTGTCGGGCCGGGAGGCGGCGCGATGAGCACGCCACCCGCGCCAGACCGGACGACCCGGCTTCCGGCGCGGGCGCCAAGGCGGTAGAGACGGAAGGGCGAGATGGGCAGCGGAATCGGGGAAACGGCCATGCATCTGAACGATCTGGAATCACCCTCGGTGGTGATCGATCTTGACGCGGTGGAGCGCAACCTGCGCCGCGCGCAGGAGTATGCCGATGCGCATGCCCTGGCCCTGCGTCCGCATATCAAGACCCACAAGATCCCGGAATTCGCGCATCGGCAGTTGCGCCTCGGCGCGCGCGGCATCACCTGCCAGAAGATCGGCGAGGCGGAGGTGATGGCCGATGCCGGGATCACCGATATCCTCATCACCTACAACATCCTCGGCCAGACCAAGCTGGACCGGCTGCGCAGCCTCGCCCGCCGCACGGACCTCGCGGTGGTCGCCGACAGCGAGGTGGTGGTGCAAGGCCTGTCCGAAACCTTCTCCCGCGAGCCGAAGAAGCTGCCGGTGCTGGTGGAATGCGATACCGGCGCGCATCGCTGCGGCGTCACCACGGCTGGCGCGGCGGCGGGCCTTGCCGCCCGCATCGCCGCCCTGCCGGGCCTGCGGTTCCGCGGGCTGATGACCTACCCGCCCAAGGGCGGCGTGGCCGAGGTTGCGGCGTGGCTCGACGAGGCGAAGGAAGCCTGCCGTCGCGCGGGGGCGGAGGTGGAAGCGGTGAGCACCGGCGGCACGCCCGACCTGTTCCGCGCGCACGAGGTGAAGGCCGCGACCGAACACCGGCCCGGCACCTACATCTATTCCGACCGCTCTCTGGTCGCGCGCGGTTTCGGCACGTTCGACGATTGCGCGCTGCGCATCATCGCCACCGTGGTCTCGCGCCCCACCGAAGACCGCTGCATCCTCGATGCCGGTTCTAAAACGCTCACCTCGGATACGCTGGGCCTGCAAGGCCACGGCCATATCGTGGAATATCCCGACATCCAGATCGCCGGGCTGAGCGAGGAGCATGGCCATTGCCGCATCCCGCCCGGCAGCCCCGCGCCACGCGTGGGCGAACGCGTGACCGTGGTGCCGAACCATGCCTGCGTGGTCAGCAACCTGTTCGACCG
Source organism: Acetobacteraceae bacterium (assembly GCA_035532755.1). GTDB lineage: Bacteria > Pseudomonadota > Alphaproteobacteria > Acetobacterales > Acetobacteraceae > DATKQI01. The sequence continues at coordinate 2,249 of DATKQI010000168.1, forward strand.
CATTCACGGCGTGCGCGGCGATCGCGTGGAAACCGTCTTCACCATCGCCGCACGGGGGAAAGTGCAATGAACGACGCCGGAAAGATCGAAGCCCGGTTGCAGGAACTCGGCCTCGTGCTGCCGCCGGTGGTCGCGCCGGTCGCGACCTATGTGCCGTTCGTGCGCACCGGCAACCTTCTGTTCCTCTCCGGGCAGACGCCGCGGCGGCCGGAGGGTGGGTTCTTCACCGGCATCGTCGGCGCGGAGGTGACGACGGAGCAGGCGCGGGACCATGCGCGCCGCGTCGGCCTTCAGCTTCTGGCCGTGCTGCGCGAGGCGGCGGGCGGGCTCGATCACGTGGCGCGCATCGTGAAGCTGTTCGGCATGGTCAACGGCGCCCCCGGCTTCGGCGAGCAGCCGACGGTCATCAACGGCTGCTCGGATCTGTTCGTGGAGGTGTTCGGCGAGCGTGGCCGCCACGCGCGCTCCGCCGTCGGCATGGGCAGCCTGCCCGGCAACTGCACGGTGGAGGTCGAGCTGATCGCGGAGGTGATGTGACAATGGCGGCCACGGCGATGCGGCTCGCGATGTGGGCCTATCCGTGGGATGTGCAGGACCTCGGCATCGACACCGTCACCGCCGATCTGCGCGGCCGCGCCGGGCTGAACGCCATCAGCCTCGCCGCCTCCTACCACGCAGGCCGCTTCCTTCAGCCGCGCAGCCCGGTGCGCAAGGCCTATTTCCCCGAGGATGGCACCGTCTATTTCCATCCCGACCCGGCGCTGTGGGACGACAAGCCCATCCGCCCGCGCCTTGCGGGCATCATCGCCGAACGCGGCGACATCCTTGCCGCGCTGATCGAGCAGCGCGCCCGCACCGGCCTGTCGGTTTCCTGCTGGACGGTGTGCCTGCACAACACGCGCCTGGGCATGCGCCACCCCGATGCCTGCACGCGCAATGCGTTCGGCGACCCGTCCTATTTCAGCCTGTGCCCCAGCCATCCGGGGGTGCGGGCCTATGCGACCACGCTGGTGCAGGACCTCACCCGCCGCTACCGGCCGGATGTGGTGGAGCTGGAAAGCCCCGGCTTCATGGGCTTCGCCCATGGCTACCACCACGAGAAGGACGGCGTGGGGCTGACGGCGGAGGACGATTTCCTGCTCTCGCTGTGCTTCTGCCCCGCCTGCGTCGCACGGTCCGCACGGGCCGGCGTGGATGCCGAGGCCGCGCGCCGCACCGTGCGCGGCTGGATCGCGGAGGCCATGGAACGCGCCGTGCCCGCCCCGCGCTGGCCGGATTTCCAGCAAAGCGGGCCGGAGGTGTTCGTGGCCCATCCGGACGTGCAAGCCTATGTGATGTGGCGGTTCGAGCCTGTGACCAGCCTTGTCGCCGCCATCCGCGATGCGGCCGATCCCGCGAGCCGGGTGCATGTGCTGGACATCGACGACGGCTGGCTTTCCGGCAGCGATCTTGGCGCGCTCGGCCGGGCAGCCGATGGCGTGACGCTGTGCGTCTATGATCGCAGCCCGGAAGAGATCGGCGCGGCCATGGCGAAGGCGCGGGCCGCGCTGGGGGCAGGCCGCTATCTCGGGGCGGGCCTGCGGGTCTTCCACCCAGAGATGCGGGGCCCGGAAGACCTGGCCACCCGTGCGCGCGCCGCCCGCGCCGCTGGCGCAAACGGGCTCAATTTCTACAATTACGGGCTGATCCCGGCGGCCCGGCTCGATTGGGTGGCAACCGCCGCGGCCGCCTGATATGCCGCTCTACACCGGCCCGCTGGTCGATGCGCATCATCATCTGTGGGACCTGCGGGGCGGTCGCTACCCATGGCTGGACCGTGGGCACGCTGCGCCCGCTGGTGCGTGTCGTGGTCGATCTGTTCGGGCCGCGCCGCTGCCTGTTCGGCAGCGATTTCCCGGTGGCGGGGCTGCACGGCAGCTTCGCCAGCCACTACGCGGCGATGCGCGCGGCGCTTTCCGATCTCGCCGGAACCGACCAGCGCTGCATCTTCCATGACAACGCGGTACGGCTCTACCGGCTGTAACCCGCCGGCCGCAGCCGGTGGTCAGGCTTCAGGCGCGCCGGCCGCGATCGGGATTTCCCGGCTCTCGCCGTTTGATTCGCTGCCCGGTTCGCCCGGTTCGCCACCCGGCTGATCCCCCGAACCCGGGGGCATCGGCTCCGGCTCGTCGGAATCGCTGTTCGACAGCCGTCGCGGCTGGCCGTTCTGGTAGCCGTTGGGCTGGTTCTGCTGGGCCGCAAGATTCATCGCGTTCAGGATGCGGAAGTAGTGCTCGGCGTGCTGGAAATAGCTCTCCGCCATCACCCGGTCGCCGCTGCTCGTCGCATCCCGGCCCAGTTGCAGGTATTTTTCGAACAACTGCTGGGATGTGCCACGGATTCGCAGGTCCGGGCCGTTGCTGTCGAAAACATGGTTCCGGTTCAGCGGGGTGCCCCCGCTATGGTGGCGGATCGGCGCGCCCCCGGTGCCGCCATTCCCGTTGCGGTGGTTGTTGCGGCCGCGCATGCGTTTGATGTTCATTCTTCTGACGTCGCGCTTTCCTGTTCGAGGCCTGCCAGACCGACAATCCAACCAAACCCAATGCGGGCACCCTGTGTCCCGTCGTCGGTTGTAATCATCGGCATTGGCTTCCGCATGACACCCCACCGGCTGGAAGAGCAAGGCTCCATCCTGGCTGGCGGGCAGCGGCTCTCTGCCGCCCCACTCTGTTCATGCGTCAATGAGGGTAACCTGCGACATGGGTCCTGCCAAACGGTTTTTTCAGGTCCGACCCAGGATCAAGGCGCGGGGCAGCCCCGCCAGGTCCGCTCGGCTGGCCACATGGGTGAACCCGGCGGCCTGCGCCAGCCCCTCCACGGCCGCGAATTGGCCCGCACCCAGCTCCAGCACGGCAATCCCGCCGGATCCGAGCAGGAAGGGCAGCCTGGGCAGCAGCATGCGATAGGCAGCCAGACCATCCGCCCCGCCATCCAGCGCGCGCCGTGGCTCGTGCGCCGCCACCTCCGGCATCAACTTCGCGATGGCGGCCGATTCGATATAGGGCGGGTTGCACAGCACCAGGTCGAACCGGGCATCGATCGCCGCATCCCAGTTCCCGGCCAGGAAGGCGGCCCGGCCGGAAAAGCCGAGTGCCGCCGCATTTGCCGCCGCCAGCGCCGCCGCTTCCGGGGACAGATCGACCCCGACGCCGAAGGCCCCGGAAAATTCGCTCAGCGCGGCGAGCAGCAGGCAGCCGGTACCGGTGCCGAGGTCCAGCACCCGCCGCACGGCCGCCCGCTCCGGCCGGGCGGCAAGGGCGGCCTCGATGAGCGTTTCCGAATCCGGCCGGGGGATGAGCGTGGCGGGGGAGACGGCGAAGCGGAGGCTCCAGAACTCCCGCCACCCCAGGATCAGCGCCAGCGGCTCGTGCGCCACCCGCCGGGCCAGCAGCGGATCAAGCCCGCCGCCCGCCGCCGCAGCCGGGTCGCGCAGCAAGGCTTCCGGTGTCGTGCCGAGCCCGGCTGCCAGCAGCAGCCGGGCTTCGAGGCCCGGCGATTCCACGCCGGCGGCAGCCAGGGCGGCACGGGCGCGGGCCAGCGCCGCGCCGACCGTTTCGTTCATGCCTCCGCCGACAGCGTGAAATCGGCCAGCCTTGCCGCCTGGTCCTCGGCGGTCAGCGCGTCGATGAACTCGTCCATCTCGCCCAGCATCACCCGCTCGATCTTGTACAGCGTCAGGTTGATCCGGTGGTCGCTCACCCGGCCCTGCGGGAAGTTGTAGGTGCGGATGCGCTCGCTGCGGTCCCCGGTGCCCACCTGCGCACGCCGGTCGGCCGCGCGGGTGGCGTGGAGGGAGGCGCGCTGCTGCTCGTACAGCCGGGCGCGCAGGATCTTCATCGCCTTGGCGCGATTCTTGTGCTGGCTCTTCTCCTCCTGCATCGCCACCGCGATACCGGTGGGAAGATGCGTGATGCGGACCGCGCTCTCGGTCTTGTTCACGTGCTGCCCGCCGGCGCCGGACGCGCGATAGACATCGATCCGCAAATCGGAGTCGTTGACCTGCACATCCACCTCCTCCGCCTCCGGCAGCACCGCCACGGTGACGGTGGAGGTATGGATGCGCCCCTGGCTTTCGGTGGCCGGCACGCGCTGCACGCGATGGACGCCGGATTCGTATTTCAGCCGG
>DATKQI010000169.1:0-2420 GCA_035532755.1 Acetobacteraceae bacterium
ATCAACCCGATCTGGCGCACGATCGAGAAGACCTCGCTCGCCGACTGGCAGGCGATCCTGGACGTGAACCTGACCGGGACGTTCCTGTGTTGCAAATATCTTGGTGCGGCGATGGCCGAGGCCGGGACGGGATCGATCGTCAACATGAGCTCGGTGGCCGGGCATGTCGGGCTGACCCGGTCGGCGTCCTATTGCGCGTCCAAGGGTGGGGTGGAGATGCTGACCAAGGCGCTGGCGCTGGATTGGGCGCAGCGGGGGGTGCGGGTGAACTGCCTGGCCCCGGGGTATGTCGATACGGATCTGACGGCCGGACTGCTGCATCATGAGACGCTGAGCAAGCCGTTCCTGGAGCATACGCCGATGGGGCGGTTCGGGGAGACGCGCGATATCGTCGGCGCGGCGGTGTTCCTGGCGTCCGATGCGTCGGCCTACGTGACGGGGCAGAGCCTGGTGGTGGATGGGGGATGGACGGCGCATTGAACCGCGGATGCGGATCATCGCGTCAGGCGATGGCGTCGAGCCCCTTCACCCGCGCCAGCACTAGCAGCTTGAGCGACGGCCCGCTCGGGCGCTTCACGCCGCGTTCCCAATCGCTGACCAGCTTGGTGCCCACATTGAGGTGCCGCGCCAGAACGGCCTGGCTGACACCCTCGCGCGCGCGGAGCTGCTGGATGTCGTTGCCGCTGATCTCGGCCACTTGGGTCAGGCAGAAGGCGTCAAGGTCGCGCATCGTCGCCTTGTCGAGCGCGCCGACGCGATGCAGCGCGGCTCCGGTCTTGTGCAGCACCTCCAGCCGCCGGGTGCGATAGGTCGCCTCAGTCACGGTCCACCTCCATGATCTCACGGATTGCCGTCATCGTCCGCCACTGCGTCGCATCCATGTCCAGAAAGCCACGGGCCACCCGCCGCCAGAAATCCAGTTCGTCCGGTCCGATATTGTCGCGCTCGCTCTTGGCGAAGCCGTAGAGGAAGACGGTCTGCCGCCCGGCCCGGAACGCCATCAGGGTGCGATATCCGCCGCGACGGCCCTCCCCCTGCCGGGCCACGCGCTGCTTGATGAGGCCGCCGCCAAGATCGGCATCCACCAGGCCACGTGCCGCGCGCTCGGCAGCTTCGCGCAGGCGGGCGTCGGGGATGCCTTCGCGCCGGGCGAAGCGCGCGAATTCCTTGGTTTTGAACGCGCGCAAGCCGCCTTCCTCTCGGATATTCTATCCCACCAGGTGGGATAGTTCAAGGGCGGCGTGTCGCCATGGACCCCATGTATCGGCATCGCTGGCGTATCCTGCGGCAATGCCCGCTCTCCGCCCCGGCGACCGCCTTTCGGTATGCGGTCGCGCCCGCACTCACCCCAGCCGCCGCAACGCCGCCTTGAGCCGCGCCGCCTCCGCCCGCGCCGCTTCCAGCCGCTCCCGGTTCTCCGCCACCACGTCTTCCGGCGCGCGGGCCACGAAATCCGCGTTCGCCAGCTTGCGGGCGACCTTCTCCGCCTCCCCCTCCGCCTTCATCCGATCGCGGTCCAACCGCGCCCGTTCGGCATCCAGATCGATCAGCCCGGCGAGCGGCACCACGATCGTCGCCTCGTCCAGCACGCTCTGCGCCGCGCCGGCCGGCAGCGGGCCGACCAGCGGCCCCACCGCCTCGGCCCGCGCCAGCCGGCGGATCGCCTCGTCCCAGCGCGCCGCCCGCGCCAGCGTTTCCGGCGCCGCATCGCGCAGCAGCACCGGCGCACGCACCGAGGGCGGCACGTTCATCTCCGAGCGCACCGCGCGCACCTCCCCGATCAGCCGCACCACCCAGTCCAGTTCCGCCCGCGCGGCCTCCGGCGCGGCTACCGCCACCGGCACCGGCCAGGGCGCGCGGATCAGGCTGCACGGAGCGCCATAGCCGAAACGATCCCACAGCTCCTCGGTGACGAACGGCATCGCCGGATGCAGCAGGCGCAGGATCACGCCCAGCGCCCAGGCCGCCGCGCCGCGCACCTCGCGGGCGGCTTCGGTATCACCCTCGGCCAGCACCGGCTTGGCGAATTCCAGGAACCAGTCGCAATATGTGTTCCAGATGAAACGATATCCGGCGGCGGCGTACTCGTCCAGCCGGTAGGCGTCCAGCGCCGTGGTCGCCTGCAAGGTCGCCGCGTTGGCCGCGTCCAGCAGCCAGCGCGCCAGCGGCAGCCGCGCCGCGGCGGGATCGAACGCCGGATCGGGGCCGATCCCGTTCATCTCGCAGAACCGCGCCGCGTTCCACAGCTTGGTGACGAAACTGCGGTAGCTCTCCACCCGCGCCGAACCGAGCTTCACGTCCCGCCCCGGTCCCGTGAGCGCGCAGATGGTGAAGCGCAGCGCATCGGCACCGAACCGGTCGATCAGTTCCAGCGGGTCGATGACGTTGCCCTTGGATTTCGACATCTTCTGGCCGCGCTC
>DATKQI010000170.1:0-2741 GCA_035532755.1 Acetobacteraceae bacterium
ACCAGGGCCGGATCGACGAGCAGGGCCCGCCGGAGCAGGTGTTCACGCAGCCCCGGTCCGACCGGTGCCGCCAGTTCGTGATGAGCCAGCTTCGCCGCGGCATGGAATAGGGGCTACTTCGGCCGGAACGGCGCCATCGCCCCGAGATAGGGTTTCGGCAGCGGTGTGGCATAGCCGCCGCCCTTGGCGGTGGACAGGCCAAGCCCCACCAGCGCCTCGATCAGCTTCACCCCGGCCGCGACCCCGTCGATCACCGGCATTCCCAGATCGCGGGAAAGCCCGCGCGCCAGATCGGCCATCCCCGCGCAGCCGAGCACGATGCACTCCGCCCCGTCCTCGCGGATCGCCAGGCCGATCTCGGCGCGCAGCCGGTCCGCCGCGCCGGAGGCCGGGCCTTCCAGCGCGAGCACCGGCACATCCGCCGCGCGCACCGTGCACCGTTCCGCCATCCCGTACCGGCGCACGAGCGCCGCCAGGGGCGGAACCGAGCGGGGCAGGGTGGTGACGATGGTGCAGCGCGTGGCGATCATCGCCGCCAGATGCAGCGCCGCCTCGCAGATGCCCACCACGGGCCTGCCCGTCAGGCATCGGGCGGCATCCACGCCGGTATCGTCGAAGCAGGCCACCACCACGCCGTCCATCCCGCGCGCCTCTCCGGCGGCGATCTCGGCCAGAAGGCCGGGCACGGCGAAGGCCTCGTCGTAATAGCCCTCGATGCTGGCCGGCCCCATCGCGGGGTTGACCGCCTCGATCACGGTGCCGCTGGCCGCCGCGGCCACGGCGGCTTCCCCGATCTTGCGGGTCATCGAGGCGGTGGTGTTCGGATTGACGACCAGGATACGCATCAGGCCCGCCGCGCCCGCCGCCGGCGCAGCATCGCCACGGCGGACAGCGCGAGGACGATCACCACGGCCGAGAACGCGGTGGTCAGCGTGCCGAGCGCGTACACCACCGGCGTCGTCACGTTCGTGGTCATCGCGTAGATCTCGAGCGGGAGGGTGTTGTGGGAACCTGCGGTCATCTGCGTGCGGGGAAATTCGTCGTAGGAGAGGCTGAACCCGAACAGCGCGATGCCCACCACGCCGGGCGCGATGATCGGCAGCACCACGTGGCGGAAGCTCTGCCAGGCGCTCGCGCCCAGGTCCCGTGCCGCCTCCTCCCAGGAATGGTTGAACCGGTTGAACACGGCGAACATGATCAGCACGCCGAACGGCAGCGTCCATGTCAGTTGCGCGCCGAAGGCCGAGCCCCACCAGGCGGTTTCGATCCCCGCCTGGCTGAACACCAGCCCGATGCCGAGGCTGACCAGGATGGAGGGGACGATCAGGCTGGCGATGACGAGCGTGAACAGCAGGGTCGATCCGGGAAAGCGTCGCCGCATCGCCATCCCGGCCGACAGCGAGATCGCCACGGTGGCCGCCATCACCATCACCGCCAGCAGCAGCGAGCGCAGGACGGAGCCGCCGAAATCCCCCACCATCTGCGGCTGGAACAGGTTGAAGAACCAGTGCAGAGACACCCCACGCATCGGGAACGTCAGCCCCCCGCCCGGCCCCTGGAAGGACAGCACGACGATCGTGCCGATGGGGCCGTACAGGAACAGCACGAACAGGCCGAAGAAGCCGCCGAGCAGATAGAAACGAAGACTCCGCCCCTCGTGCATCACAACTCCTTGCGGATATCGACGATGCGCAGGATGGCGCCCACCATCAGCAGCACGATCGCGAGCAGGATCACCGCGTTCGCCGCCGCCGCGGGGTATTGCAGCAGCGAAATCTCGTTCTCGATCATCAGGCCCACGGATGCGCTCTGTCCGCCGCTCATGATGTTCACGGTCAGGAAATCGCCCATCACCAGCGTGACGACGAAGATGGTGCCGATCGCCATGCCGGTTTTGGACAGCGGCAGGATCACGTTCAGCAGCGTGCGCCAGAACCCGGCCCCGGCATCGTGCGCCGCCTCGATCAACGCGCGGTCGATGCGCATCATCGCGTTGAAGATCGGCGTGACCATGAACAGCGTGAACAGATGCACATAGGCCAGCACCACGGCGAAATCCGAGAACAGCAGGAAGCCGAGCGGATGGCGGATGAGCCCGATCCGCAGCAGCGCGGCGTTGGCGATGCCGTTGCGGCCGAGAAATGGAATCCACGAGATCGTGCGGATGATGTTGGAGGTGAGGAACGGCACCGAGCAAAGCAGGAACAGCCCCATCTGCCACGTACTGCCGCGCACCTCGAAGGCGAGGAAATACGCCACCCAGAAGCCGATGAACAGCGTGATCGCCCAGGTGATGGCGGCGAATTCGAACGTATGCAGATAGGTCCGCCATGTGGTGGCGGAGAGCAGCACGTCGGCGTAGTTGCCGAGCACGAAGCGCCAGAGGATCTGCACCGAACTGTAGTCGAGGAAGCTGACCACGATCAGCATCAGGATCGGCAACACCAGGAACACGCCCAGCACGGCCGCGAGCGGCGCGGCGAGCATCCACGCACCGGCATGCGAACGCCCGTCTGCGGGCCTTCGCGCACCGAGGCGCCGGGCTTTCACCCGCGCGCCCGCGCCCATGGCCGCCTCGCTCACCTCCGGTCGCGCCGCATCACGCCACGATGAATTCGTTCCATTTGCGGACCATGTAGCGGTCTTCGTCCATCACCGAGTTCCAGCAGGCCACATGGCCCATGCGCTGGGTGAACGATCCGCCGTCGCGCTTGTCCCCCGCTTTCGCGATCTGCTGGCCC
>DATKQI010000171.1:0-5294 GCA_035532755.1 Acetobacteraceae bacterium
GGCCGGTTCGCGGCACCGGCGTTCCTGCTGCTCGGCAAGCCGGAGCCCTGGACGCCGGTGGACAGCCTATTGTGGGGCAAGACGATGTCCCTGTGGCTGTCCGCCAACTGGCATGAGGAGCTGGCGCGGCTGGCGCTCTCGGCGAAGCTGCCGCGGGCGAAGATCGATTCGCTCTGGCCGCCGAGCCAGGATGCCGGACGACCGGATGCCGCACGCACCTCGCCGGTGCGCTATGCGGCGGTGGCGGTTTCCGCGGCGCAGCGGGTGCTGGATGTGCTGCCGCGGTTCCCCGCACCCTTCACTTTGCCGGGCACGGCATCGAACGAGTGGGCAGTCGATTCCAGCCACACCGCGACCGGCGCGCCGCTGCTGGCCGGAGACCCGCATCTGGGGTTCGGCTTCCCGAGCCTGTGGTACCTCGTGCGCATCGACACGCCGCACCAGACGCTGGCCGGCGCCACCGCCCCTGGCGTGCCGTTCCTGATCCTCGGGCACAACCGCCGCATCGCCTGGACCTTCACCGATGCGGAGGCGGACACGCAGGACGTGTTCATCGAAACTCCGGCCCCCGGCGGCCGGTACGAGACACCTTCCGGGCCGAAACCGATCAAGGTGCGGCAGGCACGCATCCGGGTGCGGGGGCATCCCGACGTTCTGCTGACCATCCGCAGCACCCGCCACGGCCCGGTGATCGGCCGCACCGCCGATGGCAAGGGGCTGCTCGCGGTGGCGATGGCCGCGCTCACGCCCCACGACACCTCGGCCGACGGGCTGCTGGCGCTGAATCGCGCGCAATCGGTCGCCGATGCCGGGGCTGCGGCGGCGCGCGTCTCCTCCCCGGTGCTGAATCTGCTGGCCGCGGACCATACCAACATCGCCCTGTTCATGACCGGGCGCGTGCCGATCCGGCGTGGCGGGGATGGGGCGTGGCCGGTGGATGGCGCGGACGGCGCGCATGATTGGATCGGCTTCGCCTCGGGCGACCAGTTGCCGCACATCGTCGCTCCGGCCTCCGGCCGGCTGGTGAACGCGAACGAGCGGGTGGCCCCACCCGATTTCCCGGTGTTCCTGGGGCGGGACTGGTTCGGCAACTGGCGCGCGCAGCGCATCCGCGCTCTGCTGGCGCAGACCGACAAGCACCGCGCCGCCGATTTCGCGAAGATGCAGCGCGATGTCATCTCCGCCTATGCCCAGCAGTTGCTGCCGATCCTGACCGCGCTGCCCGTGCCCCCCGGCCCGGCCGCGCAGGTGGTGGCGCTGCTGCGCGGCTGGAACGGGGCGATGCGGATGAATGCGCCCCAGCCGCTGATCTTCAACGCCTGGCTGCGCCGGTTCCGGCTGATGGTTCTGGCGAAGAACGGCGTGCCGGTGCGCGATGCGGGGCCGGCGCATGATGAATTCGTCGCCTCCCTGCTGACCGGCGCCAACCCCGGCTGGTGCGCGAGCGACTGCCACGCGCTGCTGGTGGCCTCCCTGCAAAAGGCCGTGGCGCGGCTGTCTGCCCGGTTCGGCGCCGATCCGTCACGCTGGCGGTGGGGTGCGGCGCACCAGGCGGTGTTTGCCGATCCGGTGGCGAGCCGCATCCCGCTGCTGCGCGGGTTCGCCACGCTGCGCATCGACTCGCCGGGCGACGGCACCACGATCGATCGCGCCGGCCTCGCCGCGCACGGCTACGATTCGGTGCACGGCCCGGAGTATCGCGGGGTGTACGACCTGTCGGACCTCGACCGCAGCCTGTTCATGATGACCCCCGGCGAATCCGGCAACCTGCTCAGTGCGCACGCGCGGGATTTCCTGGTACCCTGGCGCAACGGCAAGACCATCCTGCTCGGTCCCCGGCCCGCGCATGTCACTGGGCGGATCATGCTCAACCCCTGATCGCAAGGCGAACGATCGCCGCGCGCGCGTCCGTGCGTTGACCTGTGCTGCCTTGTTGCCCGATCATGGCAGCCCGATGACGCACCAGATGCAGCGCCGCCCGCATTTCTTCTACACCACCGCGCCCCTGCCCTGCCCCTATCTGGCCGGACGGACGGAGCGGAAGGTGGTGACGGAGTTGACCGGGCCGGATGCCGAGCAGTTGCACGACCGGCTTTCCCGCGCCGGCTTCCGGCGCAGCCACAACATCGCCTATGCCCCGGTGTGCCCCGCCTGCCAGGCCTGCGTGCCGATCCGCACGCCGGTGGCGGGCTTCCGGCCCGATCGCGCACTGCGCCGCATTGCACGCGCGAACGCCATGCTGGAGGGGTTCGAGGTGCCGGCGCGCGCCACCGCCGAGCAGTTCCAGCTGTTCCAGCGCTACCAGCAGGCCCGCCACGGTGACGGCGACATGGCGACGATGAGCTTCTACGACTATCGCGCCATGGTCGAGGACACGCCGATCGAGACCTTCATGGTGGAATTCCGGGACCCCGACGACCGGCTGCTCGGCGTCTGCCTCGCCGACCGGCTGGGGGATGGGCTGTCTGCCGTGTACAGCTTCTTCGCCCCGGAAGAGGCTGCCCGCAGCCTGGGCACCTACGCCATTCTGTGGCTGATCGAACGGGCGCGCGGGCTCGGCCTGCCGTACGTCTATCTCGGCTACTGGGTCGCCGAGAGCCGCAAGATGGCCTACAAATCCCGCTTCAGGCCGAGCGAGATCCTGATCGGCGGTGCCTGGCGGATGCTCACCGACGCCGACCGCCCGATGCCGCTCGAAGCCGTGGACGCCCTTCTGGAGCCCCAGACCATCGGATAGGCCGCCACGAGGGAGGCCGAAAACCCGCTTACGGCCCGTTAAGCCTCTCCTGCCATGGTTTCCTCCACGACAAGGTGAGGACGATCGGCCCATGGCGCGCTCCGGCTTCGGTATTCGCACCCGCATCCTGGTCGGATCGGGTCTTCTGGTCGCGCTGACCGTCGCTGTGGGGGCGTGGAACCTGCTGCAGCTTGACCGGGTTGCCGCCAACGCGACCCGACAGCATGCGGCTGCGGCGCAGATGATCCGGCTGAGCGGCACCGCGACGGATGTGGAAGCGATCCTGCGCAATCTGGCGGCCTTCCAGAACCAGCCGGCCCCTGCCCTGCTGAACACCCTGCACCGGCGGCAGAGTGCGGCGCTGGATGCGCTCAACGCGCTCGCGCTTGCCAGCCGCACGCCGGCGCATCATGCCGCCTGTCGCCACATGCAGTCCGCCCTGCTCGGGCTCAGCGCGCCGGTTTCGCACTTCGCGAGCCTCACCCGCCTTGTCGTGCACCAGCGCGCCGACCTCCAGAAGCGCGCAGGGACTTTGCTGGGGAACGTGAACGACCTGCAGGACAAGATGAACATTCTGGGCGACCCATCCCAGGCCGCCGCCACCGGGGCGCTGAAGACCGCGATCGTGCTGCTGCCGGTCAACACCACGGAATTCCTGACCGGGCGGGACCCGCGGGCGCGCATCCGCGTGGCGATGACGGTGGCGCAGGCGACGGGGGCGCTGAACACGCTGCGCCGGTCGGACAATGCCACGCCGTTCCTTCCCGGCATCAAGCTCATCGACACGGCGCTGACGGGGTATGCCGCGGCGTTCCAGCAGACCGTCATCGCCCTTGCTGACGTGGACCAGATCTATGGCCGGACGCTGCTGCCCACGCTGACGGCGGTGCGGGCGCAGGACCGGGACACCGTGGCCTCCCTCCAGCGTGCGACGGCCCGGATCAACGCGCGGACGCAGGCGGCGAAGCGCTCGGCCTATCGCGCCGCGATCGGCTTCATGGCGCTGGCGGCCGTGCTGGGCGTAATGATCGCCGCCCTGCTCAGTCGTGGCGTGTTGCGCCCGATCCGGGCGATGACGGCGGCCATGGGGCAGCTTGCCGCCGGCGATACCGGCATCACCATTCCGTCGCGGGCTGCGGGGGACGAGATCGGCGCGATGGCGCGCGCGGTGGAGGTGTTTCGCACCAACGCGCTGGAACGCGCCCGGCTGGAGCGCGAGCAGGAAAGCGAACGCACCCGCGCGGCGGAGGAACGGCGAACGGCGATGCAGGGGCTCGCCGAGCGGTTCCAGGCGCAGATCGGCCATATCGTCGATGGCGTCGGCGCCGCTTCCGGGGTGTTGGAAGGCACGGCCACCACGATGTCCCGCAATGCGGACGACACCAGCCGGCAGGCGGGCGCGGTGGCCGGCGCCTCCCAGCAGGCAAGCGCCAACGTGCAGACGGTGGCGGCGGCGACCGAGGAGCTGTCCGGCTCCGTCTCCGAAGTGGCGCGGCAGGTGCAGGACGGGACACGGCTTGCCCAGACGGCGGTGAGCGAGGCGGAACGCACCCATGCCCGCGTGACGCATCTGTCCGAGGCCGCGCAGAAGATCTCCGACGTGGTGCGGCTGATCAACGACATCGCCGGGCAGACCAACCTGCTGGCGCTGAACGCGACGATCGAGGCGGCGCGCGCCGGGGAGGCCGGCAAGGGGTTCGCGGTGGTGGCGAGCGAGGTGAAGAATCTCGCCACCCAGACCGCGAAAGCCACCGAGGAGATCGCCAGCCAGATCAATGGCATGCAGCAGGCGACCGGCGGCGTGGTGGAGGCGATCGGCGCGATCGGCCGCAGCATCGGCGCGATCGCCGAGATCACCACCACCATCGCGGCCTCGGTCGGTGAGCAGGGGGCGGCCACGGCCGAGATCGCGCGCAACATCCAGCAGGTGGCGGTGGGCGCGGGGGAGATCAGCGCGACCATCGCGGCGGTGACGGAGGCGACCGGGGAGACCGGCGCGGCGGCCACCGAGGTCCTGACGGCCTCCCAGCAACTTGCCCGGCAGGCGGCGACGCTGCGCGAGGCAGTCGGCGTCTTCATCGCCGAGGTGAAGGCGGCATAACCGGTCGGTCTGATGGTCGCATCCGGTCCGTCGCCTTCACTCCGAATTGTGCGAGCAGAACGAGCACCCACCAAGCAGAAGGAGCAAGCTGGGCGCAAACTATATTGCCTCGAGCGCATAGAGCCGCACGGGAAGCGTGTAGTTGCACAACCTACTTGGGCATCCATTCATGTCCGACTATGACAGTTTCCGACATGGACACTCTCCTTCAGGCGTTGCAGGTAGCCGCAGCGTTGTATGCATCCGATGAGAAGGCATCTGCCCTTGAGGCGGAAAAACCTTGGATGTCTCGACCGCTGCCCAGGCCCATCATCGAAGCTACTATCGAGGCTATCGCGGCGACTCCGGATATCCTGGAGCTCACACGTCTCCGACAGCTCTCTCTCGGCTCCAGTGAAAGCAGGCCGCTTTACCCGGTGCTCCTCGCGTCCGCGCTGGTAAAGCGCACACACGCTC
>DATKQI010000172.1:0-3397 GCA_035532755.1 Acetobacteraceae bacterium
CGATATCGAACTGACCCTGGGGATCCCGTGGCTTGCGCAGCCAGAGGATCCGCCCGCACAGAAGACCTTCGCAATCGAAGATCTGCACCGCGACTTTCCCGTCGATGAGCCACACGCCCTGTGGCATGGCGGCGCGTGCCGGGATGGGTGGAGCCGCGAGCCAGGCGATGAGCGTGACCAGCGCGGCGACGCCGACCAGGCGTTGCCGGCAGTGCCGCCAGGTCGTATCTTGCGCGAAGTCTCCGGGCCGGGTCGAGAATGCCGTCCTTCCGACCTGGCGACCCGCCGCGTGTTCCCGGACGATCCAGGCAGGGATGGGCACGTCCTGCATCGCGTCGATGATCCTGTCGCCACCGGCCGCCGGCGGACGTCAGCGGTAGAACGAGTGATGAAACCCGCCGCCGAACAGCAGGAACAGAACCACGATGATGATAATCAGCCCGAACAGGCCGCCAAAGCCGCGTCCCCCGTAATAGCCGGAGCGGTAGCCGTAGTAGCCGCCCCCGCCAAACAGGAACACGATCAGAAGTATCAAAAGGATCAGTCCCATGGACCTGGCTCTCTCGGATCGGGTTGGACTCCGGCCGGCGTACCCGGGAGTAGACGCTCAGTACTGCTCGCCGCCACCCGCCCGCCGTTGATCGTCGTTGTGCCCGTTATCATGATGGCCGTTGGCGTCATGGTAGCCGGCGTCGTGCGTGCCGTCACGGATACACCACGCACGCGCCGACCGCAGTCGCCGCCACCAGGGCCAGGACCGGAAGCAAAGCCCTGCGCAGGATCGATCCCGCCTGCGCGGTCATGGGGTGTTCTTATTGGCGCTGCCCGTGATTGCGTGTCCGGTCGCGGAGATATCCCGTCCGGCGCCGGCGGTGGTGTGGCAGGCGCCGAGCAGCGGCATAACGCCGATCAGTACGAGCAGCGCCAGCACGATCGTGAAACTCTTGTGCACGGTGGTGGTCCTTTCGCTTGGTAGCTGATGGCCGAATCCTGCCGTAAACGTCGGGGAGATTTCCCGAGTTGCCGCGCGACCCCGCCCGCGGCACGCGAGCGCACCCAGGACAAAACAGGCGCGATCGGGGCGGGCGTTCGCCGTTGCCAGTACCCGGTCGCATCCCTCGTTCGGTGGGGCAACGACCCAAGTGCGTCGCGTGTCGGATCAGGGGGTTCGGGTCAGGTGGGTCGTGGTGGTCGTGGTGGAAACCACCGGAGGCGGCGGCATGGTCCTCGTCGTCTGCTCGGTGGTGGTGGTCCGGGTCATCGGCGCCGGCGGATCGGCGCATCCGGCCAGCAGAGCCGTGCCGGCGAGCAGCGCTGCCAACGCGGCGGTCGGTCCGAAGCGGGTTGTGCGGTGAATCATGGTCTCTCTCCTGCATGGGTGCGGGCGCTTGGTTGCGCCGGTTCTGATCCGTTGGCCCGCATCCACCGGTCCGGCGCAAGAACGGCCGGACAGATCGAACCGCGGACGGCAGGCTTAGTGGACGGTCGTCGTCTTGGTGGTCTTCTCCGTCGTGTCCATCTGGCCGGTCGGAGCCGTCGTGGTGCCGCTGGTGTAGGTGTCGGTCTTGTCGGTCACGACACCATCGCTGCTGGTGGTCCGTTCGGTGCTGCTCTCGTTGGTGCCGGTGGGCGCTGCAGCGGGACCCGTGGTGGAGGACCAGGTGGAGGACGAGTTGGTAGATGTGCCTTGCGCCAGCGCGCTGCCGGTCATCATCGCGAGCACCGCTGCTGCGGCAAGCCAGGTCTTGATCATGTCGGGTTCTCCTTGGACATTGCTGCAAACGGAAATCGCTCGCTGTCCCGTGCACTGACATAGGTGGTGCGAGTGGGTGCCGACAGGATCGGAAACTACTCAGCCTGACCTTGCGCGTCCGGCACGTTCCCGAGCCGCACCGTCAGGCGATGCGTGGCGCCGTCGTCGATCATCCGGATCTGCAACGGCCGCGTCGTCACCGCCCGGCCGTCCAGCGTGGCGGTGGCGATGCCGCGCGCGACGCCGTCGGGATTGCCGACCTCGATCCGATAGAGCGCCGACCCGTGCCGGAGCGCGATCTCGAAGCCCGGCCAGCCGCGCGGGATGCAGGGATCGAGGTGCAGCATCCCGCCGCGCAGTCGCAGCCCGAGGATGCTTTCCACCCCGGCGCGCTGCATCCATCCCGCCGACCCGGTGTACCAGCTCCAGCCGCCGCGCCCGACATGCGGCGCCACCGCATAGACGTCGGCGGCCACGACATAGGGCTCGATCCTGTAGCGCTGCACGCCGGCCGGCGTGTGCGCGTGCGTGATGGGGTTGAGCAGGGCGAACAGTCCGGCCGCCTTGTCTCCCTCGCCGAGCTGCGCGAACGCCATCACCGCCCACAGCGCGGCATGGGTGTATTGGCCGCCGTTCTCGCGGATGCCGGGCGGGTAGCCCTTGATGTAGCCGGGATCGAGCGACCCAGCGTCGAACGATCCGGTGTCGAACGGTGGCGCCAGCAGCAGCGCCACGCCATCGGCGGGACGGATCAGCTCCCGCTCCAGTGCGGCCATGGCGCGGCGCGCCCGCTCCGGCTCCGCTGCGCCCGACAGCACCGCCCAGGACTGGGCGAGGGAATCGATCCGGCATTCCGCGCCCGCTGCGGTGCCGAGCGGCGTGCCGTCGTCGAACCAGGCGCGGCGGTACCACTCGCCGTCCCAGGCCTCGCGCTCCAGCGCCGTGCGCAGGGCGTCCGCATGCGCCCGCCAGCTGGCGGCACGGCCGGTCTCGCCGCGCGCGTCGGCGAGCGGGGCGAAGCACGTCAGGGTGGCGTGCAGGAACCAGCCGAGCCAGACGCTCTCGCCCCGGCCGCCGGCGCCGAGGCGGTTCATGCCGTCGTTCCAGTCCCCGGTGCCGATCAGCGGCAGCCCGTGGACACCGAGCAGAAGGCTGGCGTCCAGGCCACGGGCGCAGTGCTCGAACAGGGTGGCGGCCTCGTCGGAGATGGTCGGCTGGAAGAACGCGTCCTGCTCGCCGGGGGTGAGCCGCTGGCCCTCCAGGAACGGCACCACCGCGTCGAGCACGGCCCGGTCGCCGACCGTCTCGACATACTGCGCCACCGCGTACGCGAGCCAGATGCGGTCGTCCGAGATGCGCGTGCGCACGCCCTGCCCGGAGTGCGGCAGCCACCAGTGCTGCACGTCGCCCTCGGCGAACTGGCGCCCGGCCGCGGCCAGCAGATGCGCGCGGGTCTCCCCCGGGCAGGCGGTCGCCAGCGCCATGCCGTCCTGCAGCTGGTCGCGGAACCCGTACGCGCCGCTCGCCTGGTAGAACCCCGACCGCGCCCAGACCCGGCACGCCAGGGTCTGGTACAGCAGCCAGCCGTTCAGCAGGATGTCCATCGCGCGGTCCGGCGTCTGCACGGCGATCGCCCCCAGGATG
>DATKQI010000173.1:0-7539 GCA_035532755.1 Acetobacteraceae bacterium
CTCGGCCGATGGGTCGTCCTGCTGCTGAGCCTGCTGCGCGTGTATGTGCTGATCGCCGTGCCGCTGGTGATCTACGCCTTCGTCCACGCCCTGTTGGCGGCTCCCTGAGGTCACGCCGCCGCGCGCACCCCGCCGGCGGCCTTCAGCGCCTGATCCAGGTCGGCCAGGATGTCGTCGATATGCTCCAGCCCGACCGAGAGGCGCACATAGCCCTCGGTCGCCCCGCTCGCCGCCCGTTCCTCGGCGCTGAGCTGGGAATGGGTGGTGGAGGCCGGATGGATCGCGAGGCTGCGGGAATCGCCGATGTTCGCCACATGGTAGAACAGCTTCAGCGAGTCGATGAACCGCTGCCCGGCCGGCAGGCCTCCCGCCAGCTCGAACCCCACCATGCCGCCGAAGCCGCCCTTGAGGTATTTCTCCGCCCGCGCCCGTGCGATGCCCTGCTGCACGCTCGGGTGGATCACCTTGGTGATCTCGGGGCGCCGGGTCAGGAAATCCGTCACCGCCTGGGTGTTCGTCATGTGGCGCTCCATCCGCAGGCTCAGCGTTTCCACCCCCTGCAACAGGATGTACGCGTTGAACGGGCTGAGCGCGGCGCCCAGGTCGCGCAGCAATGTCACCCGCATCTTGATCGCATAGGCGATCGGGCCGAGCGGCTTCACCGCCTCGGTCCAGACCGCGCCGTGGTAGCTGGGGTCCGGCGTGTTCAGTGCCGGCTGGCGTTGCGGGTGGGCTGCCCAGTCGAAATTGCCGCCGTCGATCACGATGCCGCCGATCGCGTTGCCGTGGCCGCTGATCCATTTGGTGGTGGAATACATCACCACCGCCGCGCCATGGTCGAACGGGCGGCACAGGATCGGGGCCGCGGTGTTGTCCATGATCAGCGGAATGCCGAAGCGACGGCCGATCGCGGCCACCTCGGCGATCGGGAACACCGCGAGCTTCGGGTTCGGCAGTGTTTCCGCGTAGTAGGCCCGGGTGCGATCGTCGGTTGCCCGGGCGAACGCCTCCGGGTCCGCCGGATCGACGAAGCGCACCTCGATGCCCTGGTCCTTCAACGTGTTCGCGAACAGGTTCCAGGTGCCGCCATACAGATCCGTGGAGCTGACGATATTGTCCCCCGCCCGGGCGAGGTTCTGCACCGCGAAGGCCGAGGCTGCCTGCCCCGAGGCGAGCGCCACCGCGGCCACCCCGCCCTCGATGGCGGCGAGGCGCTTCTCCAGCACATCCGTCGTCGGGTTCATGATGCGGGTGTAGATGTTGCCGAGTTCCTTCAGCGCGAACAGGTTCGCGGCGTGCTCGGCGGAATGGAACTCGAACGCGGTGGTCTGGAAGATCGGCACGCTCACCGCCCCGGTGCCTGGGTCGGAACGCCACCCGGCATGCAGGCCGAGCGTCTCGGGATGCTTGCTGGTCTCGCTCATGCGGCGTTCCTCCGGTTTTCTAGCCCAAGATCGCCACAAAACCGGCCGGCGATAAAGCCCGAAGCGTTCAGCCGCGCAGCAATTTCGCCGCCGCGACCGCGAAATAGCTCAGCACCCCGTTCGCGCCGGCGCGCTTGAAGGCGATTAGGCTCTCCATCATCGCGCGATCGTGGTCGAGCCAGCCATGGCCCACCGCGGCCATGATCATCGCGTATTCGCCGGACACCTGATAGGCGAAGGTGGGCACCCCGAACCGGTCCTTCACCCGCCGCACGATGTCCAGATAGGGCAGGCCGGGCTTGACCATCACCATGTCCGCCCCTTCCAGCAGGTCGAGTTCCACCTCGCGCAGCGCCTCGTCGGTGTTCGCCGGGTCCATCTGATAGGTCTTCTTGTCGCCCTTCAGCGCGCCGGAGGAACCGACGGCATCGCGGAACGGGCCATAGAAGGCCGAGGCGTATTTGGCGGCATAGCTCATGATGCGGGTGTGGATCAGCCCGGCCTGATCGAGCCCCGTGCGGATCGCCCCGATCCGCCCGTCCATCATGTCGGACGGAGCGATCACGTCGATCCCCGCCGCCGCCTGGTTCACCGCCTGCGCGGTGAGGATGGGAAGGGTGTCGTCGTTCGCCACGTAGCCGTCGCGGATCACCCCGTCATGGCCATGGTCGGTATAGGGGTCGAGTGCCACATCCCCGACGAGGCCGATGTCGGGAAAGTCCCGTTTCAGCAGCCGCGCGGCGCGGCAGATCAGGTTGTCGGGGTTGGCGGCTTCGGTGCCCTCCGCGTCCTTCTTCTCCGCCGGCGTGGCCGGAAACAGGGCGATGGCGGGAATGCCGAGCCGCGCGGCCGGCTCCACATGCGCAGCCAGCCGGTCGAGCGTAACGCGCCGGACGCCGGGCATGGAGGCGACATCGGTGGTGGTCCCGCTGCCCTCGATGATGAAGACCGGCCAGATGAGATCGTCGACCGACAGCGCCGTTTCCGCGACCAGCCGGCGGGTCCAGCCATCATGGCGGTTGCGGCGGAGGCGGGTGGCGGGAAAGCGGCCGACCGTCATGAGCTGTCTCCTGGCTGTGTCGGATGCCGACATAGCCGTGACCCGCCAGGCTGCAAAGCCCAACCGGCAAGTTGACACGGGCAGGCGCCCGACCGAACCCTGTCGCCATGAACGACATCACTCCCGTCGCCGGCCATTCGCACGTGTTCCTGGGCGAGGGGCACGACGCCAACGAGCGGCGCACCTGGGCCGTGATCTGGCTGTGCGGGGCGATGATGGTAGCGGAGATCATCGGCGGCCTGCTGTTCGGATCGATCGCGCTGGTGGCGGACGGGCTGCACATGTCCACCCATGCCGGCGCCCTGCTGCTTGCGGCACTGGCCTACCGTTTCGCCCGGCGGCACGCTCAGGACACCCGCTTCGCCTTCGGCACCGGCAAGTTCGGCGATCTGGCCGGCTTCGCGAGTGCGATCGTGCTGGCGATGATAGCGCTGCTCATCGGCTACGAGGCGGTCAGCCGCTTCCTCGCCCCGGTGCCGATCCATTTCAGCGAGGCGATCCCGATCGCCGCCCTCGGGCTGATCGTGAACGTGGCGAGCGTCTGGCTGCTCGGCGGCGGCCACCATCATCACGGCCATGGCCATGGTCACGGTCACCACGATCCGGAAAGCCGCGTGGTCCAGACGACCCGCGGCGCCCTCGCGCTGGAGATTTTCGAAGACGGCGTGCCGCCGCGCTTCCGCCTGCGCCCGCCGGCTTCGGGCACGCTGGCGGCGACCGATGTGACGGTCGAGACGGAGCGGCAGGGGGGTGTGCGGCAGGTGTTCGCCCTCGCCGATCGCGGCGGCTTCTGGGAGTCGGAAGCCGAAATCCCGGAGCCGCACGAATTCACCGCCCATATCCGCCTCGCCGACGCATCCGGCGCCGAGGATCATGCGGTGGCGTTCGAGGAGCACGCCCATCACCCCCATGGCGCGGCAGATCGCGACAACAACATGCGCGCAGCCGTCATCCACGTGCTGGCCGATGCCGCCGTCTCGGTGCTCGTCATCACCGGCCTTTCGTTGGGCAGCCTGTTCGGATGGGTGTGGATGGACCCGCTGGCCGGGATGATCGGCGCGGTGGTCATCGCCTCCTGGTCCTACGGGCTGATCCGGGACACCGGGCGCATCCTGCTCGACATGACGCCGGATGCCGGGCTGGCGGAGAAGATGCGGCGAGCGATCGAAGGCGAGGGGGACCATTTGTCGGACCTGCATCTGTGGCGGCTCGGCCCTGGCCACCTGGGCGCCATCGTCGCGGTCCGGACCGCCAGCGGGCACGGGGCGGACCATTACCGGGGGCTGCTCGCCCGGTTCCCGTCGCTCTCCCATGTCACCATCGAGGTGCAGCGGGTGGAGTGCTGACAGAGGGGGTATTCGCATGGTGCAATTCTGCTATGCGCCAAAAATTGTGCACTGCAACAGAGCAGACACAATCGCTTCCTAACTCTGCGGGGAACGATGCGGCAATCCAGCCGCACCGGCAGGGCCTGGAGGCAGGATGCGCGCGTCTTTCCAATCGAATCCGGACACGGCCCCGAAACGCTACGATGGCGTGACCGTCGCCCTGCACTGGATCAGCGCCGGGCTGATCGCCCTGCTCTGGGTGATCGGCCAGACCCGCTTCTTCTGGCCGGCCGGGCAGCCGCGGTCGGCGGTGCTGTCGGTGCATATCCTGTTCGGGCTGACGCTGCTGGTGATGCTGCTCGCCCGAGTTGCCTGGCGTGCCACCAGCGGCCGGCATCTGCCGGCGATCGGCCACCGGCTTTCGGCGCTCGGCGCGCGGCTCGCCCATCTCGCGCTGTACGGGTTGATCGGCCTGACGCTGCTGGCCGGCCTGTCCGGGGTCATGGCGCGGGGGTTGCACCTGTTCGGCCTCGCGCTGCTGCCGCCGCTGACGCTGCTGCCGGCCGGCCTGATGAAGACGTTCGGCCACCTGCACGGCAATTTCGCGAACATCCTGGTCGCCCTGGCCGTCCTGCACGGGCTGGCGGCGCTGTTCCACCGGATGGTGCTGCGGGACGGCACGCTGGAGCGGATGCTGCCGGGGCGGTAGCGCCGCGGGCCTGGGATTCAGGTCTTCTTTTTCGGCGGCACGACGCCAACGGCGGCAATCTGGAACATCGACGGCGGCCTGCCGAAGACGGTCGTGAGGTCTGCGGCATACGCCTTCCACATCGTATCGATCTGGCTGCCGGGACAGGATAGCTCACCGCAATTCGGGTCGAACACGATCACGCGTCTGCTGGTCTGATAGCAGACGATCGCATGGGCATCCTCCCCGTCGCCCCAATCGTAGATCATCAGGTTCGGGACGTGGGTATCGATGATCCCGACGACGATCGAGGCGACGGAGAACGCGGTCCTGCTCTGCGTCAATTGTACCGGCTGCGGCGCCTTCGCCTTCGGGTCTTCAAGGAACGCGATGAGGTCGCCATCGTGACGCATCCAAAGCCTGCCCAGCTCCCCCTGTTCACCCATCACCTCATTGAGCATCTGCGCGCCATGCAGGTTCTGCAGCCGGTTCGGCGCGAAGCGAACGCGTTCGGACAGCGGCAGTACCTTGTTGCGTATCCAGGTAAGGCAAAGCGCGAGGCAGACACCCAACTCGATCTCTTTCTCCCTGAGTGAACCGGTGTCGGTTTTCATGAGCGCCCGGGCGAGATCGGAGTTGAGCAGCTCGTCCTGGTTGAAATTGTGATTGTTGCGGTAGGCGGCCGTCTTGCTGAAGCTCATCGGCTTTCTCGCTCCGTCCGCGAGCAGGATAATTGGGCCCGGCAATCCACGTCCAGCTACATGACGGAGGCTATCGACCGCGCTTAGCCCGCCGCCGTTTCCCCCGCCGGCGTCAGCATCACCAGCTTGAAGCTGCCCTCGGCGGCCAGGATGAAGCTGATCTGGTCGCAGCGGAGGAACCCCAGTTGCGGATGGTCGAACATGCGCTCCCCGCCCTCGCGGGCGAGCACCGCGTGCTCGGTCCATAGCGAGGCGAACAGCGGGCTGCGTTCCCGCAGGTCGGCAACGAGGGCCCGCAGCGGGGGATCATTCAGATGGGCACCGCAATCGGCCCGGAACTCCGCCACCACGCGCCGCGCCCGCGTCTCGAACCCGCAGATCAGCCGGCGCGCCATCGGCGAAAGAAAGATGTAGCGCAACAGGTTGCGCTCATCGTTCCCCGCCTCGCGACGATCCAGCCAGCCGACGAACAGCCGCTCCGCCGGCTGGTTCCACACCAAGGCGTTCCATCCACGGTCCAGCACGTAGGCCGGGGCGCCGATCGCCTGGACGCAGCGGCGCAGGGCGGCAGGCATCTCCGTCTCCGCCCCATGGGCGGGCTCGGGATCTCGCCGGCCGGCCAGTTCGAACAGGTAGGCGCGTTCGGGGCGGGTGAGCCGCAAGGTCGCGGCGAGGCGGCTCAGCGCCGTGGGCGAGACGGACAGTTCCCGCCCCTGTTCGATCCAGGTGTACCAGGTGACACTCAGCCCGCACAGCGCCGCCGCCTCCTCGCGCCGCAGGCCCGGTGTGCGCCGCCGTCCGGCATGCGGCAGACCGAGTACCTGCGGGCTCAGCCTCTCGCGGTGGGCGCGGATGAAATCGCCAAGTTCGCGGCGCGAGGACGGGACAGCGACCATGGTGTCTTATTATACCAGTATAAATGCCCATCTTCTACCGGTGTTTCCGGTGTGGATACTCCGGCCCGCGCTGCGATGCGGCGCATCGGCAGAAAGGAGCCTCCACCATGTCCGGCAACACCCATCACGCGCTGGTCGATACCCAGTTCGGGTCACGCGCGGCGCAGTATCTCACCAGCACCCCGCACGCCCAGGGCGCGGACCTTCCGGACTTCGTCGAGCGGATGCGGGGGCGGCCGGATGCGCAGGTGCTCGATCTCGGTTGCGGCGCGGGGCATGCGAGCTTCGCGGTCGCCCCGCATGTCGACCACGTCACGGCCTGCGATCTGTCGGCGGAGATGCTGGCGGTGGTGGCGCGGGAGGCGGCGGCGCGGGGGCTTGCCAATATCGGCACGCGTCAGGCGATGGCCGAGGAGCTGCCGTTCGCGGACGGAGCGTTCGATGCGGTCGTCTGCCGCTATTCGGCCCATCACTGGCGCGATTTCGCAGCCGGGCTGCGGCAGGCCGCGCGCGTGCTGAAGCCGGGCGGCATCGCCGTGTTCGGGGATGCGGTCTCGCCCGGCGGCGGGGCGCTGGATACCTATCTCCAGGCTGTCGAGGTGCTGCGCGATCCGTCCCATGCCCGCAACCGCACCCGTGTGGAATGGGAGGCGGCGGCGCGCGAAGCCGGCTTCACCTGCGTCTCCTGGACCCCCTATCGCGTGCGGATGGAGTTCGGCTCCTGGGTGGCCCGCATGCGCACGCCGCCCGCGCACGTGGCGGCGATCCGTTCGCTCCAGTCGATGATGGCGGAGGACGTGCGCCGGCATTTCGCGATCGAGGCGGACGGCAGCTTCATGCTCGATACCGCCACGATGGAGCTGGCCCGCCCGGGCTGAGCCGGCAAATCACGCCGCTGCCGGCAATGCGTCCGGCAGCGGCACGGGGGGCAGGGGAGATTCGCCCATCATCAGCGCCACGCCGCGGTCCGCCATTGCCATGACCGGCGCGTTGGTGTTGCCGCTGACGACGTTCGGCATCGCCGAGGCATCGAGCACGCGCAGCCTCTCCACCCCGCGCACGCGCATGTCGGGCGTGAGCACGGCCATCGGGTCGCCGTCCCGCCCCATCCGGCAGGTGCCGACGGGATGGTAGTTGGTCTTCACCATCACCCGGCAATGCGCCGCCAGGGCTTCATCGGATGTGACCGTGGCGCCTGGATAAATCTCGCCGCGCACCAGGACACGCAGCGGGTCTTGCGCCAGAACCTCGCGCGCGAAGCGCAGGCCGGCGACGGAGAGGCGAACGTCCTCCGGATCGGTCAGGTAGCGCGGATCGATCATCGGCAGCGCGCGCGGATCGGCCGAGGCGAGGCTGACCGTGCCGCGCGCCTTCGGCCGCAGCAGGCAGGCGTTCAGGGTCAGCCCGTCGGTCGGCTGCACCGCCGTCATGCCGCGATCGAG
>DATKQI010000174.1:0-32866 GCA_035532755.1 Acetobacteraceae bacterium
GCCGCCGCCGACAGGCCCACCCCGTTCATCATGGCGCGGCGCGGCAGGCGCGATTTCACGATGTCGATCGTGTCGGTCATGGACGTTCCCCCGGATGGTTGTTCGTTACGGATGAGTTGTCTGGCAGATTGCGCCGCTCAGCCCTCGCCTGCAAGACCGCAATCCGCCTCCAGCCGGTAGAGCGTGACCGTGCGTTCGGTCCGGTCCTCCAGTTCCAGGCTCGTCGGCACCACCATGCGGGCGAAGGCGGCAAGCCCGGTGGCGGGCAGGTAGGCACGGCCGGGGTCGGCGATCCAGACCTCCGCGCCGCGCGCCAGCCGGTGCAGCCACGGCAGGATATGCCGCGTCATCGGCGCCTCGTAACACACGTCCCCGCACAGGATCAGGTCCCACGGCCCGCTCTCGCCCACGACATCGCGGTCCAGCAGGCGAACGTCCACGCCGTTCGCCGCGGCATTCAACGCGATCGCGGCAATCGCGAGCGGATCGATCTCCGCCGCCTCCACCGCGGCCGCGCCGGCCCGGGCGCAGGCGATGGCCGCCAGCCCGCTGCCGGCGGCGAAATCGAGTACGCGCCGGCCGGCCACCAGATGCGGATGGTCCAGCACATGCCGCGCCAGCGCCTGGCTGCCGGGCCAGGCGAAGGCCCAGAAGGGCGGGGCGATCTCGCGCGCGCCCAGCCAGGCCTCGCCCGCCTGCCAGATCGGCGTGATCTCGGTCGCCAGATGCAGCGTGATCTCCGGCACCAGCGGCGGGCGGGCCGGCACGGTGTGGGCGCGCAGGAACGTGGCTGCGTCGTTCCGCAGGAACGCGGCTGTGTCGTTCCGAGGGAACGCGGTTGCGCCGTTCACAGCCGCCCGATCAGGAGAGCGGCGGCGACGGCGAGGCCCACATCCCGGTTCGCCTTGAACAGGGCGAGGCACAGAGCCGGGTCGTCGATGTCGAGCCGCAGCACCTGCCGCCCCAGCAGGGCTGCCGGAACGGCCAGCGCGAGCAGAAACCATGCCGACAGGCCGGCGAGCAGGCCCGCGAGCGCGATCAGCGCGATGGTGGCGGCATAGCAGGCGGCCAGGAACGGGCGGGAGCGGCCGGCGAACAGCCGCGCGGTGGATTTCACGCCGACCAGCGCGTCGTCCTCCCGGTCCTGATGCGCGTAGATCGTATCGTAGCCGAGAATCCACATGATGGCGGCGGCGTACAGGGCAAACGCCTCCGGGGCCAGCCGCCCGGCGGCGGCGGCGAAACCCATCGGCGCGCCCCAGCCGAAGGTGAAGCCCAGCATCAGCTGCGGCCACCATGTCACCCGCTTGGCGAGCGGGTACAGCGCGACCAGCAGCAGCGATCCCACCCCCAGCGCCCGCGCGAGCGGATCTAGCCGCAACAGGATCAGCAGCCCGATCGCGAGCAGCAGCGCGAGGAAGCCGAACGCATGGCGCAGCCCCAGCGCGCCGGAGGCGAGCGGCCGGCCGGCGGTGCGGCTCACCTTGCGGTCCATCTCCCGGTCCCAGATGTCGTTCACCGTGCAGCCGGCCGCGCGCATCACCACCGCGCCGATGGCGAACAGCGCGATCATCATCACCGTCCGCCCGGCCGGCGCGCGGGCCAGCAGGATGCTCCACAGCCCAGGCAGGAACAGCAGCCACGCGCCGATCGGCCGGTCGATCCGCGCGAGCAGGGCGTAGGGGGCGAGGTTCGCCGGCAGGCGGCCGATCCAGCCGGTGGCGACGATATCGGTATGTGCGCGCATGGGTGCTACTCTGCGCCCCGCGATGCCCGGGTCAATCCATCTGTTCGTTTCCGCGGAGCTTGACGTTCCGGCGGCGCATCCCTTTTTTACAGCAGCCTCCCTCGGGCCGCGCATCCCGCGGGCCGGGACGGTGTCCATCGTCGGGCTGGCGCTGTTGCAGGCGGCTTCCCTCCACCACTGATCTGGAATCCCCGATGTCGAATCCCGGAGAGGGCGACGCCACGCCGATCACCTCGACGCGCCAACTGGCCGAGCACATCGCCGCCGGCTGCAAGCCGCGCGCGCGGTTCCGCATCGGCACCGAGCATGAGAAATTCGGCTTCCGCCGCGCGGACATGGTCCCGCCGCCCTACGAGCCGGGCGGCATCCGCGCCATGCTGGAGGGGATGGCCAGACCCGGCTGGGCGCCGATCCTGGACCACGGCAACCCGATCGGGCTGGCCGGCGAAACGGCCTCGATCTCGCTGGAGCCGGGCGGCCAGTTCGAATTGTCGGGCGGGCTGCTGGAAACGCTGCACCAGACGAAGGCGGAGCTGGAGGCGCATTTCGCGGAGGTGCGGCGCGTGGCCGAACCGCTCGGTCTCGGTTTCGCTCCGCTGGGCTTCCATCCCACGGCCACGCGGGCGGCCATGCCATGGATGCCGAAAAGCCGCTACGCCATCATGCGCCGCTACATGCCGCTGAAGGGGGCGCTGGGGCTCGACATGATGCTGCGCACCTGCACCGTGCAGGTGAACCTCGACTATGAGAGCGAGGCGGACATGGTGCGCAAGCTGCGCACCTCTCTCGCCTTGCAGCCGCTGGCGACCGCGCTGTTCGCCAATTCGCCCTTCATCGAGGGACGGCCGACCGGGCTGCTGTCCAACCGCGCCCAGGTCTGGACCGACACGGACCCGGACCGCAGCGGCATTCCCCCCGCGATGTTCGAACCCGGCTTCGGCTTCGCGCGCTATGTGGAGTGGCTGCTGGATGTGCCGATGTACTTCATCACCCGCGGCGGCGTGTACCGGGATGTAGCCGGCGCCTCGTTCCGGGACTTCATCGCCGGGCGCGTTCCCGCACTCGCCGGAGAAACGGCCACGGTGGGCGATTTCACCGACCACATGACGACGGCGTTCACCGATGTCCGGCTGAAGCGTTTCCTGGAGATGCGCGGGGC
This sequence comes from Acetobacteraceae bacterium, assembly GCA_035532755.1. GTDB lineage: Bacteria > Pseudomonadota > Alphaproteobacteria > Acetobacterales > Acetobacteraceae > DATKQI01. The sequence goes on from DATKQI010000174.1 coordinate 2,907, forward strand.
GGATGCCGGCAGCCCGGCGATGATGCTGGCGCAATCCGCCTTCTGGGTCGGGCTGCTGTACGACGATGCCGCCCTGGCCGCCGCCGAATCGCTGGTGCGCGATGTGCCCTGGGCCGATCTCGCGCGCGTCCGCGCGGAGGTGCCGCGGCTGGGGCTCGCCACGCCCTGGCGGAGCGGGACGCTGCGCGACCTGGCGCGAGAGGTGGTCGCGGTGGCCGACCAAGGCCTGCGGGCGCGCAACCGGCGCGATGCGGACGGGGCGGACGAGAGTCTTCATCTCGAACCGCTGCGCCGGATCGCGGCGGGCGAGCCGACCCAGGCGGAGCACTGGCTCTCCCGCTGGAACGGGCCCTGGGGCGGCGATGCGGGGCGGATTTTCGCCGAAGCGGCGATCTGATCCTTCTACAGCGGTGTCGCGGATACCGCCTCCCCGGCCGGCAGGCGGGTCAGGCGGCGCAGCACGGCTTCCGGGCCTGCCACCACCTCGAACAGCCGCCGCACTTCGGGGCGGGCGAAACCCTGCGCGATGGCCGTTTCCATGGCCGCCACGAAGGGCTGCGCCGAGCCGGCGACGTCGCACAGCACGATCGGCTTGTCGTGCAGCTTCAACTGCCGCCAGGTGACGATCTCGGCGGTCTCGTCCAGTGTGCCGAGGCCGCCGGGCAGCACCACGAACGCGTCCGACATGTCGAACATCCGCCGTTTGCGGGTGTGCATGCTGTCGGTCACGATCAGGTGTGTCAGCCCGTCATGCGCCACTTCAGCGCGGGTCAGGAAGTCCGGGATCACGCCCACCACCTCGCCGCCCGCGCGCAGCACCGCATCGGCCACCGCGCCCATCATGCCCACGCGCCCGCCGCCATAGACGAGGCGGATGCCCGCTTCCGCGAGCCCCCGGCCGAGGATTTCGGCCGCTTCGATGAAGGCGGGATCGGCACCGGTGGCCGACCCGCAGAAGACCGCGACCGTATGGATATCCGGCATCGTCATTCCTTTGGCCAGTTTGCCTTCTGCTCGTGTGCGTCGCACCGCAACATGGGGATTTTCGTGGCAGCAACCCGCGCCGGATGCAACCTTCCGCACGAATCGATCGCCCTGTCATGCCGCGGCAGCGCGATCAGCGCGGGTCTTCGCCGGCTTCGGCCATCGCCTTGTGGGCGCGCAGCACCAGCGCGCGCCGCACCTTCTGGGTGGCCGTCAGCAGGCCGTTCTCAAGCGTGAACGGGGGGACGATGGCATGGCCGCGAATGCGCTCGCCGACCGACAGCCGCCCGTTCACGCGCGCCACGGCGATTGCCACCGCCCCCGCGTCCATCCCCTCGGCCGGGACGATCAGCGCCGACAGCCCGGCCTGCCCCTCGCCCGCCACCACCGCCTGGGCGATCTCCGGTTCGGCCACCAGCATCCCCTCGATCCGGGCGGGGGAGATGTTCTCCCCGCCCGACAGCACGATCATGTCCTTCTTGCGATCGGTGATCCGAAGATAGCCGTCGGCGTCGATCGTGCCGACGTCGCCGGTATGCAGCCAGCCATCCCGCAGCACCGCCTCGCTCGCCGCCGGCAGGTTCCAGTAGCCCTGCATCACCAGTTCGCCGCGCACCAGGATCTCCCCGTCCGGGGCAAGGCGCAGCTCCACCCCGTCTAGCGGCCTGCCTACGGTCTCGATCCGGATGGCGTCCGGCGGGTTGGCGCTGATCACGGGCCCGGCCTCCGTCTGGCCATAGCCCTGCATCAGCAGGATCCCGAGTGCGAGGAAGAACCGCCCCACCTCCGGCTCCAGCCGCGCCCCGCCGGACATCGCCGCCCGGAACCGGCCGCCGAAACGGCCGCGCACCTTCGCGCGCACCAGCCGCTCCAGCAGCGGATCGAGCAGCTGGTCGAGCCATGACAACCGCGCCCCGTCGAGCCGCTGCAACCCGATCGCCATCGCCCGGCCGAACAGCGCACGCCGCCATCCCGGCTCGCGCGCGGCGGCAGCCAGGATGCGGCCGCGGATCACCTCCAGCACGCGCGGCACCACCGTCATGATGGTCGGCCGCACCGCCTGCATGTCGGCGGCCAGATGCTCCATGCCGCGCGCGTAGGCGATTTCCACGCCCAGGCTCGGCAGCAGGAACTGCCCCACCGTGTGCTCGTAGGCGTGCGCCGCCGGCAGGAAGGACAGATAGACCTCGTCGCGCAGGTTCAGCGGGCGCAGCAGCGTCCGCGCGCCGCGGCAGTTGGACAGGATCGATCCGTGCGACAGCATCACCCCCTTCGGCGCGCCGCCGGTGCCGGAGGTGTAGATCAGGCAGGCAAGCGCGCTCCGTGGAATGGCCTGCGCGGCGGCGGCGATATCATCCGGCGGGGCGGTGCCGGAGGCCAGATCGGCCCAGCGTCGCGCGGCCCCTTCCGCCCCGTCCATCACCACCAGCAGGTCCAGCGCGGCCGGGGCCGCTTCGCTCACGCGGGCGGCAAGCGCGCGGGTGGACACGATCGCCGCCCGCGCGCCGCTGTCGCGCAGCAGATGCGCGTGGTCGGCGACGGTGTTGGTCACGTAGGCCGGCACCGGGATGGCGCGGATCGCCATCAGCGCGGTTTCGGTGATCGGATATTCCGGCCGGTTCTCGCTCGCCACGAGCACCCGGTCCCCCGGCCCCACCCCGGCCGCGCGCAGCGAGCGGGCCAGGGCCGCGGTGGCGGCGGCGAACTCGCGCCAGCGCATCTGGCGCCAGGCGCCGCCCTGGAAGGCGCGCAGCATCGGCTTTTCCGGCCAGGCGGCGGCGCAGCCGAACATCATCGCCGGCAGGTTCGGCCAGTCAGGATCGCTCACGCGCCCTCCCTCGTCGCGGCCGCCATTTGACGTGCCGTGCGGCGAGCTTACATGCACGAGGGAGAAATCAGGAGAGGACCGAGCCCGATGCCCCAGACCAGGATCACGCGCCTGCCCGATGGCGCGGCGGGCGGCGTGGACAGCCTGCCGGCATGGGATCTGTCCGACCTCTATCCCACCCCCGACAGCCCCGCCCTGGCCGCCGACCTGGACGCCGCGGAGGCCGATGCGAAGGCGTTCGCCCAGGCGCATGCGGGGGCGGTCGCGGCACTGCCGGGTGCGGCGCTGGCGGAGGCCATCGCCGCCTATGAGCGGATCGAGGAAGTGCTGGGGCGGGTGATGTCCTACGCTCAACTTCTGTTCAGCGGCGATTCGACGGATGCGGCGATCAGCCGCTTCTACCAGACGACGAACGAACGGGTGACGGCGATCAGCACCCACCTGCTGTTCTTCACGCTGGAGCTGAACCGGATCGAGGACGCCCCGCTCGCCGAGAAGCTCGCCGACCCGGCGCTGGCGCATTGGCAGCCCTGGCTGCGCGACCTGCGCAGCTTCCGCCCCCACCAGCTTTCGGATGATCTGGAAAAGCTCCTGCACGAGAAGGAAGTGACCGGCCCTGCCGCCTGGAGCCGCCTGTTCGACGAGACCATGGCCGCGCTGCGCGTGAAGCTGGGCAGCGAGGAGCTGACCGTGAGTGCGGCACTGAACAAGCTCTCGGCGTCGGATCGCGCGGTGCGCGAGGGGGCTGCCCGGGCGATCGGCGAGACCTTCGGGCGCAACATCCGGCTGTTCTCGCTGATCACCAACACGCTCGCCAAGGACAAGGAGATCATCGACACCTGGCGCCGCTACCCGCGCCCAGGCAGCTACCGCAACCGCGCGAACATGGTCGAGGACGAGGTGGTGGAGGCGCTGGTCTCCGCCGTGGTGGCCGATTACGGCCGGCTGTCGCATCGCTACTACGGGCTGAAGGCAAAATGGCTCGGTCTTGCGAAGCTGCAGCACTGGGACCGCAACGCGCCGCTGCCGGAAGACGACGACACCACCATTCCCTGGCCGGAGGCGCGGGAGCGTGTGCTGCGCGCCTACGGCGCGTTCAGCCCGGAACTGGCGGCGGTGGGCAAACGGTTTTTCGATGCGCCCTGGATCGACGCCACGCTGCGCCCCGGCAAGGCGGGTGGCGCCTTCGCCCACCCCACCGTGCCTTCGCGCCACCCCTATCTGCTGCTGAACTACCACGGCCGCACGCGGGATGTGATGACGCTGGCGCATGAGCTGGGCCACGGCGTGCATCAGGTGCTGGCCGGCGGCCAGGGTTATCTGATGTCCGGCACGCCGCTGACGCTCGCCGAGACCGCGAGCGTGTTCGGCGAGATGCTGACCTTCCGCGCCCTGCTGGACGCCGAGACCGACAGCCGCCGCCGCCGCATCATGCTGGCCGCCAAGGTCGAGGACATGCTGAACACGGTGGTGCGGCAGATTGCCTTCTATCAGTTCGAGACGAAGCTGCACGATGCGCGGCGCAAGGGCGAATTGCTGGCGGACGAGATCGGGCAGATCTGGCTGGGCGTGCAGGCCGACAGCCTGGGGCCGGCCTTCGAATTCGCGCCGGATTACAACGTCTATTGGTCCTACGTGCCGCATTTCGTGCATTCGCCGTTCTATGTCTATGCCTATGCCTTCGGGGATTGCCTGGTGAACGCGCTGTATGCGGTGTTCCAGGACGGCCATTCCGGCTTCCAGGCGAAATACCTGGACATGCTGCGCGCGGGCGGGACGAAGCGGCACAAGGAGCTGCTGGCCCCGTTCGGGCTCGATGCGTCGGACCCCGCGTTCTGGCGGCGGGGGCTCGACGTGATCGCTGGCTTCATCGACGAGCTGGCGGCGGCGGGCTGACATGGCCGAGGGCAGCCTTGAGTCCGGCCGGGCGAATCTGTTCGGCGAGCTGCGCCGCTTCGCCCGCACATCGGGCGCGGTGGGCGGGATCGCGGCGCGGGTGGCCGGGGAGCGGGTGTTCGGCATCCGCACCGACCGGGCGAGCCACGCGGAGGATCTGAAGACCATCCTGGGGGGACTGAAAGGCCCGCTGATGAAGGTCGCGCAGTTCCTCTCCACCGTGCCGGACGCGCTGCCGCCGGAATACGCGGAGGAGCTGGCGCAGTTGCAGTCCAACGCGCCGGCGATGGGCTGGAACTTCGTCCGCCGCCGCATGGCCGGGGAGCTGGGGGCCGATTGGCAGGGCCGGTTCCGGGCGTTCGGCCATGAAGCCGCCGCCGCCGCCTCGCTCGGCCAGGTGCACCGCGCCACCCTGCCGGACGGGGTGGATGTCGCCTGCAAGCTGCAATACCCGGACATGGCGAGCACGCTGGAGGCCGATCTGCGCCAGTTGAAGCTGGCCATGGCCGTCTATCACCGCATGGACAACGCGATCCAGCACGAGGAAATCTACAAGGAACTGTCCGAACGGCTGCGCGAGGAACTGGATTATGTGCGCGAAGCCGCGCAGATGCGCCTGTACGGGCTGATGCTGGACGGCGTGCCCGACGTGTACTTGCCGCGGCCGGTCGCGGACTACAGCACCGCGCGGCTGCTGACGATGACCTGGCTGGACGGCCGGCCGCTGATGCGCCGGCTGGAGGAAGACCCGCCGCTCGCGGAGCGCAACCGCATCGCCGAGGCGCTGTTCCTTGCCTGGTACGTGCCGTTCTACCGCTACGGCGTGATCCACGGAGACCCGCATCTGGGCAACTACCAGGTACGCCCCGACGGCGGGGTGAACCTGCTGGATTTCGGCGCCATCCGCGTGTTCGGCGCGCAGTTCGTCCGTGGCGTGATCGATCTGTACGAGGCGGTGCGCGACAACGACACCGCCAAGGCGCACCACGCGTACGAGGTGTGGGGCTTCACCGACATCAGCCGGGAGAAGCTCGACGTACTGAACGAATGGGCGAAATTCCTCTACGAGCCGCTGATGCAGGACCGGGTGCGGCGCATCCAGGAGACGAACGACCCGCAATACGGCCGCGCGGTGGCCGAGCGCGTGCACGCGGGGCTGAAGCGCACCGGCGGGGTGCGCCCGCCGCGGGAATTCGTGCTGATGGACCGCTCGGCGATCGGCCTCGGCAGCGTGTTCCTGCGCCTGGGGGCGGAACTGAACTGGAGCCGGCTGTTCCACGAGCTGGTGGAGGGATTCGAGACCGAGGCGCTGGCAGCCCGTCAGGCGGCGGCCCTGGCGCAGGCCGGGGTGCCGAAGGCGCTGTAACCTGTTATCGCCATGTCGCCGCGAGGAGTGGTGGCAAGAAGCCCGCGCACCGATCCGTGATCGGCCCTCTTGCAAGACCCTTCCGGCCTCGCGCATGGTGCGGCGACGATGCGAAGGGGCAGGTCCGCCCCGTTTTGTTGCCTGCAAGCAGGGGAAGCGCATGCGCCTGGCGGTGCTGAAGGAACGGCGTGCGGCGGAAACCCGTGTGGCCGCGACGCCGGAGACGGTGAAGAAGCTGGTTGCCCTCGGCTTGGCCGTGGCAATCGAGTCCGGCGCGGGGCTGGCCTCGGCCATCGCCGACGCGGACTTCGCCGCTGCGGGAGCCGAGATCGCGCCCGACCCCGCGGCTGCCCTGTCCGGGGCGGAAATCGTGTTCGCGGTGCAGGCGCCGGAGCCGGAAATCCGTGCGCTGATCCCGCGCGGGGCGCTGCTGGTGGCCACCATCGGCGGCTTTGCCGACCCCACCCTGGTGCCCGCCCTGGCCGCATCCGGGATCGACGCGGTGGCCATGGAGATGCTGCCCCGCATCACCCGGGCGCAGGCGATGGATGTGCTGTCGAGCCAGGCGAACCTCGCCGGCTACCGCGGCGTGATCGATGCGGCCGGCGCGTTCGAGCGCGGTTTTGCCATGATGATGACCGCGGCCGGCACCGTGCCGCCTGCCCGGGTCTTCGTGATCGGTGCCGGCGTGGCCGGCTTGCAGGCCATCGCCACCGCCCGGCGCCTGGGCGCCATCGTCTCGGCCACGGATGTGCGTCCGGCGGCGAAAGAGGAGATCAAATCCCTCGGCGCGAGCTTCGTGGGCGTGGAGGACGAGGAGACCCGTGCAGCCCAGACCGCCGGCGGCTATGCGAAGGAGATGAGCGAGGCGTTCCGCCAGAAGCAGGCGGAGCTGATGGCCACCACCGTGGCGAAGAACGACATCGTCATCTGCACCGCACTGGTGATGGGCCGGAAGGCCCCGGTGATCGTGACGCAGGCGATGGTGGATGCGATGAGGCCGGGCAGCGTGGTTGTGGATCTGGCGGCGGATGCCGGCGGGAACTGCGCGGCCACGGTGCCCGGCGAGCGCATCCTGACCGCGGGCGGCGTGGCCGTGCTCGGCTACCGCAACTGGCCCGGCCGCATTCCGGTGGCGGCCAGCAGCCTGTACGCGCGCAACCTGCTGACCTTCCTCACCACCTTCTGGGACAAGGATACTCGCACTCCGAAGCTGCCGGAGGCCGACGAGATCGTGAAGGGCGTGGCGCTGACGCGGGGCGGGGCCGTGGTGCACCCGGCCTTCCTGCCCGCCCAGGCTGCTTGAACAACGCCCGCCTGACCCGGAGAGACACGCATGACCCCCTCGCATGTGGCGAACGAGGCCGCCGATCTGGCCCAGGCTGCCGAGCGGCTCGCGCATCACGCCGCCGTGCTCGCCCAGGCCGCCGCACCGGCCGCGCACGCGGCCGCGCCGTTCATCTTCCTATTCTCGATCTTCGTGATGGCCTGCTTCGTCGGCTACTACGTGGTCTGGAACGTCACCCCCGCATTGCACAGCCCGCTGATGGCGGTGACCAACGCGATCAGCTCGGTCATCGTCGTGGGCGCGATGCTCGCCGCCGGATTGGCCACGAGCCATTGGGCCACCGCATTCGGCTTCATCGCGGTCATGCTGGCCAGCGTGAACATCTTCGGCGGCTTCGTCGTCACGCAGCGCATGCTGCAGATGTTCCGCAAGAAGCAGAAATAGGGGCCGGCCGATGCAATCAAGCCTGACTTCGGCGGCCTACCTGCTGGCAGCCGTGCTGTTCATCCTCGCTCTCCGCGGGCTGTCCAACCCCGAAACCTCCCGCCAGGGCAACCGGATGGGCATGGCCGGCATGGCCATCGCCGTGCTCGCCACGCTGCTGCGGCCGGGGATGTCCTTGTCCGGCTACGGGCTGATCGTGCTCGCGGTCGTCATCGGCGGGTCGGTCGGCGTGTTCATCGCCCGGCGCATCCAGATGACCGCGCTGCCGCAACTGGTGGCCGCGTTCCACTCCCTGGTCGGTCTCGCCGCCGTGTTCGTGGCCGCCGCGGCACTCAACGCCCCGCAGGCGTTCGGCATCGGCACGCCCGGCAACCTGCACCTCGAAAGCCTGATCGAGATGTCGATCGGGCTTGCCGTGGGCGCCATCACCTTCTCCGGCTCGCTGATCGCGTTCGCCAAGCTCCAGGCGATCATGAAGGGCGCGCCCATCACCTTCCCCGGGCAGCACAAGATCAATCTCGGGCTCGCCATCCTGCTCGCGCTGCTGATCATCATCTTCGTGGCCAGCAGCAGCCAGGTGGTGTTCTGGCTCATCGCGCTGCTCGCGTTCGCCATGGGCTTCCTCATCATCATCCCGATCGGCGGGGCGGACATGCCCGTGGTCGTGTCGATGCTGAACAGCTACTCAGGCTGGGCGGCCTGCGGCATCGGCTTCACCATCGGCAACCTCGCGCTCATCATCACCGGCGCGCTGGTCGGCGCTTCCGGCGCCATCCTGTCCTACATCATGTGCAAGGGCATGAACCGCAGCATCTTCAACGTGCTGCTGGGCGGTTTCGGCACCGGAAGCGGCGGCGGCGCCGGCCCGGCCGCGGCATCCGACCGCACGGTGAAGCAGGGCGCGGCCGAGGATGCCGCCTTCATCATGAAGAACGCCTCCAAGGTCATCGTCGTGCCCGGCTACGGCATGGCCGTGGCGCAGGCCCAGCACGCGCTGCGGGAAATGGCCGACACGCTGAAAAAGGAAGGCGTGGAGGTGAAATACGCGATCCACCCCGTGGCCGGCCGCATGCCCGGGCACATGAACGTGCTGCTGGCCGAAGCCAACGTGCCGTATGACGAAGTGTTCGAGCTGGAAGAGATCAACAACGAATTCAGCACCGCCGACGTCGCCTACGTCATCGGCGCGAACGACGTGACCAACCCCGCCGCCAAGACCGACAAATCCTCCGCCATCTACGGCATGCCGATCCTCGAAGTGGAAAAAGCCGGCACCGTCCTGTTCGTCAAACGCTCCATGGCCTCCGGCTACGCCGGCGTGGAAAACGAACTGTTCTTCCGCAACAACACCATGATGCTGTTCGGCGACGCCAAAAAAATGACCGAGGAAATCGTCCAGGCACTGCAACGCTGACCCGCCTGCCACTGCCCGGCCACACACCGAAGGCGGCTCGCTGATCGGGTGGAAAGAAAGGCCAGGGGCGCTGCCCCTGGACCCCGCCAGAGGTGGTCACCTCTGGACTCCATGAGGGTTTCTTGAAGAAGGGGGGCTTGGCGGCACCTGCCCGCGTGGCGGTCTGGCCCGCCCCCCTTCTTCAAGAAACCAGCAGGGTTCCCAAAGGGTGACTACCCTTTGGCGGGTCCAGGGCAGAGCCCTGGCCTTGCCTCCCGCCGTTCAATGAAACCGCCTTCGGTGTGTGGCCGGGCAGTGGTGGGCGGGTCAGGCGGCTTCGGTGTCGGCGGATTGGCGGTCGGCGCGTTTGCGGGTGTGGGGGTCCAGATGGCGTTTGCGCAGGCGGATGGAGCCTGGGGTCACTTCCACCAGTTCGTCGTCTTCGACGTAGGCGATGGCCTGTTCCAGGCTCATCCGGCGCGGCGGGGTGAGGAGCATGGCGTCGTCCTTGCCGGCGGCGCGGATGTTGGTGAGTTTCTTTTCCTTGATCGGGTTCACGTCGAGGTCGGACTCGCGTGAGTGCTCGCCCAGGATCATCCCGACGTAGACTTTCTCGCCGGGGTTGACGAACAGCGTGCCGCGCTCCTGGAGGTAGAACAGGGAGTAGTGGATGGCCTCGCCGTCGGCGCTGGAGATCAGCGATCCGTTGCGGCGGCCTTCGATCGGGCCTTTCCATGGGCCGTAGCCCGCGAACATCCGGTTCATGATGCCGGTGCCGCGGGTGTCGGTCAGGAATTCGCCATGATAGCCGATCAGGCCGCGGCTGGGGATGAAGAACGTGAGGCGTTGCTTGCCGCCGCCGGAGGGGCGCATGTCCTGCAGCTCGCCCTTGCGGCGGCTGAGCTTCTCCACAACCACCCCGGTGAAGGGCTCGTCCACGTCCACCAGCACTTCCTCCATCGGCTCCTCGCGGGCGCCGGTGTCGGGGTTGGTGCGGGTGAGCACGCGGGGGCGGCCGATGGTGAGTTCGAAGCCTTCGCGGCGCATCGTCTCGATCAGCACGCCGAGCTGGAGCTCGCCGCGGCCGGCCACTTCGAACGCCTCGGTCTCCTGGCTTTCGGTGATCTTGAGGGCGACGTTGCCTTCGGTCTCGCGCAGCAGCCGGTCGCGGATCTGGCGGGAGGTGACTTTCTTGCCCTCGCGCCCGCCCAGTGGGCCGTCGTTGATGCGGAAGGTCATCGCGAGCGTCGGGGGATCGACCGGGATGGCGGCGAGGGGGGCGGCGAGTTCGGGTGCGCCCACGGTATCCGGCACGGTCGCGTCCGTCAGGCCGGCAACGGCGATGATGTCGCCGGCCTCGGCCTCCTCGACCGTCACGCGATCGAGGCCGCGGAAGGACATCAGCCTGGTCAGGCGGCCGGTTTCCACCACCGAGCCATCGGTGCGGAGCACCTTCACCGGCATGTTCAGCTTCGCCCGGCCCTGCTCGACGCGGCCGGTGAGCACCCGGCCGAGGAAATTGTCGTAGTCGAGAATGCTCGCCACCATGGCGAAGGGGGCATCGGGCTTGACCGTCGGTGCCGGCACGTGGCTCAGCACGAGATCGAACAGCGCGGAGAGGTCCTTCCGCGGGCCATCGAGGGTGAGGTCCGCCCAGCCCTGGCGGCCGGAGGCGTAGAGCATCGGGAAATCGAGCTGTGCATCCGTCGCGCCCAGGGCGGCGAACAGGTCAAACACCTCGGTATGCACCTCGTCGGCGCGGGCGTCGGAGCGATCGACCTTGTTGACCACCACGATGGGGTGCAGGCCGCGGGCGAGCGCCTTGCCGACGACGAACTTGGTCTGCGGCAGCACGCCCTCGGCGGCATCCACCAGCACCAGCGCGCCATCGACCATGTTCAGGATGCGCTCGACCTCACCGCCGAAATCGGCATGGCCGGGGGTATCGACGATGTTCAGCCGCGTGTCGTGCCACATCACGGAAGTGCATTTGGCGAGAATGGTGATGCCCCGCTCACGCTCCAGGTCGTTGCGGTCCATCGCGCGCTCCGCCACCTGCTGATGGTCGCGGAACGCGCCGGACTGGCGCAGGAGCTGGTCGACCAGGGTGGTCTTGCCGTGGTCGACGTGAGCGATGATGGCTATATTGCGAATATTCATGGCACGCCGAATGTTGCGGCGCACACATAGTCGGTTCGCGCGCCGGATGCGAGCCCGAACACGCGGCAGGGCAGATGCGGCGTGCGCCGCATCTGCCCTGCGCGGGTCACATGGCGGGTTTCGGCTGCAGACCGTTCATCATCGTGCCGTTGTTTCCGGCAGGCGGCTGCATTGCCCCAGGCTGCATTCCGTTCTGCATCGCCGCGGGCTGCCTCATGCCGCGGCGCGGCATGCTGAGCGCGGCGCTGATGTTCGACTGCGCCATGGCGATATCACCATTGCCGAGCGCCTGCCGTGCGGCGGAGATGCGGCTGATCATGCTCCCGCCCGCCGGCCTGTTGGCCTGCGACGGCGGGACGGAACGGGTCAGCATGGCCGTCTCCGCACGCTCCAGGGCCTCCTGCGCCATGCCGGTCTGGTTCGATTGCAGTGCGGACTGTGCCGCCATCAGAAGCTGGCGTGGCCCGGCGTTCGGGGATACCGGCGGCGTGGGCAACTGCGGCGCGTAGGGGGTGCGCGTGTCCGCGCTGTTGATATTGCTGGCCTGGTTCGACATCGGTTCATGCCCGCCGTAGAGACCAGTGGAACCCTGGTTATAGGCGGACATCGGGGTCGATTGGGCCAAGGCTGGCCCGGCGGCAAGGCCGATCAGCGCTGCCGTGGCGAGCAGGGTGCGAAGCATCATCATCTCCTCTGCGTGGTGAGCGGTCATAACGAAGAACCCCTCACACTCTCATGTTTGGCTGGTCAGGCCGCGGTTCGACCCGGAATGATCGCCAAGTCTGCTCACGATTCCGTGAGTATCGGTGATGTTAGTGAAGGCGCAGCGGGCCCGACCTGATCCGCTCGGGTGCGAAACGGCCCCAGACCTCCCCGGCGTGCCGGCCTGATGTTCGTTGCGGCGGCAGCCAGCGGCTGTGTCCGGCGCATCCGCCCATCCTGCCGCCAGATTGCGCCCGGCGGTCTTCCCCGATCTCGGAACGGCATTCCTGTCCGCTGCAAACGCACAGGCGGCCGCTAGGTTCCGTGCCGCGTTGCGCACCGGCGCGGATACGACGATGACGGTAGCGGCACCGCAACGTTTCACGATGCCGTGTTCACGCCGAAAGGCCGTATCCGGCGCGGCGGCCGGCCTGCCGCTCATGCCCGATCCTGCTCCGCCTTAATCCTTTGGCAAGCCCGCCATGATCTGATGCTGCGGACGGGGCCGTTGCCAACGTGCATCGGCCTTCCGGGGAAAATCCTCCGGGCGTCCGTCTCACATCGCTGCCGCGCCGCTGGCTCCGCCATGCGCGGGAACCGAGGGATCGAGCATGATCGAATTCATCCGGATATGGCTGGCACTGCGTACCGACAGGCGGGGCGTGACGGCGCTGGAGTATGGGCTGATCGCGGCGCTGATCGCCGTGGTCATCATCACCGCGGTCGGCCTGGTCGGAACCAACTTGAGCGCAACGTTCAACAATATCGCGAAAAGCGTCTAGAGCATCATCGGCCCAAATGGAATCGCGCAGCGATTCCAAGTCGATGAAAATGCTCGTGAAATATGAGCTGGAACATGTTCGCTTCAAGCGAACATGCTCCAGGGCGGATGGCATCGCCGATCCTGTTTCCAGAACGTCGAACCGGAACACTGCGATGGCACAAAATGTCGCCCCGCTCCTCGCGCCGCCGCTGCTGATTGCGTCGGTCGCGGTGCTGCTGGCCGCCGCACTGCATGATGTGGCGGCCCGCACGGTGCCGAACTGGATGCCGCTGGCACTCGCGGGGCTTGGCGCGACGCTGCGGCTGGCCAGCGGGCAGCTTCCGCAGGCTTTGGCGGTATCGGGCGCGGTGTTCGTCGTGGCCACGTTGTGCTGGCGGTGCGGGTTTCTGGGTGGTGGGGATGTAAAGCTGTTGGGGGCCGGTGCGCTGGTGGTGCCGCCCGGGGCGGTCGGCGGGTTTCTGTTGCTGACCAGTCTTGCGGGCGGGGTACTGGCGCTCGGCTACCTCGCGCTCGCGCCACTCCTGCCGCACCCCGCCACGGCGCGGCCAGCTTTGCTGGCCGCCCGCGTTCTGCGTGCCGAGCAGTACCGAATCCGCCGCCGGTTCCCGCTGCCCTATGCCGTGGCCATCGCGGCCGGGGCGCTGACCCTGCTGTTGCTGCGGGGGTAGGGCTGCATGGTTCTGCGCATCGCTCTATTGGCCCTGATGGCTCTGGGGCTTGCCGGGTTCGGCACAGTGGCCTGGATTTCCTCGCGCCCGCCGCCCAGGCCGGTCGCGGCGGCGGTCGCGCAGACGCCGGTTCTGGTCGCCGCCCACCCGCTGCGCGCGGGCAGCCTCCTGCAGCCGGCGGACATCGGTGCGAAACGGACCGCCGCTGTCCCACCGGGCACGCCGATCGACTCGCCGGCGGCGCGCGCGGGGCTGCTGGGGGCGATGGTGCGCCACAGCCTGCCCGCCGGCACGCCGCTGATGCCCGGGGATGTCATCCGCCCCGGGGACCACGGCTTTCTCGCCGCGGTGCTGCGGCCGGGCATGCGTGCGGTGACGGTAGGGGTCGATCTGATCAGCGGCACCGCCGGGCTCATCTGGCCGGGGGATCGTATCGATCTGATCCTCACGCAGATGATCGCCCGGGCCGGCCAGCCGCTCGGCCGCCGGATCGCCGGGGAGAGGGTGCTGGCCGACGCGCGGGTGGTCGCGATCGACCAGCACATGATGCAAGGCGCGGTGGCCGGCGGGGCCGCTTCCCTGCCGGCCCGCACGATCACCCTGGAGGTGACGCCGAACCAGGCGGAGCGGGTGGCTGTGGCCACGCACCTCGGCCAGCTCTCGCTCGTTCTGCGCGCGGCCGGACATGGGGTGCGGCCGCGGCCGCAGCGGTCGCCGAAGCCGGGGATCGTATGGGGGCAGGATGTCTCGCCGGCCTTGTCCGCCCGGCCGCCGGCCGCCACCGCCCCGGTGGTCCGCGTGTTCCAGGGGGCCGATAACGCGCAGGAGTTCAAGTTCTGATGGCGCGAATCGCACATGTCGCTGTCGCCGCGCTGATGGGTGCTGCCCTTGTCGCGGGCGCGGCCCGCGCGGCCCCGCTGCCGCCGGCTGCAGCGCAGCCCACGGGCACCCTGACACTGGAAGCGGGATCGGGCCGGGTGCTGGATTTGCCCGGCGCGGCGGCCAGTGTCTTCGCGGCCGATCCGAAGGTGGCCGAGGTGCGCCCGGCCAGCCAGACCAGCCTGTTCGTGTTCGGCCGCACCCCGGGGCGCACCACCGTCGCCGCGATGGATGTGGCGGGCCATGTGCTCGCCCAATATACGTTGACGGTGCGGCCTTCCCGCTATGCCGCCGATGCCGCCGCCGCCGCCATCGCCCGCGCGGTACCCGGCAGCCATGTTGCGGTCTCCGCCCGGCCCGATGGCATTGTGCTGCACGGCACGGTGGGCAGCGCCGCCGCGGCCGACCGGGCGGTGGCCGCGGCGCGGCATTACGTGGCGAAGGGCGGGGCGGTGGAGAACAGGCTGCACGTGGCCCGTTCCGTGCAGGTCGCGCTGCGGGTGCGCATCGCGGAAATGTCCCGCAACGTCGCACGAGCTCTCGGCGTGAATTGGCAGGCGCTCGGCTCGATCGGGCGGTTCGCGGTCAATTTCGCCACCGGCAACAGTCTCGGCGTGGCCGGGGCGGCGGCCAGCGTGCTGGGCGGCGGCTACCGCGGCGCGGTGAACGTCGATGCGATCATCCAGGCGCTCGCCCAGGACAATCTCGCGCATCTGCTGGCGGAGCCGACGCTGACGGCGATGAGCGGCCAGACCGCGAGCTTCCTCGTCGGCGGTGAATTCCCCATTCCGGTGGGGCAGCAGAACGGGCAGGTCACCATCCAGTTCCAGCAGTACGGCGTGTCGCTCTCCTTCGTGCCCACGGTGCTGAGCGGCCGGCGGATCAGCCTGCGCGTACGCCCGGAGGTGAGCGAGCTGACCACGCAGGGGGCAGTGCAGCTCACGGCCGGCAATTCCGCCATCAGCGTGCCGGCGCTGCTGGTGCGGCGGGCGGAGACCACGGTGGAGCTGGGCAGCGGCCAGAGCTTCGCCATCGCCGGGCTGCTGCAGGACAATGCCACGCTGGCCAGCACCGCGCTGCCCGGGCTTGGCCAGTTGCCGATCCTGGGGGCGCTGTTCCGCTCCAGCAGCTTCCAGCACGACGAGACCGAGCTGGTGATCGTCATCACACCGTACATCGTCCGCCCGGTGAGCGATCCGGCGGCGCTGCGCCTGCCGACCGACGGCTGGCGGCCGCCTTCGGATCTGGAGCGGATCCTCCTGCTGCGGCAGACCGGGCGCAAGTCGGGAAGCCCGGTACCGCACATCCCCGGCGATGCCGGGTTCCTGGTGCAATAGCGGTGGGGCGGAGATTGCTGCACGGCCTGATCCTGATGGTGCCGCTGCTGCAGGTGGTGGGTTGCAGCGCGATCGCCCCGTATCGGCGCACCAGCCCATGGCGCCCGATGGGGGTGAATGCGCGCGACCTCGCGGCGATGGCCGCGAACCCGACGGACCTAGTCCGGGGGCGCGGCGCCCCTGGCGCTCCTGGGGCGATTGCGGTGACTCCGGTGGCGGGCTTGCGCCGAGGCAAGGCCATTCCCCTGCCGAAAAGCGGCCTCGGCCGGATCGGCAGCGGCAGATGAGTGACGCCGCCGCCCCGGCTGCCGAGGCGCCGCTGGCCCGACCCGACCGCCGGCCGCTGATCGCCTTCATCGCCGACGCACCGACCGAGGCGGCCCTGCGCGAGGGGTTGATCGAGGCGGCGCCGGGCGGGTTGGATGTGCGGCGGGGCAATGTGCGCGCGGCCATCGCGGCCTTGCAGAAGATGCCCACGCCCGAATGCCTGGTGGTGGACGTGAGCGGCGAGGAACAGCCGCTGACCGCCCTTGGCCAATTGTCGGAAGTGGTGGAGCCAGGGGCGCGGGTGCTCGTGATCGGCGAGCTGGAGGATGTGAATTTCTACCGCCACATCACCCGCAGCCTGGGCGCGCTGGAATATCTGTACAAGCCGCTCACGCGCGACATGGTGGCCCGCCTGTTCGGGCCGCTGGTGATGCGGGCACCGCCAGGATCGGAAGGCGTGCTGAGCGGGCGCGTGGTGACGATCAGCGGCGTGCGCGGCGGCGTGGGCGCCACCACCGTCGCCGCCAATCTGGCCTGGCATTTCGGCGTCTCCGCCCGGCGCCACACGGTGCTGCTGGATGCGGACCTGCATCTGGGCACGGCGGCATTGCTGCTCGGCGCGAAGACCGGGCCGGGGCTGCGCATGGCGCTGGAGGCGCCGCAGCGGATCGATGCGCTGTTCGTCGAGCGCGCGGCCCAGCCGGTGGCGGAGCGGCTGCACATTCTTGCAGGTGAGGAGGCGCCCCATGAGCATCATGCCTGCGCCCCAGGTGCCGCGCAGCGGTTGGTCGAGGTGCTGCGCCAGCGCTACAATTTCGTGCTTGTCGATGCCCGGTTCGCCGCACTCCCGGTCAATCGCGAACTGCTCGACATCGCCCACCGGCGGGTTCTGGTGATGGAGCCGTCGGTGGCGGGCGTGCGGGATGCGCTGCGCTTCCTGGCGATGCCGGCCGGCCCCAAGCAATCGCAGCGCCCGGTCGTGGTGCTGAACCGGATCGGCCGTCCGGGAAGCCTCAATCGCCGCCAGGTCGAGGATGCGCTGAAGCTCAGGCCGGACGTGGCGATCCCGGACCTGCCGCGCCTGCTGGGCCATGCCGCCAACATGGGTGAACCGGCGGTCGGCAGCCGTGGCGCGTTCCGGGCCGGAATCGTGGAGCTGGCGCGCGAGGTCGGGTTCGTCGGCCTGCTCGATGCTTCCGCCGGGCTCAGGAACCGCGCGCTGCTGAAGGAGCAGAGCCGCCGCAAGGGCCGGCTGTTCGGCCTGTTCGGATGAGCGGCCTGACGATCCCCACATTCGGCCGCCGTCGTGACGACGGCGCCGTGGCGGCCGTTCCGCAGTCTGTCGCCGCGCCGCCACCCGGGACGCAGCCTGCAACGCTTGCGCAGATCGGCGAACTCCGCCGGCTGTGCCTCGCCCGGCTCGATGCCGTGGCGGTGGCGGCATTGCCGCCGGAACGGCTGGCGATCGAGATCGAGCGGCTGATTTCCGGCCTCGCGACCGAGCATCGCGTGCAGTTGAACGGGCGGGAGCAGCGCCAGCTTGCGGGCGAGCTGGTCGATGACATGCTGGGTCTCGGCCCGCTGGAGCCGCTGCTCGCCGACGAGACGATCAACGACATCATGGTGAACGGGCCGGAGCGGGTGTTCGTGGAGCGTGCGGGCAAGGTGGTGCAGGCGCCGGTGCGCTTCCGCGATTCGCAGCATGTCGCCAACATCTGCCAGCGCATCGCCACCGCGGTGGGGCGGCGGGTGGACGAGGCGAGCCCGATGGTCGATGCGCGGCTGAAAGACGGCTCGCGCGTCAACATCGTGTTCCACCCGCTGGCGCTGGACGGGCCGTACATCTCCATCCGCAAGTTTGCCCGCAAGATCATCGATTTCGAAAAGCTCCTGCAGTACGGCGCGATGAGCCAGCCTGTCGCGCGGGTGCTGGAGATCGCGGCGCGCTGCCGGCTGAATGTGGTCATCTCGGGCGGCACCGGCTCGGGCAAGACCACGCTGCTGAACGCGATGTCCCGCCTGATCGACCATGGCGAGCGGATCATCACCGTGGAGGATGCGGCGGAGCTGCAATTGCAGCAGCCGCATGTGGTGCGGATGGAAACCCGGCCCGCCAGCCTCGAAGGCCGCGGCGAGGTGACGCAACGGGACCTCGTGCGCAACGCCCTGCGCATGCGCCCCGACCGCATCATCATCGGCGAGGTGCGCGGCGCGGAGGCGTTCGACATGCTGCAGGCGATGAACACCGGGCATGACGGGAGCATGTCCACCATCCACGCCAATACCGCCCGCGATGCCGTCACCCGCATCGAGAACATGGTGCAGATGGGCAATCTCGGCCTGTCGGTGAAGGCGATCCGCACGCAGATCGTCGGCGCGGTGAACCTGATCGTGCAGGTGGAACGCCAGCGCGACGGCGTGCGCCGGCTGACCCAGGTGACGGAGGTGGCTGGGCTGGAAGGCGAGGTGCCGATCCTGCACGATATCTTCCGGCTTGAGATCGGCGGCGAGGGGCTGGATGGGCGGCTGATCGGTCGCTACCGCCCCAGCCGCGCACGGCCGGGCTTCCACGACCGGCTGGCCTATTTCGGCCTGGATCGCGCCTGGGCCACGGCATTGGATGAGACCGGCCCATGAACCCGCATGCGATGCGCTGGCTGTCGTGGTCGCTGCTGCTGCTCGCGGGGCTTGGCTTCGCCGCCTGGCTCCTGGTGCGAATGCAGGCGCGGGAGCAGAAGTTTCGCACGCGCCTCGCCGCGGCGGTGTCGCCGCATCATCGAGCACGCACCCCGGATGCGGACACGGCGGCGAGCCCCTGGCGCGGGAGCCCGACGCCCTGGGCGGTGCTGTGCCGGCGGGCCGCGCTCGGGTTCGGCTTCGATCCGTTGCGGGCGGACCAGTATCCGCTGCGGTGGTGGATCGGCATTTCCGCCTGCCTGCTGCCTGCCCGCGCCATCGGCGGATTCCTTGCCGCCATCCTCGGCCCGCTCGCCCTGGTGGCGGTGTTGCCGATCTGGATCGTGCTGAGCCGCAGCCTTTTCCACCTGTTCGACCATCGCCGCGCCCTGCGGCTGTTCACCCAGATGCCGGATGCGCTCGCCACGATCGTGCGGGCCGTGCGCGTGGGCATTCCCGTCGCAGACGGGTTGCGCATGGTCGCGCGCGACCTGCCGGAGCCCACGGCCGCGGAATTCTCCCGCTTGTCGAGCCAGATCGCCATCGGCATGCCGCCCGACGAGGCGCTGCGCGCGATGGCGTTGCGCAACGGGCTGCAGGAATACCGTTTCTTCGCCACCGCGCTCGCCTTGCAGGCGCAGACGGGCGGCGGGCTGACCGAAACACTGGAGACGCTGGCGGACGTGATCCGCAAGCGGGTGGCGCTGCGCGCGCGGGGCCATGCGCTGGCGTCCGAGGCACGGACCAGCGTGATCATTCTGCTGTCGCTGCCGTTCTTTGCCGGCGGGGCGCTGGCACTGCTCAATCCGCACTACATCGCCGTGCTGTTCTTCACGCCGGGTGGGCGGCGGCTGCTCGGCATCGCCATCCTGTCGCTCGGCATGGGCATGCTGGTGATGCGCAGCATCATCCAGCGCAGCCTGTCATGAGCCATGTCCTGCTGCTGAAGGCCGCGCTCGGCGGCATCGTGCTGATCGGCGTTCTCGCCGCACTGCTGACAGTGCAACTGCAACGGCAGGAACGGTTGGCCGCCAGACTGCGCCAGGTGCGGCAGCATGATGGCGCAGGCCCGGGTGCCGCGGCACGGCCGAGGCACGGCCATCTGTTCCGCCGGATGCTGGCAAACCTCGGCCAGGCGGTCGCGCAAAGCGGGCTGCTGCCCGGCCGCACGATCGCGGAACTGGAGCACACGTTGCGCGCCGCCGGCCTGCGCGGCGGGCAGGGGCTCGGCCTGTTCATCGGCAGCAAGATCATTCTGCTGGTCGCCGCGCCCGGCATCGCGCTGCTGGTCCTGCGCGGCATGGCGCTGCAACCGTTGGCACGCACCGCACTGATCGTCGGCTGCGCGGTGGCCGGGCTGCTGGGGCCGGATTTCGCCGTGCGCTTCATCCGCAAGCGCCATCTGCGGCGGGTGGAGCGCGGGCTGCCCGATGCGCTGGACATGATGGTGATCTGCTGCGAAGCCGGCCTCGCGCTCGAACCCGGCATCGCGCGGGTCGGGTCCGAAATGCGTGGATCGAATCCGGCGATTTCCGAGGAATTGCTGCTTGTCGCACAGCAATTGCGGATCAACCCGGACTCGCGCGCGGCCCTTCTCGAAATGGGCGCCC
Source organism: Acetobacteraceae bacterium (assembly GCA_035532755.1). Lineage (GTDB taxonomy): Bacteria > Pseudomonadota > Alphaproteobacteria > Acetobacterales > Acetobacteraceae > DATKQI01. The sequence goes on from DATKQI010000174.1 coordinate 23,189, forward strand.
GCACGGGCCTCGAAGGCCTGAAACGGCTGGGCGCGACGCTGACGCAGACGATGCAGTACGGCACGCCGCTTTCCCAGGCCTTGCGCGGGCTGTCCGCCGAATTGCGGCAGGAGATGCTGACCCGTTTCGAGGCCCGCGCCGCGCGCCTGCCCGTGCTGCTGACCCTGCCGATGATCGTCTTCATCCTGCCATGCGTGTTCATCATCGTCGGCGGGCCGGCGATGCTGCAACTGTTCAAGACCTTGTCCCGTCATTGAGGAAACCGCCGTGCACCGGTCAACCCGCCTTGCTCGCGCCCAGGCTCTGCTGGCGTTCGCCGCGCTGGCCTTGGCTGCCTGCGCCGCCACTTCGCCCATCGTGGCGCGCCAGCCGGGCCTTGCCGTCGCCGATGCCGCGCTGGCGGGCGGGGACCCCGCGATGGCGCTGCGCGTGGCCCGGGGGGTGCTGCGCATGCACCCGCACAGCGCGTCGGCCCTGGTGCACGAGGGCGACGCGCTCTACGCGCTCGGCCGGCTGGCGGACGCGCGGAACGCGTATCGCGCGGCGCTCGCCGTTGCTCCCGGATCGGTTGCAGCACGGATCGGCAGTGGCCGCTGCGACCTCGCATCCGATGCCACGGCGGCGGCCGCGCGTTTTGCCGCGGTGCTGCGGATGCGGCCGCATGATGCCGTGGTGCTGAACGATTTCGGCATCGCGCGCGATCTGCAAGGGCGCCACGCCGCGGCGCAGGCGGCCTATCGCGCGGCGCTCGCCGCCCGGCCGGACATGGCGGCGGCGGAGGTGAATCTCGGTCTTTCGCTCGCCTTGTCCGGCGATTCGCGGAAGGCGATCGCGCTTCTGCGCCCCCTGGCAGCCGATCCGTCCGCCTTGCCGCGCGTGCGTGCCGATTTCGCCGCAGCACTGGTGCTGGCGGGCCATCCGCATGCGGCGGCGCGCATCCTCCGCACCCAGATGCCGCCACGGACAGTGCCGGCTGCCGTGGCCGGGTTGCAGGCGTTGCGGACAGCCTCCCGGTAAGATCAGCTCAGCGCGTACTCCACCTCGGGCGTGTAGACGGATGCCTCCTTGCCCAGTTGCGAGCTGAAGAGCGTGAAATGCCGCACGGCAACGGGCTCGGCGCGGAACAGGTTGCGGGCCTGCATGAAATCGGCCATTCGCGGCGTCAGCACCGAATCGAGTCGCGCCAATGTCACGTGCGGATTGAAGCGCCGCCGCTGCGGTTCCACTCCGGCGCGCTGCAACGCGTTCTCGATCTTCGTCTGGAGATGGTCGAGTTGCGGGTTGCGCTCCACCCCGGCCCAGATGGCCGTCACCCTCCCCGCCTTCTCGAACAGGCCGAGCCCTGTCACCGTCAGCTCGAACCCGCGCCCGCGCAGCGCGCTCAGCGCCGTGTCGATCTCCTCCGCGCGGTGCGACGGGGTTTCACCGATGAAGCGAAGGGTGAGGTGATAATTCTCCGCCGGCACCCAGCGCGCGCCGGGAATGCCGCCGGCCAGCGCGTGCAACTGCTCGCGCAGAGTCCAGGGCAGATCGAGCGCCACGAACAGCCTCATCGCCGCGGCACCTCCGCCAGCAGCCGTCGCACCATCGGCAGGATGCGGGCGATGATGATGCGCACGCCTGCCGCATCCGGGTGGATGCCGTCGGCCTGGTTCAGTGTGCGCTTGCCGGCCACGCCCGCCAGGAAGAACGGGTAGTACAGGATGCCTGGCCGGCGGCCCAGATCGTCGAACACCGCGCGGAACGCGCGCTCGTACTGCGCGCCCAGGTTGGGCGGGGCGTACATGCCGGCCAGCAGTACCGGAATGCGCCGCGCGGCGAGCTTGTCCAGGATCGCGGTGAGGTTCGCACGCATGGCTCGCGGGCTCAGCCCGCGCAGCCCGTCATTGCCGCCCAGTTCCACGATCGCCGCATCGGCACCGCCGCCCAGCACCCAGTCCAGCCGCGCAAGGCCGCCGGCCGTGGTGTCGCCGGACACGGCGCCGTCGATGATGCTCACATCCAGGCCCTTCGCGCGCAGCGCCGCCTGCAACTGCGCCTCGAACCCGTGCGCATGCGTCAGCCCATAGCCGGCGGCGAGCGAATCCCCCAGCACCAGCAGCCGGATCGGCGCCGCCATTGCCCGCGGCAATCCTGCCATGAGCAGCAAAACCGCCAGCAGCGGAACCATCATCAATACGGCGGCCCTTCGTCGTGCGCCGGCCGCACCATATAAACGCGCTATGGCCCTCATCCCTCGTTCCGCCGCATCGCGCTCCGCACCCGCGCTGGCCATGCCCGCCATAGAGAGCCTGGTCATCAAGGTGGAGAACTTGCAACTGACCGTGCCCGCAGCCTCCGGCCCGGTCAACATCCTGCGCGGCGTCGATCTTGCCGTCGCCTCGGGGGAGAGCGTGGGGATCGTCGGCCCGTCCGGCTCCGGCAAGACCAGCCTGCTGATGGTGCTGGCCGGCCTGGAACGGCCCAGCTCCGGCCGCGTGCGCATCGCCGGGCAGGATGTCGGCGGCATGGGCGAGGATGCGTTGGCCCGCTTCCGGCGCGGCACCATCGGCATCGTGTTCCAGGCCTTCCACCTGATCCCGACAATGACGGCGCAGGAGAATGTCGCGATCCCGCTGGAGCTTGCCGGAGAGCCCGATGCGCTCACGCGCGCGGCCGGCGCGCTGGAAGCCGTCGGGCTCGGCCATCGGCTCGATCACCTGCCCGGCCAGCTGTCGGGGGGCGAACAGCAGCGGGTTGCGCTGGCGCGCGCGACGGCGCCACGGCCGCGCCTGCTGCTGGCCGACGAGCCGACCGGCAATCTCGATCTCGGCACCGGGCAGGCGGTGATGGACCTGCTGTTCCACCTGTGCCGGGAGAGCGGCGCGACCCTGCTGCTGATCACGCACGACCCGAAGCTGGCGGCGCGTTGCGACCGCAGGATCAACCTGATCGACGGGCGCATCCTGCCGTCGGGTTGAGCCCGGTCAGCACGGGCGCCAGCGTCCTCCACGACGATCAGCGCGGCAGGACGCCCCGCTCCTCCAGTTGCCGCACCACCTCCTCGGCCAGCGCCTCGGGTGCCGCTTCGGTGGTGTGCAGATGGATCTCCGGCGATTCCGGCGCCTCATAGGGCGCATCCACTCCGGTGAAGTTGCGCAACTGGCCCTGGTCCGCCTTGCGGTACAGGCCCTTGGGGTCGCGCCGGCGGCATTCGTCGATCGGGGTGTCCACGAACACCTCGATGAACTGCCCCTCCGCCACGCGCTCGCGCGCCATCTGGCGCTCCCGCCGATAGGGGGAGATGAACGAGACCAGCACGATCAGCCCGGCATCGGCGAACAGCGCCGACACCTCGGCCACGCGGCGGATGTTCTCCACCCGGTCGGCCTCGGTGAAGCCGAGATCGCGATTGAGCCCGTGGCGGACGTTGTCGCCGTCCAGCATGTAGGTGTGGCGCCCGTGCGCGTGCAGCCGCTTCTCGACGAGGTTCGCGATGGTGGATTTGCCCGCGCCAGACAGGCCGGTGAACCACACCACCGCCGGGCGCTGCGCCTTCAGCGCCGCCCGCGCGTTCTGGTTCACGGCGATCGCTTGCCAGTGGATGTTCGCCGCCCGGCGCAACGCGAAGTCGATCATGCCCGCGCCGACGGTGGCATTGCTCAGCCGGTCGATCAGGATGAAGCCGCCGGTATCGCGGTTCTGGGCATAAGGGTCGAACGGGATGGCGCTGGACAGGGAGAGGTTGACCACGCCCACCTCGTTCACCGCCAGCGTCTCGGCGGCAAGATGCTGCTGCGTGTCAACATCGATGCGGTGGCGCAGCGTGCTGACGGTGGCGGGCAGGGTGCGCGCGCCGATCTTCAGCAGGTAGGGCCGGCCGGGCATCAGCGCCTCGGGGTCGAGCCAGACGAGATGGGCGCGAAACTGGTCCGCCACTTCCGGCCGCGCCGCTCCGGCCGCGATGATGTCCCCGCGGGAGGCGTCGCGCTCGTCGGCCAGAACCAGGGTCACGGCATCGCCGGCGCGCGCCTCCGGCAACTCCCCGTCCATGGTGACGATGCGGCTGATCGTCGTGGTCTGGCCCGACGGCATGATCGCGACCGGATCGCCCGGCCGGGCGATGCCGCCGGCGATGGTGCCGGCATAGCCGCGGAAGCTGGCATCCGGCCGGTTCACCCATTGCACCGGCATCCGCAGCGGGCCGGCGCCGGCATCCTGCGCCACCTCCACCGCTTCCAGATGGGCGAGAAGGGTCGGCCCGCCGTACCACGGCAGCCTGGCGCTGGGCGCGGTCACGTTGTCGCCGAAGCGGGCCGAGAGGGGGATGGCCAGCAGGCTGGCGAAGCCGAACGGTTCGGCGAAACGGCGGAAGTCCTGCTCGATCGCGGCGAAGCGGTCGGCGGCGAAATCCACCAGATCCATCTTGTTCACCGCCAGCACCACATGGCGGATGCCCAGCAGCGCGGCGATGAAGGCATGCCGGCGCGTCTGCGTCAGCAGCCCGGCCCGGGCATCGACCAGCAGCACCGCCAGATCGGCGGTGGAGGCGCCGGTGACCATGTTGCGGGTGTACTGGATGTGCCCCGGCGTATCGGCGACGATGAACTTCCGCCGCTCCGTGGCGAAGAAGCGGTAGGCGACATCGATGGTGATGCCCTGCGCCCGCTCCGCCTCCAGCCCATCGACCAGCAGGGCGAGGTCCATCTCCTCCCCGGTGGTGCCGAAGCGGCGGCTTTCGGCGGCCAGCGCCAGCAGCTGGTCTTCCAGGATCAGCCGCGTGTCGAACAGCAGCCGGCCGATCAGGGTGGATTTGCCGTCGTCCACGCTGCCGCAGGTGAGAAAGCGCAGCAGCCCCCGCCGGCCGTGGCCGGCGAGGTAGGTGGCAAGCGTATCCGGCGCGGGCGTGTCCATCAGAAATACCCCTCGCGCTTCTTGCGCTCCATGGAGGCGGCATCGTCCTGGTCGATCAGCCGCCCGCTGCGCTCGGAGCTGGTGGCGACCAGCATCTCGGCGACGATCTCGGGCAGCGTGGCGGCGGTGGAACGGATGGCGGCGGTGAGCGGATAGCACCCGAGCGTGCGAAACCGGACCATCTCGTTGCGCGGCGTCTCGCCCGGGTGCAGGCGCATCCGCGCGTCATCGGCGACGATCAGCAGGCCGTCACGCTCCACCACCGGCCGGGGGGCGGCGAAATACAACGGCACGATCGGGATGTCGTTCAGCATGATGTAGTGCCAGATGTCGAGTTCGGTCCAGTTCGACAGCGGAAACACGCGCACCGATTCGCCCTTGGCGACGCGGCAGTTGTACAGCCGCCATAATTCCGGCCGCTGGTTGCGCGGGTCCCACGCATGGGTGGGGCTGCGCACGGAGAACACGCGCTCCTTCGCGCGGGATTTCTCCTCGTCGCGCCGCGCGCCGCCGAAGGCCGCGTCGAACCCGCCGGCATCCAGCGCCTGCTTCAGCGCCTCGGTCTTCATGATGTGGGTATAGAGCCCGGCATCATGGTCGAACGGGTTGACGCCCTGGGCCAGGCCTTCCGGGTTGGTGTGCACGATCAACCGCAGGCCGAGCCGTGCGGCGGCGGCATCCCGGAAGGCGATCATCTCGCGGAACTTCCAGGTCGTGTCCACATGCAGCAGCGGAAACGGCAGGGGCGCCGGGTGGAACGCCTTGCGCGCCAGATGCAGCATGACCGACGAATCCTTGCCGATCGAGTACAGCATCACCGGCTTGCGGAACTCCGCCGCCACCTCGCGCATAATATGGATGCTTTCCGCCTCCAACCGGCGGAGGTGGGCGGCACTGTCTTCGCTCAACCGGGGCAGGGTATCGGGCTCTGGTGTGGCGGCAAGGGTCATGCGGGAGGGCCTTGATGAATGAAAGCTCTGGACGACAGTGAAGCGAATCTCATCAAGCGAGAAATCTCATGAGTTGAGACGCGGCGCGTGGATGTGTTCCATTTGGCCCGTCACGGCCAATTTGTCCAACACATCGGCGCGAGGCGTCCGTTGCGGCGCCGCAGAACGAAAGGCTGGCCCTGACTCGGGGTTGCGCGGTAAAGCATTGGCACGATGAAGCATTGGCAGATCGATGATGTCCCGTGGGAGCGGTTCGACGCTTCCCGGGTGGACCCCGCCATGGTCCCGCTGGTGAAGGCGGCCGCGATGGTGGAACGAAATGGCACGGATTATGCGGTCTATCTGAACAATGTCTTCCGGGACGACCCGGATTTCGGCCAGGCGGCCACCAGCTGGGCGGTCGAGGAAGTGCAGCACGGCGATGCGCTGGGCCGCTGGGCCATGCTGGCGGACCCGGCATGGGACTATGCGGCGGCGTTCGCCCGCTACCGCGCCGGCTACACCCTGCCGCTCGATGCCGATGCGTCGGTCCGCGGCTCCCGCACCGGGGAGCTGATCGCGCGCTGCATGGTCGAGACCGGCACTTCCAGCTACTACACCGCGCTTGCGGACGCGACGGAGGAGCCGGTTCTGGCGCAGGTGTGCCGGCTCATCGCGGCCGACGAGTACCGCCACTTCAAGCTGTTCTACGACCATATGCGCCGCTACCTGGGCCGGGAACGGATCGGGCTGTGGCGGCGCCTCGCCATCGCCGCCGGCCGCATCAACGAAAGCGAGGACGACGAGCTGGCCTTCGCCTTCCATTGCGGCAACGAGCCGGAATCGCTGTCCTACAGCCACGAGCGCTGCATCGCCGCCTACATGGCGCCCGCGATCGGCTTCTACCGGCCGCACCATGTCGCCCGCGGCATGGGCATGATCTTCAAGGCCGTGGGGCTGCCGCCGCGCGGCAGGCTGTCAGGGGCGTCCGCGCGGCTGACGTGGCAGCTGCTGCAGCGCCGCCGCCGCCGGTTCGCCGCCCGGATCGCGCGCCCGGCCCCCCTCGACCCGCGCCCCCGCGATTCGACTTTACCGCAGCGCTGATCGGCGTTACGCAGGAGTTACAGCTTCGCCATCAAGAGGCGGAGGAGCCGGGGGGAAAACAATGCAATCCGATCATGCGGGCCGCGCGCAGCCAGGCCGCAGCCGGGCCATCCGGTGGCTGCTCATCATTCCGTTCATCGCCGTGCTGTGGGTGCCGTTCTACAACGGCACCAGCCCGCGTCTGTTCGGCTTCCCGCTGTTCTACTGGTACCAGCTGCTGTGGATTCCGCTCACCTCGATCATCACCTGGATCGTCTATCGGGCGGAGGGCTGAGCAGCCATGAACTGGACCGCAACCATCGTCTTCGTCCTGCTGTTCGGGGCCGTCACCGTGCTCGGGTTCGTCGCCGCGAACTGGCGCCGGGGGGATCTGTCGCTGCTGCATGAATGGGGCCTGGGCGGCCGCCGTTTCGGCACGCTGATCGCCTGGTTCCTGATGGGCGGGGACCTTTATACCGCCTACACCTTCGTCGCCGTGCCGGCGCTGGTGTATGGCGCGGGCGCCATCGGCTTCTTCGCCGTGCCGTACACCATCATCGCCTATCCCATCCTGTTCCTGGTGTTCCCGCGGCTGTGGGCGGTGGCGCAGAAGCACGGCTACGTGACGGCGCCCGAGTTCGTGCGCGGCCGCTACGGCAACCGCTGGCTCGCGCTCGCCGTGGCGTTGACCGGGCTGGTGGCGACGATGCCCTATATCGCGCTCCAGCTTGTCGGCATCCAGGTGGTCATCGGCGCGCTGGGCTTCCACGGCGCGGGTCTCGGCGGAGATCTGCCGCTGATCATCGCCTTCGTCATCCTGGCCGCCTTCACCTACACCTCCGGGCTGCGCGCGCCGGCGATGATCGCGGTGGTGAAGGATGTGCTGATCTACATCACCGTACTCGCAGCCGTCATCGTCGTGCCGATGAAGCTCGGCGGCTACGGGGCGATGTTCGCCAAGATTCCGGCCGCCAAGCTCACCCTGGCGGTGCCGGGGGCGGGCACGCTGGGCGCCTACAGCGCCTATGCCACGCTCGCGCTGGGCTCGGCCATGGCATTGTTCCTCTACCCGCACTCCATCACCGGCCTGCTCAGCTCCAACAGTTCGCGGGTGATCAAGCGCAACGCCACCTTCCTGCCCGCCTATTCCTTCATGCTCGGCCTTCTTGCACTGCTCGGCTTCATGGCCTTTGCCGTGGGGGTGGGCCACATGCCGCAATTCGCCGGCGGGTTCAAAACCTACGGGCCGAATTTCGCGGTGCCGGCGCTGTTCCTCGCCACCTTCCCCTCGTGGTTCGTGGGCATCGCCTTCGCCGCGATCGGCATCGGCGCTCTGGTGCCGGCGGCCATCATGTCGATCGCCTGCGCCAATATCTTCACGCGCGACATCTACAGGGAATTCATCAATCCGCACTGCACGCCCGCCCAGGAATCGACGGTGGCGAAGCTCGTCTCCCTGGTGGTGAAGGCCGGGGCGCTGGTGTTCGTGCTCGAATTGCAGACGAAATACGCGATCCAGTTCCAGCTTCTCGGCGGCGTGCTGATCATCCAGACCGTGCCGTCCGTCGTGTTCGGCCTGTTCACCCGCTTCTTCAACGCCTGGGCGCTGCTGATCGGCTGGGCCGTGGGCACGGTGATCGGCACCGGCATGATGCTGCATCTGCATTTCGCCGGGGCGGTGTATCCGGTGCATCTGTTCGGCGTCGTCGTGCCGGGCTACGTCGCCTTCTACGCCGTCATCATCAATTTCGTGATCGCCGCGGTGCTGTCGGTGCTGTTCAACGCCTTCGCCTCCGACCGCCACAAGGACGAGACCGTGGCGACCGACTATGCCTGATCTCTGGGCCTGACTCCGGGCCTGACTCTGGGCTTGATGGGGCGCCTCTACGCCGTCAGCTTGCGCACGGTGCTGGCGGCCTGGGCGGTGCCCCAGGCCGCGCCGCCCAGGAGGCGCGCGGTCTGCCGCCCCTGACGGTCGATGAGGATGGTCAGCGGAATGCCGGGCGCGGCCCAGGCCTGGATGGCCTTGCCCTCGGGGTCCAGCAGCACCGGAAGATGGCGGATATGGTGCTGCTTGTAGAACGCTTCGACAGCCTTCGCCCCGCCGGTATCGGACGAAAGCGGCAGCACGACGACGTTGTCGGGCCCCAGCACCCCGGCAAGCCGGTCCAGCGACGGCAGCTCCGCCACGCACGGCGCGCACCAGGTGGCCCAGAGATTCACCACCACGCCCTTGCCGCGATAATCGGCCAGCCGGTGCGTCGCCCCGTCCGGCGAAAGGAAGGTGATCGCGGGCGGTGGGCCGGGCGGGCTGGCCAGCACCAGCGCGGACATGTCCTGCAGCGTCTCGGCCTGCGCCGGGCCCGCCAGGAGTTTGCCTGCCGCCGCGCCGGCCGCTACGGTCCCGCCCGCCGTCAGCAGCAGGCGGCGTGAGAAACGGATCATGATGGAAGCCCTTCCTTGAGCGACACGCCGCACCTGCGCAACGCGACCGCGAACGTCCAGTGGGGCGGCCGCTTCGCCGCCGGCCCCTCGGTGGTGATGGAGGAGATCAACGCCTCGATCGGGTTCGACCGCAAGCTGTGGCGGCAGGATATCCGCGGCTCGCTCGCGCACGCCGCCATGCTGGCGAAGATCGGCCTCATCGGCGCGGAAGATGAACGCGCGATCCGCGCCGGTCTAGAGGCGATCGGACACGAGATCGAGACCGGGCAGTTCGATTTCGCCGTCGCGCTCGAAGACATCCACATGAACATCGAGGCGCGGCTGACCG
>DATKQI010000175.1:0-3201 GCA_035532755.1 Acetobacteraceae bacterium
TGCCTGGCGCTGATGCCGGGCATCCGGCCGGTGCCGTTCGGCCACATGGGCGACGGCAATATCCATTTCAACCTGGAACAGCCGAAGGAGGCCGATGCGGCCTGGTTCCTGGCGCAGGACCACGCGATCATGGATACGGTGAACGCGGTGGTGCGGCGGTTCGACGGCAGTTTCTCGGCCGAGCACGGGGTGGGACGGCTGAAGCCCTACATGATGCCGGAGTGGCGCGGCGGGGCGGAGCTGGATGCGATGCGGCGGATCAAGGCGGCGCTCGATCCGGGGGGGATATTGAACCCGGGGAAGGTGCTGCCGTGACGTCAGGCGCCGCGCCGGAATGATCGCTGCGTTTCTGTCGCACCGTCCGGGCCGTTGTGCCGGCTGCGGGCCGGAGCGCGATGCGGTTCCGCTGTCGCGGGCCCTGAGGTCCCCGCGCCGTCCCGGGCTGTTTCCGGCGCCGGGGTGGCGTTGGGTGGGCGATTATGTTGGTATATCGTAACGATATCGGCGCACGACCGCCGGCCCCGGTCTAGCGGCCGAAAAGCGGTGGGCGGTAGCCGAGCGGACCGTGGTCGCGGATCGCCGCGGCTTCGGACCGCCGGCGCAGGCGGCGAGGGTCGGGCACTGCCGCCGGCGCGCGCCGCGGGGGCGCGTCCGGCGGGGGTGGCAGGGCCTCGGGTGGCGTGATGCCGAACATCCGGCAGAGCGGGCGCAGCACCCGCCACAGGCGCGGGGCGGTCGCCAGCAGTTCCGTCATTTCCGGCTGCGCCAGGAGATAGGCGAATTCGATGCCGGACGGCACCGTTTCCGGCGACATCCGCGCCAGCCAGCCGTAGCGTCTGGGCAGGGTCCGGCGGGGCGCACGGGGCCAGGGCGGCGCCGCATCGGCGGGCAGCGCATCGGTGGGCATGGGGGCGGGTTCGGCGGGGCGGCGGCGGGACCTCGCCACCGGATGGGCGGCGATGGCGGCGAAGCGCTCCGCCGCCTCCGTGAGGCGGTTCCACAGCCGGGCCGCGAGGTCCATCAGGGCCGGGTTGTGCTCGGCGCCGGTCGCCATCGCTTCCCGCAGCCCGCCGATGAAGCGGGCGAAGCGCCCGGCGAGGGCCCAGGCGCTGCTGGCGGGGGGAGAAGGGGCGGCGGCGGACATGAACGGAACAAGAACATGAATCCGCCGCCGCGTCAAGCAGTTTTTGCGCCAGGTGTTTTCGCGCCGGGGGCGTGGCGGCCCGAGCGGTCACGCTGGCCCGGCGGGGATCGCGCGAGGCTGTGCCGGAACCGGGCGAGGGCGCCAGGGTCGATGCGGCTGGTCGATGCGGCTTGGTCGATGCCTCGGCGGCTGCCCCACCGTCTGCGTGGCCGGCGCACCGGGGGCGCGGCCGGGCCTTGCCGGCAACGCAAGCTGGGGCGTCCCGTCCGGCGGTCCCGGCGGCGGCGCGGAAGAGGGCGCGGCGATGGAGGATGGCGGGTTCGCGCGGCAGGCCGCATGCCTGTGGAACGAAGCGTCGCCGGCCATGTCGGCAGCAGAAGAAAGGCGCTTGTCGCGAAGTCTGTTGCGGGCTGAGGTGTTCGGCGGCCACGGGCCGAATGCGGGAGCCGGCGCCTCGTGGCTCGGGCAGGAAGCAAGGAAGGTTTAAACGCAAAGAACGCAAAGGACCGCAAACAGGCGCAAATGGACCGAGCGGACTGGCCGGCCGGCGGCCCCGGCCCAAGCGCGCGGCCTGCGCTGCCGCGCAGGATAGGGCAGGGATGCCGAAGCGGCACGCGGCATTTGCGCCTGTTTGCGGTCCTTTGCGTGCTTTGCGTTTTGACCTTTCTTCTGCCGGCTGCGCTTCGGCGGGGTTCGCGATAAGAGCGAAAAGAAATGAACGCCCTGGTTGTCAGTCGTCATCCTGTGCGGCGACGAAGCCATCGTCTTCATCGGGGTCCGTGATCGCCAGCAGGCCTTGCGTGTGGCTAGGAGCGGGGACCGGGTTGCGCCCACCTTCGCCGTTCGCCGCCCCCCGAAGGCCTGCTGTAAAGCAGGCTTTTCTTCGGCTTCTCTCACCGGCGCGGAGCGACCACGCAAACGCGCTATCAGTTTCGTACGGAAGACTAATCACGTCCTACGGCGCCGCGCAGCCGCCCAACCGCCCCAAATCGCAACTCATGGCCTCGCGTCGGCAGCGCCCTGGATCATTTCGGCCGCCCGCGCTATGGCACGTGAAAATTGGGGCTGCGTGCCGAGCTGTTCCTTCTGCATGGTCTCGCGCCAAACTTGTTCCGTCTCCAGTCGTCGCAGGAGTCCTACAAGGAAGGCAGGTCGCCCAGAACCCGCCGCAAGCACGGCTGGTGCGACGCCCGCATTGACCAGCGTGGCGACGACCTCGGCGAGCCTCATCTCCAGGCAGAGCATCGGCTTGAGAAGATCCTTGAGATCGCTCATCGCTTCCTCATCAGCGATCTTAACCAGCCTATACCCGAGGTAGGCGGTGAGAAAGCCGTAGCGCATCCGCCATGCTGCCTGTGCAGTCGGCAAGGCCTGCGTCTCGGCACCCTCACGCACGGCCAAGTGCAACGACCGCCAGAGGTCCCGATGTGCAGGCGCCAGCACGTCGACGGTGTCGAGACCGAAGAGGAGCCAAGATACTGCGATCACCGTCGCGTCACTCGCTTGGCTGTCCGCCGACATCATCGCGTGCCGCGCACGATCACGAAGGGGCACGAGGCCGCGCCACAGGTCATCGAACCACGTTGCCGGCGCGACATGGCGGCCGATAACGACTGCCATGAGTCGCCGCTCCGCATTTGACGGTACCAAGAAACTGTCCTCCTGCCCCGCCGTAAGAAGGCCAAGTCGTAGGACTTGGCCCATGAGGTCGGCTGCTGCGCCGGGATTTCCTGTTTCGCCCAATCCGGCGATAGCAATGGCCGCGACGGCCCGGTAACGCCTGAAAACATCCTGCTCGGCCCTGACCCACTCGACGGCATCATGCCTTGGGGACAGTACCGAGGCGAGTTCCCACAGCAGTTGGTCACGGCATCCAAGAGGTGGCCGATCGGCAACCGGTCGCCGCCTACTCCCGAACGAGCGCCATTGGATGAGCCGTTGCAACCAAGCGTGGCCCAAGCTGTTCCCGTCGACTCTCTCCAGCACGCTCTGTATCGCTTGCGTTGTGGCTACGACGAAGGCGTCCGAGGGAGAGAACGAGCCATCCTCGCCCGTAT
>DATKQI010000176.1:0-22640 GCA_035532755.1 Acetobacteraceae bacterium
GTGCTGCTGCTGCCGGACCCGATCGACGCGTTCTGGCCGGACCGGCTCGACAGGTTCGACGGCAAGCCGGTCCGCAGCGTCCGCCGCGCCGCCGCCGACCTGGGCGAGGCGGCCGCGCCGGCCGCGGATGCACCCGATCCCGCACCGCTGATCGCGGCGCTGAAGACCGCGCTGGGCGAGGCGGTGAGTGAGGTGCGAGTGTCGGCAAGCCTGGTGGACAGCCCGGTGATGCTGGCCGCCGCCACCACGGGGCCGGATCTGCACATGCAGCGGCTGCTGCGCCGCGCCGGGCGCGACATGCCGGGGGCGCCGCCGGTGCTGGAGATCAATCCGCGCCACGCGCTGATCGCCGCGCTGATCGCCGGCGCCGAAAACGGCGCGGAGATCGGCGATGCCGCCCACATCCTGCTGGACCTCGCCCGGGTGCAGGAGGGCGAGGCGCCGGCCGATCCCGCCGCCTTCGTCCGCCGCATCGCGGGCAGGCTGGCCCCGCCGCCTAGCGCAGCCTGATATACCCGGCGCCCAGAAGCGGCCCCATGTGCGGCGATTGCAGCAGCACGGCTGCGTCGTCGTGGCCGTCCACCATGGTGTCGGGCATCGCGATCGCCGCCGGGGTTCGCGCCACCTCGGCCACCGGGCCGGCCCAGCGCACCACGTTGTCGTTCACGAGTCGCCGGTCGGCGTTCTCGCCGCGGCCCACCTGGGTCACCTTCCGCCGGTCGTAGGCCACCAGCCATAGCTCGGCCGGCCCGGCATCCGGCAATGCCGGAATATGGGCGACAAGCCCGTCCGTGGTGCGCGTCAGCACGATCACCGGCACGGGGCGGACCTCGGCCAGCAGGTGCCGCACCTGCGCCTGCGTCGATCCCACGCCGGTCTTCTCCCCCTGCACCACCACCTGCGGCGTGAACAGCGCCCGCAGGTGCCACAGCCGCGCGTAGGATTTCTGTCGCTGGTCCGCCACCTTCAGCGCGAACGGGTCGGGCCAGCCCAGGTAGTCCCACCACTTCACATGGAAGGCGAGCGGCAGCACGCCCGGCCGGCCGGCATAGGTGTTGAACACCGCCTCGGCCGGCGGGCAGCTGGCGCAGCCCTGGCTGGTGAACAGCTCGATCACCTTCACGCCTTGGCCGGGCGGCTCCTGGGCGCGGGCCGGCCGGCCGGCCGCGACGCAGGACGCGGCGGTGCAGGACAGGGCGATGATGAGGGCGGGTACGTTCAAGGCGGGGATGCGCATGACGAAAAGGAAATCCCGCGGACGGAATGCCGCAAGTGACGGTGGCGTGAGCTTCATCAACTGGTCGCGGGCGCATCTGCCGCGTGGCCGTTTGCCTGGCATGCCGGGTTGTGCATGGTGCCGTGGCGGCAAGACCCTGCCGCGCGAGCGAGAGGAACCGACCCGCCGATGAACAGGTCCGCCGCCGGCCGATCAGACATGGAGTGTCTTGCCCCTCCGGATGCCGCTTCCCGCCCGCTGCATGCGATCCGGCCCACCGGGCTCGACCGGTTCCTGGACGGGCTTCCCGCCGCCCAGGCGGCATTCCTCCGCCAGTCCGGCTTCACCGCCGCCGCGGGTGCGTTGGCCCTGCTGCCGGATGCGTCAGGCATCGCCGGCGCGGTGTTGGGGCTGGGCGAGGACCGTTCCCCCTTTGCCTTCGGCGGCCTTCCCATGGCATTGCCCGAGGGCAGCGTCTGGCGGCTCGTGCCCGGCAATTACGCCCCGGACGCGGCCGTGCTCGGCTTCTGCCTGGGCGCCTATCGCTACACCGGCTTCAAGGCCGCCGCCCGCAAGCCGGCAAGGCTCGCCGCACCGGCAGCAGCCGGGGTCATCAGCGCCGCCGCGGCGGTCTGGATGGTGCGGGACCTGGTCAACACACCGGCCAATGCGCTCGGCCCGGCCGAGCTTGCCGAAGCGGCGGCGAGCCTGGGCAGGTGCCATGGCGCGGATGTTTCGGTGGCGACGGGCGCTGCCTTGGCCGACGCCTACCCGACCATCGCCGCGGTCGGGCGCGGATCGGCGCGGGAACCGGTGGTGGCGGTGCTTCATTGGGCGGGCAGCCGGGTGGGCGCCGATGCCCCGCTGGTCAGCCTGTGCGGCAAGGGCGTGTGCTTCGATTCCGGCGGCTACGACCTTAAGCCCTCGGCCAGCATGTTGCGCATGAAGAAGGACATGGGCGGGGCCGCGACCGTGCTCGGCCTCGCCCGGCTGATCATGGAGGCGGACCTGCCGGTGCGGCTCGCGGTGCGCATCGGCTGCGTGGAGAACAGCGTGTCGGGCGCGGCGATGCGCCCGCTCGACATCCTGCGCACGCGCCGGGGGCTGAGCGTGGAGGTGGGCAACACCGACGCCGAGGGCCGGCTGGTGCTGTGCGACCTGCTCGCCGAGGCCTCCGACGAAAACCCCGCCTTCCTGCTCGATTGCGCGACGCTGACCGGGGCCGCCCGCGTCGCCGTGGGGCCCGATCTTCCGGTGCTGTTCTGCAACAATGCGGGCTGGGCGGCGGAGATCGAGGCGGCGGGGCGGGAGGCGCATGACCCGGTCTGGCAGTTGCCGCTATGGGACGGGTACGACTCCTGGCTCGACAGCCCGGTCGCGGATCTGTCGAACGTATCGTCCCGCCCGATGGCCGGGGCCGTGGTTGCAGCTTTGTTCTTGCGTCGTTTCGTCAGCCCAGGCATTTGCTGGGCGCATATCGATCTCTATGCCTGGAACGATCAATCCCGCCCCGGACGGCCGGAGGGTGGCGAAGCCCATGCAATGCGGGCGGTTTTTGCGGCATTGCAACGGCGCTTCGCCGTGCCGGGCGCGGCATGAACCGTTCCGGTAACGTGATCGGCATTGACAAGGAACGATTTGCTGCAACTCCGCCCTGTCATTCGACTTGCAACGAGCATAGATGCCGTCCTGTCGGCGTCCGATGCGGCGCGTGGGGGCGTACAGCCCCGGATTCGAAAGAAAGGATTTCATGATGCCGTCCAACCCGTCCACGGATCAGCTTGTTGGCATTCTGCGCGATACGATCGTCTCTCTTGTACGACGTGACGGGCCGGATTTGTCGGCGCGACAACTTGGCGTGTTCCTGACCTGCTACCTCAACGAGGGCGGCCATACGGTGCGCGGCCTTGCCGCCACGCTGAACGTTTCGAAGCCGGCGATCACCCGCGCGCTCGATCGCCTGGGCGAGCTCGATCTGGCCCGCCGCAAGATCGATCCGGCGGATCGCCGCAGCGTGCTCGTGCAGCGGACGCTGAAGGGCGCGGCCTTCCTGCGCGATCTGCGTTCGGTGATGACCGAGGCTGCTTCCGCCGCCGGCAAGGCCGCCGGCAACGCGCACGAATCCCCCCGCCGCGCCGCGCACGGCTGAGCCGCTTCTTCGAACGGGAATGCCCGGATCGTCAGCTTCAGGCTGGCGATGCGGGCGTTACCGTGCCTGGGCCGTGTCTGGAGCGGGTGACGGGGATCGAACCCGCACAACCAGCTTGGAAGGCTGGGACTCTACCATTGAGCTACACCCGCGGCTCAGGCATGGGCGACGCAGACATTGGGCGAGGCAGATATGGTGCGGCACGGCCTGGTGGAGGGGGTTGGATTCGAACCAACGTAGGCGTGCGCCAGCGGATTTACAGTCCGCCCCCTTTAGCCACTCGGGCACCCCTCCGCACAGCGCGCAGGGGGGCGGACTAATCTGGAATGGCCGGTGTTGTCAACGAAGCGCCGCGTGGGCATGAAGCCGCGGTGCCGCGGATAATCCCTGTCGGCCCGGCCGCGCCCGCTCTATAACCGCGCGCATGAAATCGCACCCCTCCTCACGCCCCTCGACGCATCGCGGCCCGCCACGGGAGGGACGGAGCGACGCGACGCACGGGGCGGGACGAACCGGCGGGCAGCCCCCGTCCGGTCCGTCGAGGCCGCCCCGCCCGCGCCCGCCCCACCGGCCGGAACCGCACGCCGACACGCCGCGCGGGGCCTTGTGGCTGTATGGCCTTCACGCCGTCGCGGCAGCGCTCGTGAACCCGGCACGACGGCTGCGCCGGCTGGTGCTGACCGAGGACGCCACCGCCGCGCTGGCCGCCCGCCTGCCCCGCCCCTGGGCGATCACGGCGGAAACGACGGATCGCGCCCGGCTCGATCAGCTTCTGGGCCACGGCGCGGTGCACCAGGGTGCCGCACTGCTGGCCGACCCGCTGGCCGCGCCGATGCTCGCCCAGGCGCTGGAACGGCCCGGCCCGGTGCTGGTGCTGGACCAGGTGAGCGACCCGCGCAACGTCGGGGCCATCCTGCGCTCGGCCGCCGCATTCGGCGTGGCCGTCGTCATCACCCAGGAACGCCACGCGCCGGAGGAGACAGGGTCGCTCGCCAAGGCGGCGTCCGGCGCGCTCGAATCGGTGCCGCTGCTGCGCGCGGTGAACCTCGCGCGCACGCTCGTGGTGCTGAAGGCGGCCGGGCTGTGGGTGGTCGGGCTGGATGCGGACGCGCCGGCGCGGCTTTCCGGCCCGGCATTCGCCGAGCGGCGGGTCGCGCTCGTGCTGGGCGGCGAAGGCCGGGGCCTGCGGCGGCTCACGCGCGAATCCTGCGACGAGCTGGCGGCGCTGCCGATGCCCGGCGGCATGGAGAGCCTGAACGTATCGGCCGCCGCCGCGGTGGCGCTGTACGAGCTGGTGCGCCGGACATAGCCCGCCACCCGCGGCTGCGGGTGGCGGCTACCTTTTTGGCGGATCAGCCCGCCTTCGCGCCCTTGCCCACCGTGATCGCCACATAGGCCGACTGGCCATTGTGCAGGATGCGCAGGGCCAGCACGCGGTTGCCGCTGTTGATCGCGGTGTGGATCGCGTTCGCGGCCTGCCCCGGCGAGGTCACCGGCATGGCCCCCACATCCAGCAGCAGGTCGCCGGGCTGAACGCCCGCCGCCGCCGCCGCCGAATTGGGCATCACCTGCGCCACCACCACGCCATGCGTGCTGTCCGGCAGGCTGAGCTGGGAACGCATCTGCGGCGTCAGCGGCGCTAAGGCGAGGCCGATGCCGCCGTGATGGGCCATCCCGCTCGGCCCGGACTGCGCGCGCGCGATCTTGTCGGGCAGCGAGGCGAGCGTGACGGTGAGTGATTTCGGCTTGCCGCCGCGGATCACGTCCACCGTCGTCTGCGCGCCCGGCTTCAGCCCGGCCACGTCGATCGCCAGCACGCGCGGATCGGTGATGGTCTGGCCGCCCACCTTCTCGATCACGTCACCGGGCAGCAGCCCGGCGTGCTCGGCCGGGCTGTTCGGCTCGACCGAGGCGATCAGCGCGCCATGCGCCTTGCCCGCCTTCGTCGGCAGATGCAGCGCCTCGGCCATCGCGCCGGCGACCGGCTGGGCGGCCACGCCCAGATAGCCGCGCACCACGTGGCCGCTCTTCTCAAGCTGCGCCACCACGGTCTTCACCATGTCCGACGGAATCGCGAAGCCGATGCCGACCGAACCGCCGCTGGGCGAGATGATGGCGGTGTTCACGCCGATCACGTGGCCGAGCTGGTCGAACAGCGGGCCGCCGGAGTTGCCCTTGTTGATCGCGGCATCCACCTGCAGGAAGCTGTCGTACGGCCCGTCGCCGATGTTGCGCCCCTCGGCGGAGACGATGCCGGCCGTCACGGTGCCGCCCAGGCCGAACGGGTTGCCCATGGCGACCACCCATTCCCCGGTCTTCACCTTGCTCGAATTGCCGAACTTCACGTAGGGCAGCGGATGCCCGGCATCGACCTTCAGCACCGCCACATCGGTGCGCGGGTCGCGGCCGATGATCTTCGCCGGCAGCTTGGTCCCGTCACCCAGCGTCACGCTCACCGATTTCGCGTGCCGCACCACGTGGTTGTTGGTCACGATGATGCCGTCCGGGCTGACGATGAAGCCCGAGCCCGCCGCCTCGATCGCCTGCGGATGCTGCTGCGGCATCATCCCGAACGGAAACGGGAAGGGGAACGGCATCTGGCCCTGGCCCTGTCCCGGCCCCTGCCCCTGCATGTCGTTCGAGACCTGGCTGATCTTCAGCTTGGCGACGATGGAGACCACCGCCGGCTTCACCCGTGCCACCAGATGCACGAAATCCGGCAGCATCTGCGCCCCGCCGGTCTGCAACGGCGCCGTCGCCGGTGCGGGGGTTGCGGCCAGGCCCTGCTGGCCGAACGCGTATCCGCCGAGCGCGGTGCCCGCCAGCAGCGCCAGCGCCAGCGCCGTCCGTGTCTTCTTGCGCACCATCCGCGGTGCCTCGCCGTTCTCGGTCATCCTGGTCTCCTTCCGGGTGTGCGGGGCGGCGCGGGAGCGTCCGGCCCGAAATCGACATCTTCCCGCCATACATGGGTGCGCGCGCGTGAACGTTGCCCGGGCGGGATGATGAAACCCGCGTCATCTTGGTTTCCGGGCCCGCGGCCGGCCCGAACCGGGCGTGTCAGCGCACCGCTTCGCGCGCCCGCGCGGTCGCGCGCTCGGCATCGACCATGTAATCCCGGATCAGCGGCACGGCCGCCTGGTCGTGCGTAAGCTGGATCTGCGCCACCATGTGGCCCTGGTGGCGGAAGGCGAGTTCCGATCCGGCGAGGTAGAACTCGAACATGCGGCAGAACCGCTCGTCGTAGAGGGCCGCGATCGCGTCGCGGTTGGCGGCGAACCGCCGCCGCCAGTGCCGCAGCGTCTCCGCGTAGTGCAGCCGCAGCACCTCGATATCGGTCGCGACCAGCCCCGATTTCTCGACGGCCGCCAGCGTCTCGGACAGGGCGGGCGAATAGCCGCCGGGGAAGATGTATTTCGCGAGCCACGCATTCGTGGTGCCCGGCCCGTCCGACCGGCCGATCGCATGCAGCAGCGCCACGCCATCCTGCTTCAGGCACCGGCCCATCATCGCGAAGAACGCGCCGAAATGCCCCACGCCCACATGCTCGAACATCCCCACCGACACGATCCGGTCGAACTGCCCGGTCATCGCGCGATAGTCCTGCAGCTCGAACCGCACCCGGTCCGACAGCCCCTCCGCCTCCGCCCGCGCCCGCGCCTCCGCGAGCTGCTCGGTGGAGAGCGTGATGCCGGTCACCCGCGCGCCGAAATCCCGCGCGAGAGTCAGCGCCATCCCGCCCCAGCCGCAGCCCACGTCCAGCACGGTCAGTCCCGGCCGGTCCAGCCGCAGCTTGGCGGCGATATGGCGCTTCTTCGCCGCCTGCGCCTCGTCCAGCGTCTCGTCGCCGCGGGGGAAGTAGGCGCAGGAATACTGCCGGTCCCGGTCCAGGAACAGGCTGTAGAGGCGGCCGTTGAGGTCGTAATGATGCGCCACGTTGCGCCGGGCGCGCGGGGCGGTGTTCATCTGCCGCAGCCGGCGCACCAGCGTGCCGGCCGTGTGCCGCAGGTACAGCACGGGATTGTGCCGCTCCCCGAACATGCCGAGATTGCCGGTCAGCACATCCAGCACATCGTAGATCGTGCAATCGAGCGGTTTCAGCGACCCGTCCATGTAGGCTTCGCCGACGGCGAGCCCCGGATTGAGCGTGATCCGCCGCACCGTCCGCCATGTCTCGATCGCGATCGCCGGCGCCGCCCGATCCGCCCCGCCCGGAGAATCGGCATATCCGGAATCGCCGTATTCCGTGCTGCTGCCGTTCGGCCAGCGGACCGTCAGCCGCCCCCGCTTGATCAATTGCTTCAAGAATAAATCAAGCAAGGATTGCATGGACCCATCTCGTCTTGGCGCGCTGATAACGCGAGATTAAGAATGGGACATGCGGTCGTTGCCGTCAAAGAAAAGCACCGCTGGCCATGCATAAATTGCATAACCAACGGTGCATACGCGCAGATCAGCCGTAAGAGCTATGGAACCGCCGGCCCATAGCGGAATCGCCCGTCAGGCGGCCGGCTCGGCCGGTTCCGCGCCTTCCTCGAACACCGCGATCTCCTCGGCCGGCTCGGCCTCCTCGGCGGCCTGGCCCACCGCCTCGCCCCGCGCCTGCTTTTCGGCCTCCTCGGGGCTGCGGGCGACGTTCACGCTCACCTGGATCGACACTTCCGGATGCAGCACCACGCGCACGTTCGCGATGCCGAGGGACTTGATCGGGTGTTCCAGGATCACTTGGCTGCGGGTGATGGACAGCCCCGCCGCGGTCGTCGCCTCGGCGATGTCCCGCGCCGCGACCGAGCCGTACAGCCCGCCCGATTCGCCGGCCTGCCGGATGATGACGACGCTGAGCCCGCCCACGCGCTCGGCCACACGCTCGGCCTCCTCGCGGCGCTTGAGGTTCTGCGCCTCGAGCTGCGCGCGCTGCTGCTCGAACCGCGCGAGATTGTCCTTCGTGGCGCGCAGCGCCTTCTTCTGCGGCAGCAGGTAGTTGCGGGCATAGCCCGGCTTCACCTTCACCACCTCTCCCATCTGCCCCAGCTTCTCGACACGCTGCAGCAGGATCAGTTCCAGAGCGGCCATGATCCTCTCCTCAGCTCACGATATAGGGCAGCAGGGCCAGGAAGCGGGCGCGCTTGATGGCGTTGGCCAGCTCGCGCTGCTTCTTGGCGGAAACCGCAGTGATGCGGCTCGGCACGATCTTGCCGCGCTCGCTCAGGAAGCGGGAAAGCAGCCGCACGTCCTTGTAGTCGATCTTCGGCGCGTTGGGGCCGGAGAACGGGCAGGACTTCTTGCGGCGGTAGAACGGCCGGCGCGCGCCCACGGCGGCGCGGCGGGCGGCGGGATTGATCTCGGTGCTGTCGGACATCGGGGCCTACTCCAAACCGGCGAAAGCGGGGGCGCGGTCGTCGTCGTCGCGCTCGCCGCCAGGGAAACCACCCTCGCGGGCACGGAATTCCTCGCGCTCGTCATAGCCGCGGCGGCGGCCGGATTCGAAGCGCCCGGCGGGCTTCGGCCCGCGGAAGCCGCGGTCCCTCTCGTCGGACTTGCGGGAGAGGATGGCCGACGGCGCCTCCTCGATCGCGTCCACGCGCAGGGTGAGGAAGCGCAGCACATCCTCGTTCAGGCCAAGCTGCCGCTCCATCTCGGTGATCGACGCCGGCGGCGCCTCCAGCCCGAGCAGCATGTAATGGCCCTTGCGGTTCTTCTTGATGCGGTAGGCGAGGCTGCGCAGCCCCCAGTACTCCCGCTTCTTCACGCTCCCGCCCTCGGCTTCGAGCTGGGCAGCGATCACGTCCGCCACGCCCTCGACCTGCTGCTGCGTGACATCGTTGCGTGCGATCAGCACGCATTCGTACAATGGCATCTGGGGCATCTGGTCCTCCCTCTGGCTGTTTCGGCCCGCGTATGCCCCCCGATGGGGCGAACGGACATAGCCGGGCACGATGCCGGGCCCGGCAGGGAAGCCGGGCGTATACGCTCGTTCCGGCGGAATGCGCAAGGTGGGCACCGTTCCCCGAGAAGCGCAACTTTTCGGTTGCACATCGCGCGCCCGCATGCCATGAACAGGCAACCAGGAGGTTGCCAATATGACCGATCGCGTCGAGAAGACCATCGACCTGCGCGCGCCCGTCGAACGGGTCTGGCGCGCGCTGACCGATCACACCGAGTTCGGCACATGGTTCCGGGTGAAGCTGGAAGGCCCGTTCGTGCCCGGGGAACTGTCCCGCGGCCGCATCACCTACCCTGGCTACGAGCATGTCGTCTGGGAGGCGAGGATCGTGAAGATGGAGCACCCGCGGCTGTTCTCCTTCACCTGGCATCCCTACGCCGTCGATCCGGCGGTGGATTATTCGAAGGAGCCGCCCACCCTCGTCGAATTCAGGCTGGAACCGGCGGCGGGCGGCACGCGGCTGGTCATCATGGAGTCCGGCTTCGACGCCTTGCCGAAAAACCGCCGGGCGGAGGCCCTGCGCATGAACGGCAGCGGGTGGGAGCAGCAGGCCAGGAACATCCAGGCGCATGTCGAGCCCTAACCTGCCGGTTCCCGCCGCGAACCCGGTCGCGGTGTTCGCCGCCCTTGGCGACCGGACCCGCCTGTCGTTGCTGACGACGCTCAGCGACGGGCAGGCGCGGTCCATCGCCATGCTTTCGGCGGATGCGCGGCTGACGCGGCAAGCCATCACCAAGCATCTTCACGTGCTGGAAAACGCGGGCCTGGTGAGCAGCATCCGCACCGGCCGCGAAAGCCGGTTCGCCTACCGGCCTGAACCGATCGCCGAGGCGATGGCGTATCTCGATACGGTTTCAGCGCAATGGGACGATGCCTTGGCGCGGCTCCGCGCGCTGGTGGAGGAGTGATCGGGCGACACGGGTGCGCCATGCCGCGCCATGTTCAACAATGCTCGCGCCCGATTACGAATTTCCCCGAATCGGGGCATCAGCGCGACCGCCCACGGCCCGGCAGCGCGGACAGCAGCCATCGCAGGCCGCGCCGTTCGGGCAATGGCGGCGCACCCCCGCCCGCGGGCAGCAGCGCCACCAGCCGCGCCGCGATCGCCGTCGCATCCGCAAGCGGCCAGAGGCTGGCCGGCATGGCCGCGATGATCCGGGCGAGCCCATCCACCGCGGCCGCCCGCGGCAGCTTCGCCAGCCGCCCGGCTTCCTGCCACGGGTCCATGCCCAGGCGCGCGAGAGCGGAGAGAACGCTCAGCGTCATCCCGCTCGCCTCCACGCCGACATCGGCGAACAGGAACCCGTTCAGATCCGAACGCCGCAGGGCAAATGCGTCAGTACTTGCCATGGCACGACCCCATTCATTTCCTGCCCATTCATCTCTTGATTATATTTGGGGTCTGCTTTCACCGATCATGGGGTTTTCCGATGAAAATTCGATAATCCTGGATAGTTGATCGCGATAGAGCGGCGCGCGCCCGCCTACAGCTCCAATTCCCAGTTCTGCCCCACCAGATCGGCCCCGAAGCTGTGGTGCCGCTCCTCCGCCACCAGCCGGAATCCCGCCTGCTGGTAGATCCGCCGCGCCGCGACCAGCACGTCGTTGGTCCAGAGCGTGATCCGGCGATACCCGGCCTCCCGCGCGAAGCCGATGCACGCCTCCACCAGCCTGTGCCCGATCCCTCCGCCCCGCGCGGACGGCTCCACGTAGAGCAGCCGCAATTTCGCCACCTCGTCGGACTGGCGGACGAGGAATACCGAGCCCACGATCTCCCCGGCCCGCTCCGCGATCCAGCACCGCTCCCGCCCCGGCACGAAATCCCGGATGAACGCGGCGACGATTTCGGCCACCAGCGCCTCGAACCCCTCGTCCCAGCCGTATTCCTCGGCGTAGAGCACCCCTTGGCGATGCACCACCCACCCCATGTCCCCGGGCCGGTGCGGCCGCAGCACGCAGGGCGGCCGGGGTTCTTGCGGATCGGCCCCGCCCAGAACGGCCTCGGCCCGGCCCAGCGCCGCCACCAGGGCCTGCCGCTCCGCCGCCGGCAGCGCCTCCAGCATCCCGCCGATCTCGCTGCGCGAGCGGGCGTCGATGGCGGCGAACGCCTCCCGCCCCCGCTCCGTCAGCGACAGCAGGGTCTGCCGGCCATCCATCTCGGAGGGCCGCCGGTCGATCAGCCCGCGCTCCTCGAAGCCGCGCAGGATGCGGCTGAGATAGCCCGCATCCAGCCCCAGCTCGCCGCCCAGCCCCGTCGCGGTCGCCGTGCCATGCTGTGCCAGCTCGTAGATCACCCGCCCCTCGGTCAGCGAGAGCGGGCCGCCCAGCAGCCCTTCGTGCAACACGCCGATCCGCCGGGTATAGAAGCGGCTGAACCGCCGCACCGCCGCGATCTGCGCCGCGAGGCTCGCATCCGCCACGATCATCCCCACCTCCTCACCACCGCGTGACCGTCCCGCTGTTGATTGACAGAGTCAACTAAAATCCCCGGCACGCGGGGGCCACCGCCCATGGCATCGCCCATGGCATCGCCCATGGCATCGCATTGACAGGAAGGCAGCCGAAAGCTACCCCGCGCCCCGTTCCGCCTCCTCCCTTTCGGCAGCGCTCCGAGGTTCCCTCGCATGGCCGTGCACGCGTTCATCTTTCCCGGTCAGGGCAGCCAGTCCGTCGGCATGGGCCGCGATCTGGCGGCCGCCTTCGCCCCGGCGCGCGAGGTGTTCCAGGAAGTGGACGACACCCTCCAGCACAAGCTCTCGAAGCTGATGTTCGAAGGCCCCGCCGAGGAACTCACGCTGACCGAGAACGCCCAGCCGGCGCTCATGGCCGTCTCCCTCGCCACATTGCGGGTGCTGGAGCGGGAGGCGGGGCTGATCCTGCCGCGGAAGGCCGCGGTGGTGGCCGGGCACTCGCTCGGCGAATACAGCGCGCTCGCCGCCGCCGGCACCTTCTCGCTCGCCGATGCCGCACGCCTGCTGCGGCTGCGCGGGTCCGCCATGCAGCAGGCGGTGCCGCCCGGCCTCGGCGCCATGGCCGCCCTGCTGGGGGCCGAGCTGGACCAGGCCATCGAGATCTGCGCCGCCGCCGCCGAAGGGCCGGATGGCCCCGAAGTGCTGCAGCCCGCGAACGACAACGGCGGCGGCCAGGTCGTGATTTCCGGCCACCGCGCGGCGGTGGAGCGGGCGGTGGAGCTGGCGAAGGGGCGCGGGGTGAAGCGGGCGATGCTGCTGCCGGTCTCGGCCCCGTTCCACTGCGCGCTGATGGCCCCGGCCGCCGATGCGATGGCCGAGGCGCTGGCCACCGCCGCTCTCGGCGCCCCGGCGGTGCCGCTGATCGCCAACATCTCGGCGGCCAAGGCGACCGATCCCGTGCGCATCCGCGAACTGCTGGTCCAGCAGGTGACCGGCATGGTCCGCTGGCGCGAGAGCGTGCTCGCCATGGTCGCCATGGGGATCGACAGTTTCATCGAACTCGGCGCGGGCAAGGTGTTGTCGGGCCTCGTCCGCCGGATCGCGCCGGATGCCGCCACCGCCTCGGCCGGCACCCCCGCCGAGATCGAGGCGCTGGTGAAGGCGCTCTGAGGGAGAGGCACATGTTCAGGCTGGACGGCAAGGTCGCGCTCATCACCGGCGCCTCGGGCGGCATCGGGGCCGCGATCGCGCGCGCCTTCCACGCGCAGGGGGCGAGGGTCGCGCTGTCCGGCACCCGCCGGGACGCGCTTGATTCCCTGGCTGCCGAACTCGGCGCGAACGCCGCCGTCTGCCCGGCGGATCTGCGCGATCCGGCCGCCCCGGATGCGCTGCTCGCCGCCGCGGAGGCCGCGCTGGGCCCGCTCGACATCCTGGTGAACAACGCCGGCTACACGCGCGATATGCTGGCGATGCGGATGGCCGATGCGGATTGGCAGGGCGTGCTGGATGTCGATCTCACCGCCCCGTTCCGGCTGGTGCGCGCGGCCCTTCGCGGCATGCTGCGCCGGCGGGCCGGGCGGATCATCAACATCGCCAGCATCGTCGCCGCCACCGGCAACCCCGGGCAGGCGAACTACGCCGCCGCCAAGGCCGGGCTGATCGGGATGAGCAAGGCGCTGGCGCAGGAAGTCGCCTCCCGCGCGGTCACGGTGAACGTCATCGCGCCGGGCTTCGTCGCCACCGCGATGACCGATGCGATGCCCGAGGCGAATCGGGCGAAGATGGCCGAGCGCATCCCGCTGGCCCGCCTCGGCCAGCCGGCGGATATCGCCGCCGCGGCGGTATATCTGGCCTCGGAGGAGGCCGGCTGGGTCACCGGCGCCACGCTGCACGTGAACGGCGGCATGGCGATGATCTGAAATGGCCGCCCGCACCGTTCCGGCGCCGGCATGGCGCCAGGGCACCCCGACAGCGGTTGGCGACCATGACAAATCCATGCTAAGCGCGCCAAGGTTTTGTCCGGACCCCGCTGGCGCGCCGCCAGGGGCTTCCCGGCGAAAGATGGAAACCGGACGTCAATCAGGAACCGGCAGGCAGGAGTTGAGAGGCCGATGAGCGAGATCGCCGACAAGGTGAAGAAGATCGTGGTGGAGCATCTGGGCGTCGAGGAGGCCAAGGTGACCCCCGAGGCGTCGTTCATCGACGATCTGGGCGCCGACAGCCTCGATACGGTCGAGCTGGTGATGGCCTTCGAGGAGGCGTTCAGCGTGGAAATCCCCGAGGACGCGGCCGAGAAGATCAGCACGGTGAAGGACGCGATCGACTATATCGAGAAGCAGAAGGCCGCCTGAAGCGGGCCGCGTGGGAAGGAACGGCGCCATGCGGCGCGTGGTGGTCACCGGCATGGGCATCGCAAGCCCGCTGGGCCTCGGGGTGGAGCATGTCTGGTCCCGGCTGACCGCCGGCTGCTCGGGCATCACCGCGATCCAGTCCTTCGACACGGCGGAGCTTGCGGCCAAGGTCGCCGGCCAGGTGCCGGCGGGGGCCAAGGCCGAGGGCGGGCTCGATCTCGCCGAATGGGTGCCGGTGAAGGACGTGAAGAAGATGGACCGCTTCATCCATCTCGGCCTCGTCGCCGCGACCGAGGCGGTGGAGGATGCGGGCTGGATGCCGGAGGGCGAGGAGGATCGCTGCGCCACCGGCGTGATGATCGGCTCGGGCATCGGCGGATTGCAGACGATCTACGAAGCCTCGGTGATGGTGCATTCCGGCAAGGCCCGCCGGCTGTCGCCGTTCTTCATCCCCTCCGCGCTCATCAACCTCGCCTCCGGCCATGTTTCCATCAAGTACGGGTTCAAGGGGCCGAACCATTCCGTCGTCACCGCCTGCGCGACCGGCGTGCACGCGATCGGCGATGCCGCGCGCCTCATCATGTGGGGCGATGCGGACGTGATGATCGCCGGCGGGGCGGAAGCGACGGTGTGCCCGCTCGGCATCGCCGGGTTCTGCGCCTCCCGTGCGCTGTCCACCGGCTTCAACGACACCCCTGCCCGCGCCTCCCGCCCCTGGGACAAGGACCGGGACGGGTTCGTGATGGGCGAAGGCGCGGCCGTGCTGGTGCTGGAGGAATACGAGCACGCAAAGCGGCGCGGGGCTAAGATCTACGCCGAATTCGGCGGCTACGGCCTTTCGGGCGATGCCCATCACATCACCGCCCCGGCGGAAGGGCATGAAGGCGCCTTCCGCGCCATGCGGGCCGCGCTGCGCAACGGCGGGCTGAACCCCGAGGACATCCAGTACGTGAATGCCCACGGCACCTCCACCTTCGCCGACGATCTGGAGCTGGAGGCGGTGGAGCGGCTGTTCGGCGATGCCGCGTCCGGTGTCGCGATGTCCTCCACCAAGTCGGCCACCGGCCACCTGCTGGGCGCGGCCGGCGCGATCGAGGCGATCTTCTCCATCCTCGCGGTGCGGGACGGCATCGCCCCGCCGACGCTCAACCTCGATGAGCCGAGCACGCCGAGCCGGATAGACCGGGTGGCGCACACGGCCCAGGAACGGCCGATCAGGGTCGCGCTGTCGAACAGCTTCGGCTTCGGCGGCACCAACGCCAGCGTGATCTTCCGCGCTGCCGCCTGATCCCCCTCCGCCGCCCATCGCCGGGTGGTTTCGTGGCTGGCTCGGCCGCATCGTGCTGGTGCTGGTCCTGCTCAACGTGCTGCTGGGCGCCGGCTACAATATGGTCCGGCAGGAATATCGCGGCCCCGGCCCGCTGGCGCGCACCACGGATGTGGTGATCCCGCGCGGTGACGAGGCAGAGGTGGGTGCGGCGCTGAAGCGCGCCGGCGTGATCGGCAACCTGCTGGTCTTCCGCATCGCCGCGCTTGTCACCGCCGGGCAGGGCCCGCTGCACGCGGCGGAGCTGGCGTTTCCCGCGCACTCCAGCCTGCAGCAGGTGCTGCACATCCTGCGCACCGCCCCGCCGGTGCAGCATCTGCTCACCATCCCCGAGGGGCTGACGGCGGTGGAGATCGCCCGCCTGATCAACACCGCGCCCGCGCTGACCGGCAAGGTCGCCCCGCCGAAGGAAGGTGCTGCGCTGCCGCAGACCTACGCCTACGTGCGCGGCATGAACCGCGCGGCGATCCTCGCCCGCGCCGAGGCGGCGATGCGCACCACGCTCGCGAAGCTCTGGGCCGGTCGCGCGCCGGGCCTGCCGATCGACACCATGCGCGAAGCGGTGACGCTCGCCAGCATCGTGGAGCGGGAGACCGCCCTGCCCGCCGAGCGGCCGATGGTGGCGGCGGTGTACCTCAACCGCCTGCGCATCGGCATGCGGCTGCAGGCCGACCCGACCGTGATCTACGCCGCGAGCCACGGGCTCGGCACGCTCGACCACCCGATCACGGATGCGGAACTCGCGGACCCGAGCGCCTACAACACCTATCGCCACGCCGGCCTGCCGCCCGGACCGATCTGCGCGCCCGGCATCGCCTCCCTCACCGCCGTGCTGCATCCGGCCACCACGAAGGACCTCTATTTCGTGGCGAACGGCAAGGGCGGGCACGCGTTTGCCCGCACCCTCGCCCAGCACCTGAAGAACGTCGCCCGCTACCGCGCCCTGCACCAGCCACCGCCGGCCTCCCACGGATGAGCCGGCAGCAGCGCATCCTCATCGACTGCGATCCGGGCGTGGACGACGCGATCGCGCTGCTGCTCGCCCTCGCCGCCCCCACCGAGATCGAGCTGCTGGGCATCACCTGCGTGGCCGGCAACGTGCCGCTCGCGCAGACGGTGCGTAACGCGCTGCGCGTCTGCGCGCTCGCCGGAAGGGCCGACATCCCGGTTCTGGCCGGCTGCGCGCGGGCGATCATGAACCCCGCCATCCGCGGCTCGGACGTGCATGGCACCGACGGGCTGGGGGATAGTGCCCTGCCGGACGCGCCGCACGGCCCCGCGCCGGGCCATGCGGTGGATTTCATCATCGACACCATCACCGCCGCCCCCGGCGCCGTCACGCTCTGCGCGATCGGCCCGATGACCAACCTCGCGCTCGCCTTCGTCAAGCGGCCGGACATCGCGGCGATGGTGCAGCAGGTGGTGTTCATGGGCGGCGCGGCGTTCTGCCCCGGCAACGTCACCCCCACCGCCGAATACAATGTCTTCACCGATCCGCACGCCGCCCAGATCGTGCTGTCGGCCGGCGTGAAATGCACGATGATCGGGCTGGACGTGACCAACCACGTGCAGGTCGGCCCCGCCGAACTCGCGGCGCTCGCCGCCGGCGGCCCTGTGGCCCAGGCGGCGGGGCGGATGCTCGGCAGCTACGGCCGGCTCGATCCGCGGCTGCACGACCCGTGCGTGATCGCCCACCTGCTCGACCCGACGCTGTTCACCGGCGTGGACGCGGAAGTGGCGGTGGCGTGCGACAGCCCCCTCACCCTCGGCCAGACCGTCGTCGCCACCCGCGCGAAGCATCTGGCCGGCCGGCCGGCGGGCTGCCGCGTGTTGACCGAGGTGGACGCCGCAGGAGTGTTCGGGCTGCTGACGGGGCGGCTGAGCGGCTTTTAGGAGAAAAGGATTACCCCTCTCGGAGGCCGCCTTGTCGTCGTGCCAGCGGCGAGCATCGCTACGCTTTCGAGGGTTCGATTGATTGAAGCGATAGATCGACTCCCGAGCGGTTGTGCCCAGATCCAGCTGCGACCCCGTTTTTCATGTTGTTCACCTTCGTTTCAGGCCCCGGAGTTCCTCGGCATCGCATTTCGTCGACCGTGTCGGCCAAACTACGTTTTCGGCGTACTCCAGGAGAAAGAAGTGATCTGTCGCGATAGCCTGGCCTCTGCGCCCGGATGCCAGCCGACAGATGATGAGGCGCTGGCCGGGCTGTACCGACCTTTGGGAGGCAGGCGCTTCAACACGATTGGTGTGTCCTTGGGCGATGCACGTGTCGAACGCAGGTGTGGCCTTGGCCAGGTTGTCGGCGGGCGCCATCGGCCGTACCCCCAAGTCGCGGCAGCTCAAGCCGGCCGGTTACCGTGATTCTATCCCGGAATGATGCGGGAACCAGCCTGACCCCTCGCTACCAGTTGCTGAGCGACCGTGATGAAAGCTGACACGAGGCGCGACTCTCGCCTTTCCGCCAGGCACGCGACATGCGCGTAGGTGAAAATCTCGGCGTTTGAAATTGGTAGCGGGTTGATCAGCTTGTGGGGTACGAACTCGACTTCGGATACGATGCCGACCCCGATGCCGCGTATCACCGCATGCCGGCAGGCTTCGCGGCTGCCGATCTCCATCGCAACACGCGGCTTGATGTTTGCGGCCGCGAGCGCGTGTTCGAACGCCAGACGGGTGGTGGAACCAACCTCTCGCAGTACGACACGCTGACCATCGAACTCTTCTATATGCACACTGCGCCGCTTGCTCCAAGGATGGTCACGGTTGACCATGGCGACGACTGGATGCCGGCTGTAAGGCAAAAAGAAGAACCTCGGATCGTCCTGTGTGTGCGCCAGCACCGCAACGTCCGTGCGATACTCCAGGAGCTCATCACGCATCTGCTGTGAGTTTCCGATCGAGACGGTAACTTCAATTTCGGGATATGATTCCTTAAACGCGGCAAGCATCTCCGTCACGTGGTAGGGGCCGACGGCCCCCACTTTGAGAGAGCCCATGCGGAAGTCCTGAGAGGCCTTCAGCAGGTCGATCGCCTCTGCTTCCGCCGCGAACATCCGTTGCATTGGACGCAGCAGCTGCCGGCCGAAGTCCGTGAGCATGACGCCTCGTCCGCGACGGTGAAAGAGCTCGACGCCAAAGTACTGCTCAAGTGCACGCACTTCCGTGCTGAGAGTTGGCTGGCCGATCCCAAGCTTGCGCGAGGCGGCATTGAAGCCGCCGGCTTCGGCAACAGCGAAGAACGCTTTCAATTGAGTGTAGGTCATTGGTTAAAGCGATAAGACCCATCCGAATTGGGCATTGGACCAATGAATGGCCGAATCCGTATGGTGTCAAGTCAGAAAACGACGGAAGCCGCAGCTCGCCAGCGCTGCATGGCCACAGAGAAAAGGGAGGGGGAAATGGAACAAGTGTCTATGGGCATGGGAGTAGAGGCAACAGTATCTCGCCAGAAAATGACCAATCTCGCGGTTTTTGCGAGTTTGATCGGCACGACAATCGAATGGTACGACTTCTTTTTGTACGGGACAGTTACGGGCCTCGTATTTGGCAAGTTGTTTTTCCCTGCCGCAAATCCGTTCATTTCGCTGTTGCTCGCCTATACGACGTACGCCGTCGGGTTTGCTAGCCGCCCGGTGGGAGGTGTCCTGTTCGGGCATTTTGGCGACCGGATCGGCCGCAAGCCCTTGCTGGTTCTCACTCTCTCGATCATGGGTGTTTCTACTTTCCTGATCGGATTGCTTCCCACCTATCAATCGATCGGCATTGCTGCCCCTGTCATCCTTCTCCTGCTCAGGCTGCTGCAAGGTATCGGACTTGGCGGCGAATGGGGCGGGGCCGTCTTGATGGCGTTCGAATACGCGCCGAAAGAAAAGCGAGGATTCTACGCCTGCGTGCCCCAGGTCGGTCTGGCGATCGGCTTGTGCTTGAGCACAGGCGTGGTTGCACTTCTATCTTCTTTCCTTTCGGAGACCGACTTTATTGCCTGGGGCTGGCGCGTTGCCTTCATGCTGAGCATTGTGTTGGTGGCGGTGGGCCTGTTTATCCGCCTC
Source organism: Acetobacteraceae bacterium (assembly GCA_035532755.1). Taxonomy (GTDB): domain Bacteria; phylum Pseudomonadota; class Alphaproteobacteria; order Acetobacterales; family Acetobacteraceae; genus DATKQI01. The sequence continues at coordinate 19,445 of DATKQI010000176.1, forward strand.
CGGATCCTGGAGACCCCAGAGTTCGCGAAGCTGAAGGATAGTCAGCAAATCGCCCATGTTCCCGTCAAAGAGATCTTTCGGGACTATCGAACGAACGTCGTCCTTGGATGGGGTGCGCGCTACATCGATGGCGTGGTCTTCAATATCTATGCCGTATTCACCATCGCTTATCTGGTAAAGACCCTGCACTTTGCGATTTCGGATGTGCTGCTTGCCATCACCATTGCCGCCTTTCTCCTGATCTTCACAATCCCGATCGCCTCGCGATGGTCGGATCAGATTGGCCGCCGCAGGGTGTTTGGGATTGGCGCGCTGATCTCGGGAATTCTCAGCTTTCCGATGTTTTGGCTGATGCAATATTCTGGAAGCGTTGCCCTGATGTTCGTGGCCATCATTGTGCCATTCGCCATCGTCTACCCGGCGATCTACGGGCCGGAAGCCGCCCTGTTTTGCGAACTGTTTGATACGCGCGTCCGCTACAGCGGGATCTCCATCGTGTATCAACTGTCCGGAATTGTCTCCAGCGCAATCACGCCCCTTGTCGCCACACTCTTGCTTGCTTACGGCGGTGGCAAGCCATGGCTTGTGGCGTCATACATGCTGGTTGTCGGAATCATCAGCGCGGTCAGCGTCTACTTCATGCGCCGAACCTTTTAAGCAAGGTCCAGTCAAAAAATGCGAAAAGAACCGAAGGACCTTCCGATGACGGACCCCTGGCGTTACGTGAATCCTGTCAAGATCACGTTCGGGCTCAATGCGATCGAGCGGATCAAGGATGTCATCGCCGGCCGGAGCTACTGTCTTCTGACCTATAACGACAATCCGTTCTTCTCCGATGTGGCCAAGCGGGTGGCAGATGTCGCGGGGCCGCCCGCAGTGACGGTGCGTGACGTCGAGCCAAACCCGGACTACGACAGTTTGCGGGCCGCCTGCGCCTCCTTTGCCGGGGCGCAGGTTTCGCCCCAGGTGATCGTCGCTCTCGGTGGCGGGTCAGTCATCGATACTGCCAAGGTCCTGGCGGCGGCCGGTGACGATTTCTCTCGTGTCCAGGGCTATCTTGAAGGGCGACACGGAGCCGAAGCTTTGCGGCACTTGCCTATTATCGCAGTCCCTACAACTGCCGGCACCGGCAGTGAAGTCACCTCCTGGGCCACCGTATGGGACACTTCCAACAGAAAGAAATACTCGCTTGCCCGACCGGAACTCTACCCGGAACATGCTGTGGTCGACCCACTGCTGACGGTCGGAGTGCCGCGTGGACTCACCGTCAGCACGGGCCTCGATGCGTTGTCGCATGCACTTGAGAGTATCTGGAACGTCAATTCCAATCCGGTTTCCGCGAACCACGCCGTAGTTGCCGCCCGCGAAATCATGAGCTGCCTGCCACGTTTGGCCAGCGATCTCGACAATGTCGACCTGCGAACGCGCATGGCGCGAGCCAGCCTGTTTGCTGGCCTCGCCTTTTCCAACACCAAGACGGCTATTGCGCACTCTCTGTCGTATTACCTCACGCTGCACTATGGCGTCGTTCACGGCATTGCTTGCTCCTTCAGCCTCCCCGCGGTGATGCGTAGCGTCATTGGCCTCAATGCCGAATGCGACGCAGCACTGGAGCAGATCTTTGGTCCGGATCTCACGGGAGGAGCCGAGGAGCTTACCAGATTTCTGCACCGGCTGGACGTGGGCACAAGGGTAACCGATTATGGTGTGACCCGGGACGAATGGATCAGCGCGATTGACGCGGCGCTAACGGGCGAGCGTGGCCGCAATTTCATTGGAGAGCGCGAGGCAATGGTTGGCGAGGCTTTTGGGTGAGCAGGCGTGCCGTCATCAGGCAGTGGACGCGCGGCTCGGGGTGGTGCGCCGGCGAAAGGGATTGCCGTGCGCGGGCGGCCTCATCTGCTCGCGTTCTGCGGCAAGCGTCCGCAGCAGCCATACTCGGTCGTCCGCGCTCAGGAACGGCGCAGTCTCTCGCTGGTCCGACAGGAGCCGTAGCAGGGAAATCCCGACAAGCACCGCCGGCACTCCCATGACTGCGAACATCCACTGCCATCCGCGCAGCCCCAAAATGCCATTCATGTCGAGCACCGCCCCCGCCAGCGGCGCGCCAATGACGCTGGACACGACGCTGCCGATGACGAACCAGCTAACGGCCCACCTCCGGTAACGCTGCGGGAACCAAAGGGCAGGAAATACAGTATACCCGGGAAGAAGCCGGCCTCAGCTGCAATGAATGCAATAACGTAACCGGTCAACAGGATTGGCAGCAATCCGCGTGATCTTGCCGATGACGTCCTGCTCGCCGACCATTGTTGCCGTCGCTCCCGCGTTCTGGATCCCGTCCGCGATTGCCTTGGCTATGATCGCGGCTTTTAGCGGCAGAGCTTCAGGTGGAAGAAGGGTGCGGGATCAACCGGGTGGCCGGCGATGTGCACCTCGAAATGCAGGTGCGGGCCGTAGGTGATGCCGCTGCGGCCGACCACGCCGATCCATTGCCCCGCGGCCACCTGACGCTGCCCTTCGGCCAGGCGCGGGGCGATGCTGCCCAGGTGGGCGTAACGTGTTACAAAATTTCCGCCATGCGGGATTTTGTGTAATAGATCGATCTCCAGCCCGTCCGCCCCCAGGTGGCGGATGGCGCGCACGGTTCCCGCGGCGGCGGCATGCACGTGGGCACCCGCGGGGGCGGGCAGGTCGATGCCGTAGTGCATCGTGGCCGCGTGCGGTCCGACCAGCCGGCGCGGGCCGAACGGGGAGGAGATGCAGGTGGTCCGCACCGGCAGCCGCAGCGGGCCCGGGGCGGCGGCCAGGGCCGCCGCCAGCACCAGCCAGCGCACCGGCTATTCCCAGCCGGGCGGGGCGGTGAAGCCCTGCCAGCCGCGTTCCAGCATCCCGGCCACCGCGATCGTGGTGCGGTCGGCGTAGGGGGCGCCGATGATCTGCACGCCGACCGGCAGACCCGCCTTCGTGAAGCCCAGCGGGGCGGCGGTGGTGGGCAGGTGGAACAGGCCGGAGATGCCGGCCCAGAACAACTGATCGCACGATGGAACGCGGTGCCCGTTCACGGAAATCGTGCGGTCCGCCATCTCGCCCTCATGGTCGTGCGGGATGGCGGCGGAGGCGCCCACCGGGGTCAGCATCACGTCCCATTCGGTGAAGAACTCGGCCCAGAGGTGGCGCATGCGGTGGCGGCGCT
>DATKQI010000177.1:0-2854 GCA_035532755.1 Acetobacteraceae bacterium
CTGAGCGGCGCAATCTGCCAGACAACTCATCCGTAACGAACAACCATCCGGGGGAACGTCCATGACCGACACGATCGACATCGTGAAATCGCGCCTGCCGCGCCGCGCCATGATGAACGGGGTGGGCCTGTCGGCGGCGGCAGCCCTGCTCGCCGCCGGATCGCGCACGGCCGAAGCGGCCGGCGCGGGGCCGTTCCCGGCGCATCCCAAATGGCACTTCGTCTTCGTCAACCACGTGACGACCGATTCCTTCTTCGTGGCGACCCAGTACGGCATCCATGACGCCTGCGCCCTGCTCGGCTGCACCTATCAATGGACGGGGTCGGAGATCAGCGATGTCGGGCAGATGGTGAACGCGATGAATGTCGCGATCGCCGGCAAGGCCGACGGCATCGCGGTCGCGATCGTCGATCCCAAGGGGTTCGATGCGCCGACCGCGCGCGCGATGAAGGCCGGCATTCCGGTGTTCAGCTACAATTCCGATGCTCCCTCCGGCAGCCCCAACCAGCGGCTTGCGTATATCGGCCAGGACCTGTTCCTGTCCGGGCGGATGATGGGCGAGCGGATCGTGAAGCTGGTCGGCTCGGGCGAGGTGGCGCTGTTCATCACCACGCCCGGCCAGCTCAACCTGCAGCCGCGCGTGGACGGCGCGATGGCGGCCATCAAGAAATCGGGCGCCTCCATCAAGGCGACGATGATCGCGACCGACCCGACGGCGAACGTGTCGCTTTCCAAGATCCGCGCCTACTACCTCGGCCATCCCCACGTGAAGGGCATGTTCGGAACCGGCGCGACCGACACGCAGAACGTCGGCGTGGTGATGCAGCAATACGGCCTGGTGAAGAAGGGAGTGAAAGGCGGCGGGTTCGATCTGCTGCCGAGGTCCCTGCAATTCGTGAACGATGGCTACCTCGACTTCGCCATCGACCAGCAGCCCTATCTGCAAGGCTTCTACACGGTGATGGAGATGTTCATGTTCAAGGCATCCGGCGGGCTGGTCGGGCCGGCGAACATCAACACGGGGCTCAAGTTCGTCACCAAGGCCGGCGTGAAGCCATACCTGACCACCAAAACCCGCTACGAGGGCAGCGCCGCCACGTCGCAGATCGTGCCGCGCACAGGGCCTATCGGGTAGGGTCAGGCCGCGTCGGCGAGCACCAGACGGCGGCGGGGGACGGATTTCACCGGCATCGCGGCGAACACGTCCTTCACCGCCTCGGTGATCGTCACGCCGGCGAATTGCGGTGCGATGCGGCGCCCCGCGCGCTCCCACAGCCGGCCGCTGCGCAGCAGCAGCCGCAGCTTCACCGGCGGCAGGAACAATGCGGTGTCCCGCCGTTCCACCCGGAACAGGGCGGCCGCCAGAAGCCGGCCGATCTGGCCGGGCGAATACGGCTCGCCCTGGCCGAAGGGCGTGGCCTCCATATGCGCCCACAGGCCGCGGCGGTTGGGGGCCACCACCATCAGCCGGCCGTCGTCCTTCAACACCCTCCACACCTCGCGCAGCAGCCGCCGCGTGTTCTCCGCCGCCTCCAGCCCGTGCACCAGCAGGATGCGGTCGAACGACAGGTCTGCGAACGGCAGCGCATCTTCTTCCGCCGTGCAGGACAGGTTGGGCCGGCCGGCCGGCCAGCGCGCCACGCCAAGCTGCGCCGGCGTCAGCGCGATGCAGCGTGCAGCCCCTTCGCGCCAGGGGCGCAGGTAGGGGGCGGCATAGCCAAGCCCGAGCACCGAGAGATCCGCCATGTCCGGCCACAGCGCGGCCAGCCGCTCGCGCAGCAGCAACGCCGCCACCGCGCCGCGCGCCGTGCCGTAGAAATCCGCCGCCGCGTGAACATCCGTGGCCATGGCCGCCTTATATAGCATCGCCGGGGCATTTCCGCCCGATGGCGGCCCGAACGGATTATGTTACACGAGGTGATGATGCTGCGCGCGACCCCGGTTCCCATGCTCACCGACAACTATGCCTGGCTGCTGCAGGAGGCGGGGTCCGGCGCGACCGCGCTGGTCGATCCGCCGGATGCGGACGCGGCGGAGGCGGCGGTGATGGCGGCCGGCCGGCGGCTCGACCTGATCCTGCTGACGCACCACCACGCCGACCATGTCGCCGGAACCGATGCGCTGCGCGCCCGGTTCGGCTGCAAGGTGGCCGGCGCGGCGGCGGACGCGCACCGGCTGCCCGCGCTCGACCACGCCTTGCGCCCGGGCGAGACCATCGCGGTGGGCCATGCCGCCGGGCAGGTGATCGACACGCCGGGGCACACGGTCGGGCATGTCGCCTTCTTCTTCCCCGACGGCGGCCTTCTTGCCTGCGGCGACACGCTGTTCAGCCTGGGCTGCGGCCGGCTGTTCGAGGGAAGTGCGGCGGACATGTTCGCCAGCCTCCGCCGCCTCGCGGCCCTGCCGCCGGATACGCGGATCTGCTGCGGGCATGAATATACCGAATCGAACGCACGCTTCGCCCTGCATGTCGATCCGGACAACGCAGCGCTGCGCGCCCGCGCCGCCACGGTCACGGCCCTGCGCGCCGCCGGGCGGCCGACGGTGCCCGTAAGCCTGGGCGAGGAGCTGGAAACGAATCCCTTCCTGCGCGCGCCGGATGCCCAGACCCTGGGGGCCCTGCGCGCGCAGAAAGACAATTTCCGAGGATGAGGCCGTGAAACTCTACTACTCGCCGACCAGCCCCTATGTCCGCAAGGTGATGGCCTGTGCCATCACCCGCGGCCTCGATGACCGCATCGAGCGCATGGCCACCAACCCCCACGTCTCCCCGCCCGACCTGCTGGCCGACAACCCGCTGTCGAAGGTGCCCTGCCTGGTCACCGACGACGGGCTGGCGCTGTTCGACAGCCCG
>DATKQI010000178.1:0-21469 GCA_035532755.1 Acetobacteraceae bacterium
CCGGTGCACAAGGCGACCATCATCCCGCGCGGCCGCGCGCTGGGCATGGTGATGAGCCTGCCGGAAGGCGATCGCTATTCCAAGAGCCGCTCCAAGCTGCTGGCCGAACTGACCCTGGCGATGGGCGGCCGGGCGGCGGAGGAGATCATCTTCGGCGCCGACCATGTGTCCAACGGCGCGGCCGGGGACATCAAGATGGCGACCGACCAGGCGCGGCGCATGGTCAGCGAATGGGGCATGAGCGACAAGCTCGGCATGATCGCCTATGGCGACAACGGGCAGGAGGTGTTCCTCGGCCACTCCGTCACCCAGCACAAGAACGTGTCGGAGGCGACGGCGCGCGAGATCGACAGCGAGATCAAGGGCATCATCGACCGCGCCTATGTCAAGGCGCACCAGATCCTGACCGAGAACATCGAGGAGCTGAACCGGCTGGCCAAGGGCTTGCTGGAATACGAAACGCTGTCGGGCGAGGAGATACGCACCGTGCTGCGCGGCGAGCCGGTCATCCGCAAGGTGGTGGACGAACCGGCGCCCGAGAACCGCCGTGCCTCGGTGCCGCCGGCTGGCCGGCCAGCGGCACCGCCGGCCGGCCCCGGGCTTGGGCCGGCCCCGCAGCCGGGCTGAACTTGGCGCCGGCAGGCTGCGGCTGGGCCGGTCTGCCCGCAGACCGGCCGCTGGTGATGGGGGTGCTGAACCTCACCCCGGACAGCTTCAGCGATGGCGGTCGCCATGCGGGCGCGGCGGGCATTGCCGCCGGTCTGGCCATGATGGCGGACGGCGCGGACATCATCGACATCGGCGGGGAGAGCACGCGCCCGCGCGCCGCGCCGGTGCCGCCCGAAGTCGAACAGGATCGCATCCTGCCGGCGGTTCGTGCGCTCGCTGCAGCCGGGGCCGTGATCTCCGTGGATACCCGCAACGCGTCCACCATGGCCGCGGCGCTGGACAGCGGCGCCTGGATCGTCAACGACATTTCGGGCCTCACGCACGACCCGGACGCGGCGGCACTGGTGGCGGCCCGGGGCTGCCCGGTCGTGCTGATGCACATGCGCGGCGATCCGCAGACAATGGGGGAACTGGCCATCTACGACGATGTGGTGGCGGAGGTGCGCGCCGAGCTTGCCACGCTGCTCGCGGCGGCCCTGGCGGCGGGGATCGCGCCGGACCGGATCGCGCTCGATCCCGGCATCGGCTTCGCCAAGACCGGCGCGCAGAACGTGACGCTGCTGCGGGGGCTGGCGGAGCTGCGCACGCTGGGCTGTGAGATCGTCGCGGGCGTGTCGCGCAAGCGCTTCATCGGGCAGCTTTCCGGCCAGCCGGACCCGGCCGCGCGCGGGCCCGGTTCGCTGGCCGCGGGTCTGTTTGCATTGGCCCATGGGGCAAGGGTGCTGCGCGTGCACGATGTGGCGGCGACGGTCCAGGCGGCGCGGGTCTGGCACGCCCTGGCCGGGGTGGTGCCGGCGGCAGGCTTGGCCGCGGGCGGCCAAGGGAGCTACATGCCGGCATGAACGAGATTTCGACCGGCGCCGCCATGGCGTCCACCCGCCGCCTGTTCGGCACCGACGGCATCCGCGGCACCGCGAACACGGACCCGATGACGGCCGAAACGGCCCTGCGGCTCGGCCAGGCGGCGGGGCTGATGTTCACCCGCGGCAGCCATCGCCACCGGGTGATCATCGGCAAGGACACACGGCTGTCGGGCTACATGATCGAACCGGCGCTGACTGCGGGCTTCACCGGCGCGGGGATGGACGTGACCTTGGCCGGGCCGCTGCCTACGCCTGCCATCGCCATGCTCACCCGCAGCCTGCGGGCCGATCTGGGGGTGATGATCTCGGCCTCCCACAACCCGTTCGAGGACAACGGCATCAAGCTGTTCGGCCCGGACGGATTCAAGCTGTCGGACGAGACGGAGGCCGCGATCGAGGCGCTGATGCGGTCCGACATTTCTTCCCGTCTCGCCAAACCCACCGCCCTTGGCCGGGCCTCCCGCCTGAACGACGCGGCCGGGCGCTATATCGAGGGGGCGAAGGCCACTTTTCCGCGCGGGTTGCGGCTGGACGGGCTGAAGATCGTCGTGGATTGCGCCCATGGCGCGGCCTATCGCGTGGCCCCCACCGTGCTGTGGGAACTGGGTGCGAACGTGGTGCCGGTGGGGGTGGCGCCGGATGGCTTCAACATCAACCGCGGCTGCGGCTCCACGGTGCCGGAACATCTGTGTGCGCAGGTGGTGGAACATGCCGCCGACCTCGGCATCGCGCTGGATGGCGACGCGGATCGGCTGATCCTGGTCGATGAGCATGGCGAGCTGGTCGATGGCGACCAGATCCTGGCGCTCATCGCCCGCTCCTGGACGCAGACCGAACGGCTGACCGGCGGCGGCGTGGTCGCCACGGTGATGTCCAACCTTGGCTTGCAGCGTTTCGCGGAGGGGCTGGGGCTCGATTTCCACCGCAGCCGGGTCGGCGATCGCTACGTGGCGGAGCGGATGCGCGCACTCGGCATCAATGTCGGCGGCGAACAATCGGGCCACGTGATCCTGTCGGATTTTGCCACCACCGGGGACGGGCTGGTGGCGGCTTTGCAGGTGCTGGCGGTGATCGTGCGGCTTGCCCGGCCGGCGAGCGAGGTGTGCCGCGTGTTCCGCCCGCTGCCGCAAATGCTGCGCAGCGTGCGGTTCACCGGCGCCTCGCCGCTCGCCCATGCCGGCGTGAAGGCGGCGATCGGCGCGGCGGAGGCCACGCTCGCCGCCACCGGCCGGCTGCTGATCCGCGAAAGCGGCACCGAACCGGTGGTGCGGGTGATGGCGGAAGCGGAGGACGAGGCGCTGGTCGCGCGGATCGTCCATGATCTGTGCGAGACGATCGCCGGAGTGGCGCAGGCCCGGGCGGGCGATTGATGCACGGCCGCGTGCTGGTGGTCGCTGGTTCCGATTCCGGCGGCGGGGCGGGCATCCAGGCCGACATCAAGACCATCGCCGCGCTCGATGCCTATGCGATGACCGCGCTCACCGCGCTCACGGCTCAGGATACTCATGGCGTGCAGGCGGTGCATCCGGTGCCCGCGGATTTCGTGCGCCGGCAGATGGAATTGGCGCTGGCCGATATCGGCGCGGATGCGGTGAAGACCGGCATGCTGGTCGATGCCCCGATGATCGCTGCCGTGGCCGCGGTGCTGGCGGCGCGCGCGCCCGACATTCCCCTGGTGATCGATCCGGTGATGGTCGCGAAAGGCGGGGCGTCTCTGCTGGCGGCGGACGGCATCGCCGAGCTGAAGCGCAGCCTGCTGCCGCTGGCCGCGGTGCTCACGCCGAACGTCCCGGAGGCCGAGGTGCTGGCCGGCCTGCGCATCGCCGACCGGAACGGAATGATCGAAGCTGCACGGGTGTTGCGCACTCTGGGCGTTCCGGCGGTGCTGCTGAAGGGTGGCCACCTGCCGGGCGAAACGGTCATGGACGTCCTGGCAACCGAAAACGGTGTCGAGACATTCGAATCCCCCCGCGTCGTCACGCGCCATACCCATGGCACCGGCTGCACCCTGGCCAGTGCGGTGGCGGCGGGGCTGGCGCAGCGGCTGACGTTGCGGGATGCGGTGCGGCGGGCCCATGCCTTCGTTGCCGCGGCGATCGCATCAGCCCCGGAGCTGGGTGGCGGCCATGGCCCGCTGAACCACGGAATCACGCTGGACCCTGATCGCATCGCCGCGCTGCTGGGGCCGCGTTGATGGGCGCTTAACGTTGCACCCTGTTCGCTCCATCATGCCGCCCTACCGGCCAGGTGCTGTCCGGGCTGCACGAGGGCCTGCCCTGGAGGCAGGCCGGGGGGAGCGATGAGCGGACAGGGTCTGTGCGACTGTGGCAGCGGGTTGCGCGCGGTCCGCTGCTGCCGGTTCGATCTGTCCACCGCGGGGCCGCTGCCGGCCGCGGCGGCGCGGCATCTGCAGCCCCTGGCGCAGCGTGCCGCCGAGGCCGTGGAGCGCGGCGCGAACGCGGAGGCCGAGCCGCTCTGCCTCGATGTACTGGAACTCGCCCCCACCCATGTCGGTGCGCTGGCAACGCTGTATCGCATCCGCCGCGCCCAGGGTGCGGCGCGCGCAGTCGAGGCGCTGCTGCGCCGGATCGTCGCGATCGACCCCAACGATTTCACCGCGACCAACGAGCTGACACTGCTGCTGTTCCACCAGGGCAAGCTGCCCGAAGCCGAGATCCACGCCCGCAACGCCGTGCGCATCCGCCCCGCCGAGCCGCAGGCGCACAACCTCATGGGCATCGTGCTGACCGAGCAGAACCGCCCGCAGTTCGGCGAATACCACTACCGCCGTGTGCTGGAACTGTCCGGCCGGCGAGACCCGATCCTGCTCGCCAACCTCGCCTGGAACCTGAAGAACCAGGGAAGGATGGCGGAGGCGCGCGTGCTGTACGAGGAATCGGCCGCCGCCGCGCCGGATGTGCTGCAAACCCTGCTCGGCTGGGCGCAGACGGAGGAAGCCGACCGCAACTTCCCGGCCGCCGCCGACCTGCTGGAGCGTGCGGCCCGTGTCGCGCCCGCAAACCCCAGCGTACAGCTCACCAGGGCGGTCGTGCAGGGGCGCATGGAGCGGTACGACGCGGCACTCGCCACGCTGGAGGCAATGGCGGGCGCCGATGGCGTGGCGCTCGGCCCTGGCGAACTGCTGGAGAAAGGCCGGCTGCTCGACCGCATGGGGCGCCACGGCGAGGCCTTCGCCCTGTTCACCCAAGGCAAGCAGCGCCTGCGGGAGCTGACCGGCCAGGCCTATGCCGCACCGCAGGCGGATGCGCTGGCGGCACGGCTGAAAGGCTTCTTCACCGGCGGGCGCATGCGCCTGATGCCGCGCGCGAACCTCGCGGAAGGGCCGCAGCCGGTATTCATCCTCGGCTTCCCGCGCTCCGGCACCACCATGGTGGAACAGACGCTCTCCGCCCACCCCGCCATCGCCGCCGGCGACGAACTGCCCTTCATCAACGACATCACCGGCCTGATGCCCCGCATGCTGGCCAGCCCGCTGACCTACCCCGACGCGCTCGCCGACCTGTGGCTCGCCGACCAGCGCGACGGGCTCGACAACCTGCGCGACTACTACCTGCAACGCACCCGCCAGAGCGGCATCCTGGCGCCGGAGGTGGCATGGTTCACCGACAAGATGCCGTTGAACGAGACGCATCTGGGGCTGATCTCCCTGCTGTTCCCCGCCGCGCCGATGATCCATGTGTTGCGCCACCCGCTCGATGTGGTGCTGTCGGTGTTCTCCAACCTGCTGACGCACGGCTTCCACTGCGCCTACGCGCTGGAGACGATCGCCCGGCACTACGTGCTGGTGATGGAACTGGTGGAGCACTACCGGGCCGAGCTGACCCTGCGCTACCTGCCGATCCGCTACGAGGACATCGTGGCCGACCAGGCCGGCAGCGTGCGCCGGATGCTGGATTTCATCGGCGCCCCGTTCGACGAAAACTGCCTGAATTTCCATGAAAACCGCCGCTACGCACGCACGGCAAGCTACGCGCAGGTGGCGGAAAGGCTCTACGACCGGTCCCGCTACCGCTACCGCGCGTATCTGGAGCAGCTCGCACCCGTCATCCCGATCCTGGAACCGGTCATCGACCGGCTCGGCTACCGGATCGATCGATAGCCCTTCTTTCCCGGCAGGCGTCGATCGGTCACACTGTGCGCGATGCCCATGGCGCCTTCGCTGCAAATATTTCTCGACTGGTTCGTGCCCCCGTCGTTGCGCACGAACGCGGACATGCTCCGCAGGGCACGGATATTCGTTTTCGCCAATCTGTTCGGCCCGCCGCTGGGCTATTGCCTCGCCGCCTATCTCTACGTCATCGATCCCGCGCCGGGCGGCTATTTCTGGATCATCGCCGGATCGTTGACGGCATTCTTCGCGTTTCCCTTCCTGCTCCGATACACCGGCCGGCTGGCCTTGCTGTCGTACATCAAGATCCAGAACCTGATCTTCGTGATCCTGTTCGGATCTTACGAATACGGCGGCGTCAGCTCTCCATTTCTCTGCTGGTTGCTCACGGTCCCGCTGGTGGCGCTGTTCTACTTCGGCCCGCATCCGCGGCTGCGGGCCGGCATCTTCGCCCTGCTGGCATTCTACCTGGCTGCGTTTTTCGGCATCTATGCCTCCGGGCATTCCTTCCCCCGGCATGTCCCGCTGTCCGCGCTGGCCGATGTCGGCATTCTTTCGGTGTTCTGCGCCATCGTCTTCGTCGCGATCATTTCACGATTCTACGCCGCGGAGATCGCCTCCACCGCCGAACTCAGGAACGCCCGCGCCCGCGCCGAACGCGAAAAGGACCATGCGGTGGCGGCCAGCCGGGCGAAATCCGCCTTTCTCGCGAACATGAGCCACGAACTGCGCACGCCGCTCAACTCCGTGCTTGGATTCGCCCAGCTTCTCGAGATCGGCGCGAAGGATGCGCCTCGTACCGAGCAGGCCGGCTACATCGGCCAGATCCAGGCCGCCGCCGCCCATCTGCTCTCGCTCATCAACGATGTGCTGGAACTCACCCGGATCGAAAGCGGGACGCTGCGCCTGCTGATCGACCAGGTCCGGCTCCGCCCCGTTCTGGAAGAGGTATCCGCAGCACTTCGGCCGGCCGCGGAGGCGGCCGGGGTCACGCTGGCTGTGGACCGTGGCGGCGGGGATCTGGCCGCCTTCGCGGACCGGACCCGGCTGATCCAGGTGGCGATGAATCTCGGCTCCAACGCGATCAAGTACAATCGTATGGGCGGCAGCGCCCTGCTGCGGGCGCAGCCTGGGCGGCCGGGGACCGTCTGCGTGGCGGTGATTGATACAGGACCAGGCATCCCGCCGGAGCGGCAGGCCGATCTGTTCCAGCCGTTCAATCGCCTGGGGGCCGAAAACGGGCCTGTGGAGGGCACCGGCATCGGCCTCGCCATCGCACAACGCCTCGTCCGGATGATGAACGGAGCCATCACCTTGCACAGCGTGCCCGGTGCCGGCAGCACCTTCGTCGTGGAACTTCCGGCAGCCCCTCTGCCGCCCGCGTCCGAAGGCGGGCCGGAGGATGTCGCCACGGCGCTGCTGCCGCTTTCCTCCCGGGCCTGCACGCTGCTCTATATCGAAGACGACATCTCGAACGTCGAACTCATGCGCGGTGTCGTCCGCCTGCTCCCGAGCGCGAGCCTGCTGGTCGCGATCGACGCGCGATCCGGCCTCCATCTCGCCGGGAAGCATCGGCCGGACATCGTCGTCCTCGATATCGACCTGCCGGACATGGATGGCTTCGATGTGCTGCGCGCGCTGCGCAACGATGCGCGCACCGCGGACATCCCGGTCATCGCGCTCACCGCGGCCGCCATGCCGAGCGAGGTGGAGCGCGGCATGGCGGCGGGCTTCACCGACTATCTGACGAAGCCGATCGGCATCGCGCGATTCCTCACCGAGATCGACACGGTCCTCAGGTCACGGGCATAGGGCGGAACGGACCAGGGCGAGAGGATCGGCATCGGTCACCGGCCCCACCAGGGACAGGGTGGGAGGCGTGGCGATGATGGCCCCGGCGGCGTCGCGCACATCGTCGAGGCTGACGGCGCGGACCTGCTCCATCAATTCCTCGGGCATGACGATGCGCCCGAAGGTGAACAGCGACCAGGCGATGCCGCGGGCGATGCCGAACGGGCTTTCCCGCGCGGTCGCGAGCTGGACCAGCCTCCCGTTCCGCGCGCGCATCAGGTCGGCCTCGTCGATCTGCCGCGCGGCGCCGGCGATCTCGCCGCAGGTCACCCGCAGCACCTCGGCCACATGCTCGGCGGTGGTGCCGGCATAGACGCTGAGCAGGCCGAAATCGGGCCCGTGCTCGGACCAGGATTGCACCGCGTAGACCAGCCCGCGCTTCTCCCGCACCTGCTGGAACAGCGGCGAGGACATCCCCCCGCCCAGTGCGGCGGCCAGCAGGCCATGGGCATGCACGGCCGGGTCGGTGTCCGGCACCGAACCGAAGCCGAGCAGCATCGTCACCTGCTGGAAATCGCGCTCGGTGTCGCGGAAAAAGCCGCCGACATAGGTGGCGGGGGCAGGGGGCGCCGGCTCGGCGCCGGCGGGCAGGGCGGAGAAATGCCGGGCGACCAGATCGGCGAAGGCCGCATGGTCGATATTGCCCGCGCCGACCACCACCATGTTGCGCGCGAAATAATGCCGCCCGACGAAAGCGGCGAGGTCCGCGCGATCCAGCGCGGCGACGACTTGCGGTGCGCCCAGGATCGGCCGGCCCAGCGGCTGGTCCGGGAAGGCGATGCGGCTGAACCCGTCGGAGGCCACGCCGGAGGGGTTGTCGGAATGGCGCTTGATCTCCTGCAGGATCACGCCCTTCTCGGTGGCGATCTCGGCCGGGTCGAACACCGATGCGGTCAGCACATCGCCCAGGATGGCGACCGCGCTCGGCACCGTGCTGCCGAGGCCGGTGACGTAATAGGCCGTCACGTCGCGCGAGGTGTAGGCGTTCACGCTGGCGCCGAGGCATTCGATCTCGGTGGCGATCTGCAAGGCCGAGCGGCTTCGCGTGCCCTTGAACGCCATGTGTTCGAGGAAATGCGCCACCCCGCCGTTCGCCTCGGCCTCGTAGCGCGATCCGGCATGAACGAAAGCGGCGACCGCGGCGGATTCGAAGCCGGGCAGCCGTGCGGTCAGCACCCGCAGCCCGTTGTCCAACACGCTCTGCTCGATCTGCATCATCGTTTCTCGCATCTGCGCGGCATCATGTGGGCGCGATCGGCCCCAGCGCATCGGCGATGCCGAAATCGCCCGGCAGGGCGCCGCGCGGGAACAGCCGCGTCACGTGCCCCATCTTGCGGCCGGGCCGCGCCTCCGCCTTGCCGTAAAGATGCGGGATCAGCCCCGGTTCGGCGACGATCCGCGGCCACAAGGCCGCCTCCGCCGGGCCGACGAGGTTCTTCATCACCGCATCGGAATGCCGCGTCGCCGGCGGCAGCGGCAGGCCGGCGACGGCACGGACATGCATCTCGAACTGGCTCGCCGGGCAGGCGTCGATGGTCCAGTGCCCGGAGTTGTGCGGACGCGGGGCGATCTCGTTGGCGAGCACCTGCCCCTCCCGGCCCAGGAACATCTCCACGGCCAGCAGCCCCACCAGATCGAGCCCGTCCGCCACACGCCGCGCCATCGTCTGCGCCTGAGTCGCCACGGCCTCGCTGACCCGCGCGGGGGCGAGCGTGAGGTCCAGGATATGGTCCCGATGGCGGTTCTCCACCGCGTCGAACGCCGCCATCGCGCCATCGGCGCCGCGTGCCACCACCACGGAGATCTCGGCGGCGAAATCGATGAAGCCCTCCAGGATCAATGGCTTGGGCGCCAGTTCCGCGAAGGCGGCCGCGGCTTCCTCAGGCGTGTGCAGGAGCGCCTGTCCCTTGCCGTCATAGCCAAGGCGGGTGGTTTTCAGCACCGCCGGAAGGCCGACGCGGGCCATGGCGGCCGTCAGGTCCTCCAGGCTTTCCACCGCGGCCCAGGGCGCGGTGGGCACGCCCACGCCGTTGAGGAAGCTCTTCTCCGCGATCCGGTCCTGGCTGATCCGCAGCACCAAAGGCGACGGCCGCACCGGCTTCAATGAAGCGAGCAGATCGAGGCCTTCGGCGCTGATATTCTCGAATTCGAAGGTGATGACATCCACGCACGCGGCGAAGCTGCGCAGGGCGGCGGGGTCTTCATAGTCGCCCAAAGTCACGCCGGCCGAGACCTGCGCGGCCGGGCTGTCCGTCTCCGGCGTGAGGATGTGGCAGCGATAGCCCAGCCGTGCGGCGGCAAGCGCGGACATGCGGCCGAGCTGGCCGCCCCCCACGATGCCGATGGTGGCGTTCGGCGGCAGCGGAAACGATGTCATGCGGGGTCGGGAGCCTCGGGAACGGAGTCGGTCTGTGCGGCCCGCCAGGCATCGAGCCGGTCGGCCAGCGCGGCATCGGTGGTGGCGATCATGGCGGCGGCCAGCAGGGCGGCGTTCACCGCACCGGCCCGGCCGATGGCGAGCGTGCCCACCGGCACCCCCGCCGGCATCTGCACGATCGACAGAAGGCTGTCCAACCCCTTGAGCATATGGGATTCCACCGGCACCCCCAGCACAGGCAACGGCGTGAACGCCGCGCACATGCCGGGCAGATGCGCCGCCCCGCCGGCACCGGCGATCAGCACCCGCAGCCCCCGCCCGCGCGCCGCCTTCGCATAGGTAGCCAGCCGGTCCGGGGTGCGATGCGCGGAGACGATCCGCACCTCGTGCGGCACGGCGAGCGTTGCAAGCATCTCCGCCGCGTGGCGCAGCGTCGGCCAGTCGGACTGGCTGCCCATGATGATGCCGACCAGCGCGGCGGGTTGGGAATGGGCCATGGTCAGGCGATGCTGTCGGGGATCAGCCGGCTTTCCAGCCAGGCGACCTCGTCCTTCAGCATCAGCTTCCGCTTCTTCAGCCGCTGAAGCTGCAACTGGTCTATCGGGCCCTGATCCGCAAGCCGCGCGATCACGGTATCGAGGTCACGGTGCTCGCTGCGCAGTTCGTGCAGCTTGCGCAGCAAGGAATCCCTGTCACTCAGCATGATCGGTGCATAACACGATCGAGCCGGTTGATCCTACTCCCGCGGAGTCTTCCCACGCCGTCGATTCGGATGGATTCCAGGGCAGGTTGGGGTTACCGTTTTGTGGCGAAGGGGCGGGTGCCGCTCCGGCCCGGTCCCTGCGCAAAGGAACGATCACGGCCAAGGAGGCACCATGAGCCTGCAGTCCCGAATCGAATCCCTGAAGGACCGTCACGCCAGCCTGGAGACGCGAATCGCCGCGGAAGACAACCGCCCCCGCCCCGACACCGCCGCGCTGGCACGCCTCAAGGTCGAGAAACTGCGGCTCAAGGAAGAAATGGAACGCCTGCGAACCCGCTCCATCCCCAACTGACCCCGTCAAAGCCTGCCCGCATCGCCCCCGCTTGTTTCGCCATCGTCAGGCGGCTTCTTCGGCCTCCGGCGGCGCGGGGGGCGGCGGAACGGCGTGGCCCTCGCGGGTCAGGCGGTCATTGGCCTGGGCGATCATGTCGTTCAGGTCGCTCTGCTTGCACAGGCCGAGGATGATGGGGTCGCGCGGCTTGATGTTGGCGCTGTTCCAGTGGGTGCGCTCGCGCACCTTCTGGATGGTGTCCTTGGTGGTGCCGAGCAGCTTGCCCACCTGCGCCTCGCTCAACTGCGGGTAGTTGCGCAGCAGGAAGGCGATGGCGTCCGGCCGGTCGTTGCGCTTGGCAACCGGGGTGTAGTGGGCGCCGCGGCCGCGCTTGGGCTGCGGCAGGGTGTTGGCCGACAGGTGCAGCCGCGCCTCCGGATCGGCCTCGCAGCGGCGGATCTCCTCGGCGGTGAGCTGGTTGTTGGCGACCGGATCGTAGCCCACGATGCCCTGGGCCACCTCGCCGTCGGCGATGGCCTGCACCTCCAGGGGGTGCATGCCGCAGAATTCCGCGATCTGGGTGAACGTCAGGGCGGTCTTGTCGATCAGCCACACGGCGGTGGCCTTGGGCATCAGTGGCATCGTCATGGCATTAACACCTGCTATCCTCGCGCCCTGTCTTGCGGTCGCCGAGGGTGGGCGGGTACGAACCCGGGGATTGTCGGGGATATGGCCCGCGGCGCCATGGCGGGTCAAGAGCGTGCAGAGGGGGTAAGCCATGATCGAACCGGATGACACACCGCCGCCGAAGCGCCGCCGGCTGGAGCCGCTGCGGCTCGATGCGCTCGGCATCGACGAGCTGCACGCCTACATCCAGGAACTGCACGACGAAATCGGCCGGGTGGAGGCCGATATCGCCCGCAAGCGGAGCCACCTGAACGCGGCGGACGCCTTCTTCCGGCGCCCGGAATGACGGGAAAAGGGAGCCGGATCGCTCCGGCTCCCTCCCAGGGTCGCGCGGACAGCCGCGCGGCGTCAGGCGGCGCGGCTCACCGCGGCGTCGTTCGCGATCGCGGCCGCGCCGCTGCCCACGGCGATGCGGCGCGGCTTCAGCGCTTCCGGCACCACCCGCTTCAGGCCGACATGCAGCAGGCCGTTCTGCAGGTCCGCGCCCTCGACCACCATATGGTCGGCGAGCGCGAAGCGCCGCTCGAACGCGCGGCCGGCGATGCCGCGATACAGCACGGCGGAAGCCGGGGTCTGCGTTTCGGGCTTCACCCGGCCGGCGATCAGCAGCGTGTTCTCCCGCACCGTGATCTCGAGATCTTCGGTCCCGAAGCCCGCCACCGCCATGGTCAGGCGGTAGGACTCCTCGCCGGTCTTCTCGATGTTGTAGGGCGGGTAGGACGGCACGGCCGCGTCGTGCATGCTGTCCACGAGGTTCGCGAGCCGGTCGAAACCGATCGCACTGCGGAACAGCGGGGCAAAATCGTAAGACATGGAAAACCTCCTTCAGGAGCAAGGTTCGGGTTGAGCCGCCCGATGGGCCGGCTTGTTCACGCCCCAGGGCCCGCACGGGCGCCCTGGACGGACCAGAAATGGAAAGCGCCGCCGCCCGGTTCAAGGGGCGGCGGCGCCTGTGGCATGCGCGTGGCGGTGAGGTGGGAAAAGGGGGCTCAGCCCGCCTTCTTCGTGCCGATGCCGGCGAAGCGCTTGTTGAACTTCGCCACCTGGCCGCCGGTATCCATGATCCGCTGCTGGCCGGTCCAGGCGGGGTGGGATTTCGGGTCGATGTCCAGCCGCAGCGTGTCGCCTTCCTTGCCGTAGCAGGAGCGGGTGGTGAATTCGGTCCCATCGGTCATGATGATGTTGATGGTGTGGTATTCGGGGTGGATGCCCGTCTTCATGGTCGCACTCCTGCTGGCGCCGCCGATCCCGACCGGCCGCGCGAAAACGGGCGTATAGCCCGGCCCGGCCTCACGCCGCAAGCAGGCTGCGCTGGTACTGCGGCGGCAGCTCGGGCTTCACCCCCAGCTTCGCCGCCACGCGCAGCGGCCAGGCGGGGTCCGCCAGCACCGCCCGGGCGACGAAGACGAGGTCGGCGCGGCCGTTCGCCACGATCTCGGCGGCATGCTCCGCCTCGCGGATCAGCCCCACCGCGCCGGTCGCGATGCCGGCCTCGGCGCGCACCCGCTCGGCGAACGGCACCTGGTAGCCGGGATGCAGGGAGGGGATGGCCTGGCGCGGCGAGGCCCCGCCGGAGGAGCAGTCGATCAGATCGACATCGCCGCGCGCCTTCAGCATCCGCCCGATCGCCACGGCATCGTCGGCCATCAGCCCGCCCTCCACCCAGTCGGTGCAGGAGATGCGGACGAACAGCGGCAGATCGGCCGGCCATTCGCCGCGCACCGCGTCGATCACCTCCATCAACGCCCGCGCCCGGCCGGCGAGGTCCCCGCCATAGGCGTCGTTGCGGTGGTTGGAGAGCGGCGAAAGGAAGGAATGCAGCAGATAGCCGTGCGCGGCGTGGATCTCCGCCACCTTGAACCCGGCCTCGCGCGCCATGCGCGCGCTGGCGGCGAACTCACCGGCGATGCCGCCGATCTCGGCCACCGACAGCGCATGCGGGGGCAGCCCATCCTCGGCGAAGGGCACCGCGCTGGGGGCGAGCGGCAGCCAGCCGCCGGCATCCGGCCGGATCGGCCTGCCGCCTTCCCACGGCGGCGCGCTGCTCGCCTTGCGCCCGGCGTGGGCGAGCTGGATGCCCGGCACCGCCCCGCCGCGGACGATGATCGCGGCCACGCGGGCCAGCAATGCCTGGTGCGTGGCATTCCACAGCCCGAGACAGCGCGAGGTGATGCGCCCCACCGACGAGACATGCGTGGCCTCGGTGAACACGATGCCGGCCCCGCCCAGGGCCCGGGCACCGAGATGCTGCACGTGCCAGTCGTCGCCCAGCCCGTCGGTGGCGCTGTACTGGCACATGGGCGAGACCACGATGCGGTTGCGCGCGGTCACCCCGCGGAAATGAACAGGCTGGAACAGCAGCGGGGTGTGGGAGGACATGCGGGCACCTTTCACGGGCGGGGGCGTCATGGGGCGGGATCGCGTTGCGATATGGCGGCGGTGGCGGCGTGTGGCAACCTGCGTTGACCGCCTCGCCCGGGCCCCCTAGCGTTCCGCGCCGCAAAACGGGGGAACGCGCATGCGGCTTCAGGACAGGATCGCCATCGTCACCGGGGCGGCCGGCGGCTTCGGCGCCGGCATCGCCCGCCGCTTTGCCGCCGAGGGCGCGCGCGTGGTGGTGGCCGACATGAACGCCGACGGGGCGAAGCGCATCGCGGCCGAGATCGGCAAGACGGCGGTGGCCGTCACCGCCGATGTCACGCGCGCGGCGGATGTGCGCGCGATCGTGGCCGAGGCCGAGCGGGCCTTCGGCGGGCTGGACATCGTGGTGAACAACGCCGGCACGACCCACCGCAACGGCCCGGTGCTGGAAGTGGACGAAGCGGCGTTCGACCGCGTGTACGCGGTGAACGTGAAATCGATCTATCTGATGACGCAGGCTGCGCTGCCGCTGCTGCGCCGGCAGGGACGGGGCGGATCGTTCATCAACATCAGCTCCACCGCCGGCATCCGCCCGCGCCCCGGCCTCGTGTGGTACAACGGCACGAAGGGGGCGGTGAACACCATCACCCAGTCCATGGCGATCGAGCTGGGGCCGGAGAACATCCGGGTGAACGCGATCTGCCCGGTGATCGGCGCGACCGGGCTGCTGGAGCAGTTCATGGGCATGCCGGACACGCCGCAGAACCGGCAGAAATTCCTCGCCACGATCCCGCTGGGGCGGATGAGCACGCCGGAAGACATCGCCAACGCCTGCGTCTGGCTGGCCGAGGAACCCTCCAGCTTCATCACCGGCACGCTGCTGCCGGTGGATGGCGGCCGAACCGCCTGAGGTGAACATCCTCTCCATCCAGTCCTGGGTGTCCTACGGCCACGTGGGCAACGCCGCCGCCGTGTTTCCGCTGCAGCGCCTGGGGGCGGAGGTGTGGGCGGTGAACACCGTGCAGTTCTCCAACCACACCGGCTATGGCGACTGGACCGGGCAGGTGTTCACCGGGGCCGCGATCGCCGACACGGTGGCCGGCATCGCCGCGCGCGGGGTGCTGCCCGGCTGCGATGCCGTGCTGTCCGGCTACATGGGCGATGCGGCCATCGGCGCGGCGATCCTGGATGCGGTGCGGCGGGTGCGTGCCGCCAACCCGGCCGCGCTCTACTGCTGCGATCCGGTGATCGGGGATGACGATACCGGCGTCTATGTCCGGCCCGGCATCGCGGAGATGCTGCGCGCGCAAGCGGTGCCGGCGGCCGACATCGTGACCCCCAATCAGTTCGAGCTTGCGCAGCTCACCGGCCTGCCGTGCGCCACGCTGGACCAGGCGAAGGCGGCCGTGCGCGCCGTGCAGGCGATGGGGCCGCGCGTCGTGCTGGTGACGAGCCTCGTCACCGCGGAAACCCCGGCCGACGCGCTCGACATGCTGGCGACCGAGGGGGATGCGACATACTTGCTGCGCACGCCGAGGCTGCCGGTGGCGGTGAATGGCGCGGGCGATGCCATCGCGGCCCTGTTCCTGTTCCACCGGATTCAGACCGGCAGCACGAAAGCGGCCCTCGCCGCCGCCGGATCGTCCATCTTCGGGCTGCTCCGCCGCACCGCCGAGGCCGGATCGCGCGAGATCCTCACCGTGGCCGCGCAAGACGAGTTCGTGACGCCATCCACGCGGTTCGAGCCAACACCCTGCTGATCCCGCCGCAACCGCCGGGAAATAAGACTCTTTATGCGGGCAGGGCGCGCATGTTGCGGTGCACGTCTGCCATTTGCATTGCTGCAACCGAGACGCGCAAGATCATTCCATGATGCCCGGCCGGCCCCCCCGGCCGGTTCGCGGAGAGGCAGCCGGATGCCGTGCCTGCCGCATCCGGTTCCTTCCGCACCGTGCAGAAGGAGATGTGTGATGACGGTTGCCGCCATTCTGAAGCACAAGGGCCACGACATCGCCGCCGTGCGGCCCACGGCCACGGTCGCCGACGTGACGCGGAAGTTGAGCGAGAAGCGCATCGGCGCGGTGCTGGTGCGCGATGCGCTCGATCAGCTTCTGGGCATCGTGAGCGAGCGGGACATCGTCCGCAGCCTCGCCGCGAACGGCGCCCGCACGCTGGAGATGACCGCTGGCCAGTTGATGACCCGCGTGGTCCATACCGCGACGCCCGCGACCACCGTGCCCGAAGCGATGACCATGATGACGGCCGGTCGCTTCCGCCACCTGCCGGTGGTGGACGAGGGCAAGCTCGTCGGCATCATCAGCATCGGCGACGTGGTGAAGGCGCGCATCATGACGCAGGAGCACGAGGTGGACAGCCTGCGCGCCTACGTCGCCGGCGCGGCCTGAACAGGAGATCCTGAACAGGAGAATGGGCCAGGGCGCGCTGCCCTGGCCTTCCGCTCAGGTGCCGATGCCGCCGAGGGCGAGGTATTTCACCTCGATGTATTCCTCGATGCCGTATTTCGATCCTTCGCGGCCGAGGCCGGAGGATTTCATGCCGCCGAACGGAGCGACCTCGGTGCTGATGATGCCCTCGTTGATGCCGATGATGCCGTATTCCAGCGCCTCCGCCACGCGGAAGATGCGGCCGATGTCGCGGGCGTAGAAATAGGCGGCGAGGCCGAATTCGGTGTCGTTGGCGAGCTTGAGCGCTTCCTCCTCGGTCTCGAAGCGGAACAGCGGAGCGACGGGACCGAAGGTTTCCTCCTGGAAGATCTGCGCCTTGGCGGGCACTTCGGCCAGGATGGTGGGCTGGAAGAAGTTGCCGCCGAGCGCGTGGCGCGCCCCGCCGGTGAGGATCTTCGCGCCGCGCCGGAGCGCATCGGCGATATGCTCCTCCACCTTCTTCACCGCGTCGGGATTGATCAGCGGGCCTTGCGACACGCCGGGCTCCATGCCGTTGCCGACCTTCATCGCCTCCACGGCGGCTTTCAGCTTGGCGGCGAAGGCTTCGTACACGCCGTTCTGCACCAGGATGCGGTTGGCGCACACGCAGGTCTGGCCGGTGTTGCGGAACTTGCTCGCCATGGCGCCGGTGATGGCGGCGTCGAGGTCGGCATCGTCGAACACGATGAACGGCGCGTTGCCGCCCAGCTCCATGCTCGTCTTCTTGATGGTGGGCGCGCACTGGGCGAGCAGTTTCGCGCCCACCTCGGTGCTGCCGGTGAAGGACAGCTTGCGCACCAGCGGATTCGCGGTGATCTCGGCGCCGGTCTCGCCGGAGGGGCCGGTGATGATGTTGCACACGCCGGCGGGCATGCCCGCGCGTTCGGCCAGCACGGCGAGGGCGAGGGCGGAGAAGGGGGTCTGGCTCGCCGGGCGGATCACCCCGGTGCACCCGGCCGCCCAGCCGGGGCCGGCCTTGCGGGTGATCATGGCGGCGGGGAAATTCCAGGGCGTGATGGCGGCGAACACCCCGATCGGCTCTTTTGTTACAAGAATCCGGCGACCCTTCAAATTCTGTGGTACGATGTCGCCATAGACGCGCTTGCCCTCCTCGGCGAACCATTCGATGAAGCTGGCGGCGTAGGCGATCTCCCCCTTGCTCTCGGTGAGCGGCTTGCCCTGCTCGGCCGTCATGATGATGGCGAGGTCGTCAGTATTGGCCAGCATCAGATCGAACAGGCGGCGGAGGATGGCGGCGCGTTCCTTCGCCAGCATCGCCCGCCACGCGGGCTGGGCGCGGTTGGCGGCCTCGATCGCCCGGCGGGTTTCGGCCCGGCCCATGGCGGGCACTTCGCCCACCATCTCGCCGGTGGCGGGATTCCGCACTGCGAAGGTCCTGCCGCTGTCGGCCTGGACCCATTTGCCGTCGATATGGTTCGCCTGGCGCAGCAGCGTGGGGTCTTTCAGCGGCAGGGTGGCGAGCTGGTTCAGCATGACGGTCCTCCTGAGCCGGTTGTCTGCGGAACATAGGCAACGGCCGGGCCGATGTCAGCCGCAGGCGGGCTTGAAGTACGGGCCGTGGAGCGCCCAGGATGGGGAGCGGCAGGGGGGGATGCGATGTCCGGCGAAGATCCGAAGGTGGCGCAGAAGGCGCCTTTCAAGGTGGCGGTGGAGGCGGGCGAGACCTATTGGTGGTGCGCCTGCGGCCGCAGCGCGAACCAGCCGTTCTGCGACGGCTCGCATGCGGATGGCCCGTTCACGCCGATCGAGTACGAGGCGGCGGAGGACGGCGATGTCTGGTTCTGCGGCTGCAAGCACAGCGCCCGCAAGCCGCTCTGCGACGGCACGCACAAGGGGCTGTGATCATTCCACCGTGACGGATTTCGCGAGATTGCGCGGCTGGTCCACATCCGTGCCTTTCAGCACCGCCACGTGATAGGCCAGCAACTGCACCGCGACCGCGTACAGGATGGGCGCGACGAACGGATCGACATCGGGCAGCACGACCGTTTCGGCGGCGATGCCCCGAAGCTTCGCGGCACCCGCGGCGTCGGAGAACACGATCACCCGGCCGCCGCGCGCGGCGGCTTCCTGCAGATTGGATGCGGTCTTCTCGAACAGCGGCCCGCCGGGGGCGATCGCCACCACCGGTACCGCCGCGTCGATCAGTGCGATCGGGCCGTGCTTCATCTCTCCGGCGGCGTAGCCCTCGGCGTGGATGTAGCTGATCTCCTTCAGTTTCAACGCACCTTCCATGGCGATGGGGAAGCAGCCGCCGCGGCCGAGATACAGCACATCCCGCGCCGGGGCGATTCGCGCCGCCAGCCGGGCGATCGCCTCGCCCCGCTCCAGCACCTCGGCGGTGCGGGCGGGCACCTCCAGCAGCGCGCCGGTCAGCGCGGCCTCTTCCGCCGCCGACAGCACCCCCCGCGCGCGCCCGGCGGCCAGCGCGAAGCAGGCGAGCACGGTGAGCTGGGCGGTGAACGCCTTCGTGCTGGCCACGCCGATCTCGGGGCCGGCCATGCTCTCCAGCACGAGGTCGCTTTCGCGCGCCATGCTGCTCTCGGGCACGTTCAGTACCGAGAGCACCTGCTGGCCCTGGCCGCGCATGTAGCGCAGGGCGGCCAGCGTATCGGCGGTTTCGCCGGACTGGCTGACCAGCAGGCCGAGCCCGGCCTTCGTCAGCGGCGGGGCGCGGTAGCGGAATTCGCTCGCTACATCGGCATCGGTGGGCAGGCGCGCGACGCCTTCCAGCCAGAACCGGCCCACAAGCCCGGCGTAGAAGGCCGAGCCGCAGGCGCTGATGGAGACCCGCTCGATCGCCGCGAGGTCGAACGGCAGGGGCGGCAACGCCACCGCGCGGGTGCCGGGATCGACCATCCGGTGCAGCACCTCGCCGATCACGGCCGGGTGCTCGTGCAGCTCCTTTTCCATGAAGTGGCGGAAATTGCCCTTGCCGATGGCGCTTCCGGTCAGCCGGGTGAGCTTCACCGCGCGCTCCACTTCCGCCCCGTTGGCATCCAGGAAGCGGGCGCCCGCGCGCGTGACCACCGTCCAGTCGCCATCGCGCAGATAGGCGATCCGCCGGGTCAGCGGGGCAAGCGCGAGTCCGTCCGAGCCGACGAACATCGCCGCCTCCCCGAATCCCACGGCCAGCGGCGCGCCGTGCTGGGCGCCGATGATCAGCTCCGGATGGCCGGCGAACACCATGGCGAGCGCATAGGCGCCTTCCAGCCGGGCGAAGGCGGTCTGGGCGGCTTCCTGCGGGCTCATCCCCCGCTGCAGCAGCAGATCGACGAGCTGGACCACGGTTTCGGTGTCGGTCTCGGTGCTGAATTCCTGCCCGGCCACTTCCAGCTCGGCGCGCAGGGCGGCGTGGTTCTCGATGATGCCGTTGTGCACGATGGACACGCGCGCGGTGGAATGCGGGTGCGCGTTGCCCTCGGTCGGGGCGCCGTGCGTCGCCCAGCGGGTGTGGCCGATGCCGGTGGTGCCGGGCAGCGGGCTGCAGTCCAGCACGGTGGCGAGGTTGGCGAGCTTGCCTTCGGCCCGCCGCCGCTCGATATGGCCGTTCACCAGCGTGGCGATGCCCGCGCTGTCATAGCCGCGGTATTCGAGCCGCCGCAGCGAGTCGAGCAGGATGGGGGCCGCCGGGGCGCTGCCGATCACGCCGATGATGCCGCACATCAGGCTTTTCTCCCTCTTGCCGCCCGGAACGCCGCCGCGCGGCCCGGCTTGCCGACCTGCCGCGCCCGGCCGATCGCCAGCGCATCTGCATCCACATCCTCGGTGATCACGCTGCCCGCGCCCACGAAGGCGCCATCGCCGACCGAGACCGGGGCGACCAGCGTGGCGTTGGAGCCGATGAAGGCGCCGGCGCCGATGCGGGTGCGGTGCTTGGCGAAGCCGTCGTAATTGCAGGTGATGGTGCCGGCGCCGATGTTCGCCGCGGCGCCGATCTCGGCGTCGCCCAGATAGGCGAGGTGGTTCGCCTTCGCCCCCGCGCCCAGGGTGGCGGCCTTCAGCTCGACGAAGTTGCCCACATGCGCGCCCGCGCCCACCGCCGTTCCGGGGCGCAGCCGGGCGAACGGGCCGATAATCGCGCCTTCGCCCACCACGCAGCCTTCCAGATGGCTGAAGGCGCGGATCTGCGCACCGCTTTCCACCCGCACGCCGGGGGCGAACACCACGTTCGGGCCCACGGTCACATCCGGGGCGAAGGCGGTGTCGAAGCTCAGGAACACCGTCTCCGGCGCGGTCATGGTCACGCCGGCCTCCAGCGCGGCCTCGCGCAGCCCCGCCTGCACCGCGGCTTCGGCCGCCGCCAGCTCGGCGCGGGAATTGATGCCGCGCAACTCCGCGAACGGGGCTTCCACCGCGGCCACGCGCGCGCCCTCGGCCGTTGCCAGCGCCACCAGATCCGTCAGGTAGTATTCACCCTTCGCGTTGTCCGGCCGGACCGCCGCCAGCCACCGCGCCATGTCGGCGGCGGCGGCGCACAACACGCCGGCGTTGCACAGGGGTTCGGCCCGCTCGGCCTCCGTCGCGTCGGCCGCTTCCACGATCCGCGTCACGTAGCCATCGGCGCACAGAACGCGCCCGTAGCGGCCGGCGTCGGGCGGGCGCATCGCCAGCAGCGCGAGCCCGGCGTCGCCGGCCGCGCGTCTTGCCAGCAGGGCGCGCAGGGTGGCCGGGCGGATCAGCGGATTGTCGGCATACAGCACCGCGACGTCTCCGCCGCCGAACAGCGCGGCGGCCTGGAGCGCGGCATGGGCGGTGCCCAGCCGCTCGGCCTGGACCACCACCTCGTGCGGGGCTGCCGCCTCCGCCACCGCCGGCATGTCCGGCCCGACCACGACCACGATCCGGTCGAACGCGGCTTCGCAGGCGGCCAGCAGATGGCGCAGCATCGGCCGGCCGGCGATCGGGTGCAGCGCCTTCGGCAGCGCCGATTTCATGCGGGTTCCGAGGCCGGCGGCCAGGATCACGGCGGTGTTGTGCATGGCACCATCCGGTAGCGGCCGCGGGCGTGCCGTGTCAAAGGCCGGCGGTTC
>DATKQI010000179.1:0-4027 GCA_035532755.1 Acetobacteraceae bacterium
TGGTGCTGGCGGGGTTGTTCACCCTGTCGGTCGCCGCATCGGGGGCGGCGCGGCGGCGGCGGGAGACGGCGCTGCTGCGCACCCGCGGCGCCGCCACGGCGCAGGTGCTTGCGGTGGCCGGGGTGGAGGCGGGCGCGATCGGTGCGGGCGGCATGGTGGTGGGGCTGGTGCTGGCGTTGCTGGCCACGCTGGCCTGGTGGCGGGTGGGCGCGCTTGCCACCGCGCTGCCGTGGGTTGGCATCGCGATCCTGATCGGCGCGGCGCTGGCCGCCGCCGGCATCCTGCTGCCGGCGTGGCGGGAGGCGCGATGGAGCACCGTCGCCGCTTCCCGCGGCAGCACCGCGCGGCGGCCGCCGCCGCTGTGGCAGCGCCTGTTCGCCGACCTCGCGCTGCTGGCGCTCGCGGCCATCGCGTTCCGGCTGATCGCCGGCACCGGCTACCAGGTGGTTGCGGCGCCCGAGGGCGTGCCGCAGACCGCGGTGCATTACGATGCCTTCCTCGCGCCGCTGTGCCTGTGG
The DNA here is from genome assembly GCA_035532755.1 of Acetobacteraceae bacterium. Classification (GTDB taxonomy): domain Bacteria; phylum Pseudomonadota; class Alphaproteobacteria; order Acetobacterales; family Acetobacteraceae; genus DATKQI01. The sequence goes on from DATKQI010000179.1 coordinate 519, forward strand.
ATCGGCGCCGGGCTGCTGGCGATGCGGTTGACGCGCCTTGCCCTCGGCCGTGGGCAGAGGTGGGTTGCACGGCTGCTGGCGCCGATCGCGGGCGAGCTTGCGCCGGTGGTGGCGAGCGGCCTCGCCCGCCAGCGGGACCTGATCGCGCGCGGGGTGGTGCTGGTCGCGCTCGCCTTCGCCTTCGCGATCTCCACTGCCGTGTTCGACACCACCTACAAGGCGCAATCCCGCGTGGATGCGGCGCTGACCAACGGGGCGGACGTGACGGTGAGCGGCACGACGGCCGCGCCGGCGGGGGGCATGCTGCACCGGCTGGCGGCCCTGCCCGGCGTGGCGGCGGCCCAGCCGATGATGCACCGCTACGCCTATGTCGGCACCGATCTGCAGGACATGTACGGGATCGACCCAGCCGGGATCGGGCGGGCCACGCCGATGTCCGACGCCTATTTCACCGGCGCGACCGCGCGCCAGGCGCTGGGCCGGCTCGCCGCCCGGCCGGACGGAGTGCTGGTGTCGGCCGAGACGGTAATGACCTTCCAGCTTCGCCCCGGAGACCGGCTGAACCTGCGGCTGCAGGGCGCGGACCATCAGTACCACGTGGTGCCGTTCCACTACGTCGGCATCGCGCGCGAATTCCCCACCGCGCCCAAGGATTCCTTCCTGGTCGCCAACGCCGCCTATCTCGCGCGGATGACCGGGGTGCCGGCGGTGGAGCGGGTGCTGCTGCGCACGCAGGGCCGGCCAGGGGTGGTGGCGAAGGAGGCGCGCAAGCTGGTGGCGCACCTTCCGGGCGTACGGGTCACCACGCTGGGGCAGACGCGGCGGCTGATCGGCTCCAGCCTCACCTCCGTCGATCTGCGGGGGCTGACGCGGCTGGAGCTGGGATTCGCCGTATTGATGATCGCGGGGGTGACGGGGCTGATCCTCGCGCTCGGCCTGGCCGAGCGGCGGCGCGGCTTCACCATCCTGGCCGCGCTGGGGGCGAAGCCGTGGCAGATCGGCGCGTTTCTGTGGAGCGAGGCGCTGCTGATCGTCGGCATCGGTGCCGTATGGGGCAGCGCGATCGGGTTCGCCGTGGCCCTGGTGCTGGTGAAGGTGTTGAGCGGGGTGTTCGATCCGCCGCCGTCGCTGCTGTCCGTGCCATGGCTGTATCTGGCGCTGGTGGCGGGCGCGGGGGCGGTGTGCGCGGTGGCGGCGATCCGCTTCATGCTCGCCCTCGCCCGCCGGCCGGACCCGCTGGCGCTGCGGCGGGGGTGAGCTACGGGCCCGTGCCTGTGCCGACCAGATGGCCGTTCACCGTCTGCCCGTACATCGAATACGGCGAGTTGTGGAACTTCGCCCGGGTTTTCGCGATGGAGCCGAGGTAGCGCGGGTCCTGCGGGCGTTCGTGGCTGTCGATGAACATCGCCACATCCCACGCCTGCTGGTCCGTCAGGCTGTTGCCCAGGCCGAGCGGCATGTTGGCCTTGATGAAGCCCGCGGCATTCACCAGCGAGGTCATCCCCGCGCCCCAGTTGTAGGATTTCGGCCCCCACAGCGGCGGGAAGACCACCTTGCCGCCGGCCGACTGCCCGGCGCCATCGGCCGCGTGGCACAGCGCGCAGTGCCGGGCGAATACCGCCGCACCCCGCCGGTAATCGGGCGCCATCGCCGGCTTCGGCAGGCGCGGATAGCCGCGGCCGGGCATGTTCGCGCCGAGCGGCGCGCCATGGGCGAGCCAGAAGGAATAGCTTTCCAGCGCCACCAGCACCTTGCTGCCCAGCGGCGGGGCCTTGCCGTTCATGCTGAAGCGGAAGCAGCCCTGCATCCGTTCCTCGAACGTGTTCACGTGGCCGTTCTTGGAGCGGTAGGCCGGGAAGGCGACATAGGCGGCCCAGAGCGGCGAGGCGTTCGCAAGCCGCCCGCCATCGATATGGCAGTTGCTGCACGACAGCGCATTGCCGACGAACTGCCTGGCGTTCGTGCCCGTGTTCCTGAAAATCGCCTCGCCCTGCCGGACCATTTTGCCGAACGGAGTGTTCGGGATCGTCGATTCGGCCGGGGGCTGGAACGCGGGGTCTGCGGCAACGGGCCCGGCCGTGGCGGCCAGAATGAGGCCGAGGGCGGCGGCCCGCACGCCTGTTCGCATCGGCATCCAGTTCATGGCTTGGCCGCCTTTGCCGGGGTGACGCGAAGGCCGGCGAAATACGCCGACACGGCCTGGATATCCTGCGCCGAGAGCTTTCGCGCGACCGCGGCCATCAGCCCCAGCGGGCCGGGCGGCCGCTTGCCCGCCTGCCATGCCGCAAGCTGCGCGGCGATGTAGGCCGCGGGAAGGCCGGCAAGAGGGGGAAAACGCGGCCCCACGCCCACCCCGTTCGGCCCGTGGCACTGGGCGCAGGCCGGCAGCCCCGCCGGCCATCGGCCGCGCTCGGCGAGTGTCTGGCCGAGGGAAACGGCCGGCGCGGCAGCCGGAACCGTACCGGCCGGCACGGCGCGCGGCATCGCGCTGAAATAGCTTGCGACGGCCCGGCGCTGCGCGCCCGTCAGCCCCTTGGCCATCGGCATCATGATCGGGTTGGCGCGTGCGCCGGTGGCGAAATTGTCGAGCTGCTCAACGATATAGGCCCGGCCGAGCCCCGCGAGCCGCGGCGCCCCGATCGCGGGATTGCCCTGGCCTTCCGCGCCATGGCAACTGCTGCAGGCCATGACCCCGGCCGCCGGCACACCGCCCTGCGCGATCGCCGCGCCGGCGGAAGCGGCCATAGCGGGAAGCGGCGCGCAGAGCGCCGCCGCGACGGCAAGGTTCAGGTATCGGCGCATTCCGGCTCTCCCCTCATCCGGGCAGGTTGGTTCAACTGCGGATCGGATGGCGGGGGTTGTCAAGCACGGAGAGCATGGGCTTCATCAGGCGATCTCCCGGCGCTCGAGCTTGTTGCCCCCCGACTGCGCGCCGACACGGCCATTCCCGTTGCCCGGGTCGGTCGGCGTGCATGATGTGTCTTCTTACCGGCGCTCCGGATGATCGCAGGGCGTGCATGGCTGCGGTCTGACCCGAACCTGACGCCCGGGCGCAGCTGGGCTTCAGCTGCGCCCGGACACCCTTCCGCCGAAATCAGGCACGGTCGAAGCGATCCAGGTTCATCACCTTGTTCCACGCGGCCACGAAGTCATGCACGAATGCCTCCTGCGCGCCATCACATGCATAGGCTTCGGCGAGGGCGCGCAGCTGGGAGTTCGAACCGAAGACGAGGTCCACACGGGTGCCGGTCCACTTCAGTTCGCCCGTTGTGCGATCGCGACCCTCGAACACGTCTTCGGCTTCCGAGGCTGCCTTCCAGACCGTGCCCATGTCGAGCAGGTTCACGAAGAAGTCGTTGGTGAGCGTCCCCGGCCACTTCGTGAAGACCCCGTGTTGGGACTGTCCGGCGTTCGCGTCCAGCACGCGCATGCCGCCAACGAGAACCGCCAATTCGGGCGCGGTCAGCGTCAGGAGTTGCGCCCGATCGACCAGCAGTTCCTCCGCCGAC
>DATKQI010000180.1:0-8641 GCA_035532755.1 Acetobacteraceae bacterium
ATCGCACAGGCGGCGGGGAGCAGGACGGTGAAGCGGGGCATGGGCGCATCCGTGGGCAGGCGCGCGGGGCCGGACGTGGCATTGGCGGCGGCGACAACGCTGGCCGGCCAGCCGCTGCACAAAAGCCGCGCCGATCCAGGCACATCCCCGCCATAGGCGTTGATGCCGGCGGCGGCGGGGGCCGCGGGGCGGGTGAAGGAGAGGGTGCGGTTGGCGAGCACGCACAGCACCGGGGAGAGCGGCGGCTGGGCGGCGACGAAGAGCGTGCCGATCTCACCCACCAGATAATCCCCAGGCTGCGTATAGGCCGCATCGAACAGGCCGCACCACAGCGGGTGGCCGGGCAGGGCGGGTTTGCGGTAGCCGGGCGCGCCGGCGGAGAAGCTTGCGTGCAGGCGGAGGAAGCGGTTCGCGGGCGCGAGCGGGGCGGCGGGGCCGGCGGGGCGGTAGGCATCGTACGGCCCGCCCAGATGCCGCGCCGCCTGGCCGAGCGCGCGTTGCAGCCGGTCGTTCAATGCCGCCGGGTCCATCACACCACCAGCATCAGGCTGCCGTCGCCCAGCGCGGGGCCGGGCGGGAGGCCGAGGAAGCCGCACAGGCGGCGGCGCCAATCGTCGAACAGGCGCGCGCGGTCCTTCACCTCATCGCGGTTGCGCTGCCATACGGCGGCCTGGTCCGTATCGAGGTTCTGCGCCGATCCTGGCACGGCGTTTTCAAGGTTGTAGAGCGTGGCGAGGTATTGGCCCACCACGCTCTCCTCCGCCGGGGCGAGATTGCCGAGCCGGTATTCCATCAGCCCGTAGGCCTGGAAGAAGCGCCAGCCCTGGAACCCGGCGTTGCCGGCGCCATAGGCCGGATAGCCGCAGAAGCGGCGGATATCGGTCTTCTGCGCATCGGTGAAGGCCATTTCAGTACACCGATCCGTCGCCGCGGGTGAAGAACACGCTGCCGGCGCCGCCGGCGAGGATGGCGGAGGCCGTGCGCACCAGGGCGTTCACCCCCAGCAGCATCCGCCCGCCGGGCGGGATGGGCGTGTCGGCCGCGGTGGCGATCACCGTTTCATCCGTGCCGAAACGGATGAAGGCCACGGCGGCAGAGTTGTTGAACACCAGCACCGAATCCCCGCCGCCTTGCAGGGCGGTGGCGGCCGGGCTGGTGCCGGCCGCCAGGGTGGCCGTTCCGGTGGGGCGGAACGGCTGCGATGCACCGATGGCCATGGATCAGCCCGCGTGCTCGATCATCACCGCGCGCTTGAACGCGGCGTTGGTGGCGGTGGGCACCACGGTGGGGTTCGTCATCACATCCGAGGGCGCGCAGAACCCGCCGATCCAGTACCAGCTTTGCGCGATGATCTGCTGCAGCCGGTCGATCGGTTCGCGCGTGACCATGGCGACGCCATCGACGAGGGTGACGATGGAATCCTTCGGCGCCACATCATCGGCGGCCATGCCGGCGAAATCCCCCTCGATCAGCGCGCCCTGGCCGCAGATGATGGGCCGGCGCACCAGCACCCCGCCGAGCGTGGGGTGGGTCTGCACGTAGGCTTCCGTGGTGGGAACGAAGCGCAGGCCCAGAAAATCGTTCACCATGCCCTGGCGGAACACCTGGTTCGCGCTGGTGGCACCCTGGAACAATTGGCGGAAATCCGGGTCCGCGAACAATTGCCGGGCGGAGACGGGATCGAGATAGCAGTTGAACACGCCATCGATCTCCGGCACCGCGTTCATCCGCAACGTTGCCACGGCATCGAGCAGGGCGGACATGGTGAGCGTGTCGGTGGCCTGAAGGGCCGCGGTGTTGCCCCGCCCGCCGGGGCGGACGATGGCGCTGGCGGTGGCGGCCTGCACGGTGTTGCCCTGTGTGCCGTCCGCCACGCTGACGGACGTTGCGAAGGTGAGCGTGCCGGAGATGCCGCCGGGGGCGGAGGAGGCGTTCACCGTATCGGGCGTGGCGGCGTTGAGGACATAGGCCGTGCCGTTGACGTTGACGGTGAGGGGGTTGGCGGACGAGACCGGCACCTGCACGCCGTTCGCGAAGACCGTGAGGAAGCCGCGCAGATCGTCCACTTCCACCGCCGGGCCGGCGGCGCCGAGGGTGGTGTGCACGCGGGTGTTGCCGCCGAAATACGGGGCGAACAGCGCGTTGCGGGCCAATTCATCGAGGCTGCGGGCGGCCTGTTCGCCGTTGGCATAGGCGTTTTGCAGGAACTGGGAGGCGATGCCCACGCGGCTTGTCACCATGTTCAGGTCGGTGGTGGCGGCGTAGTTGTTGATGGTGAGCGTGTACTGCTCCACGCCCCAGTTCGTGGGGGCAAGCCCGTTGTCCAGATTGGTGTTGGTCGCGGGGGCGAGGGGGGTGGTGACGGAGGGTTTCAGCCCGGCGCGGGTTTTCGTGAGGGTTTCGCCGATGCCGACGGCGAATTCCTCCCGGTCCGCCACCGCGCGGTAGCCGAGGCGGGAGTGCAGCGCCTGTTCGAACTCGCGTTCCGGGAAGCCCTGCTGGATGATCGGCTGGAGGGCGGCGGGGAAGTTCTGAATGCCCATCTGGGTCCTCGTGTGGGGTGAAGGGGGGCGTTGTCCCCCCTTCCGTCATGCCGGCGAAGGCCGGCATCCAGGCGCGGTGCTCCGGAAGATCGGGAGCCCTGGACTCCGGCTTTCGCCGGAGTGACGGGGAGGGGTGTGGGTGTGGGGGGCTTAGCGGCGGCGGAGGAGGTCGGCGCGGGCGGTGCGGTATTCGGCTTCCGTCATTTCCGTGGCGCGTTTCGCGCGCGGGGGTTGGGCCGGCGGGGCGGTGGCGGCGGCGGAGGTGGAGGGGGTGGTGAACAGCCAGGGTTTTGCGCGTTTCAGCCTGGCCATCAGGGCGGCGGCACCCTCCACCTCGCCGGCGGGGTTCAGTTTCACCTCGGCGGGATCGACGAGTTTCAATCCGTCCAGGTCGATCATGCCGGCGCGCAGGGCCTCGGCCTTCAGCTCGGCGCGGATCACGCGGGCGTCGGCGTTTTCCGTTGTGGCCTGCAACTGCGCTTCGAGGGCGGTGGCGCGGGCGCGCAGCGTGTCCATTGTTTCATCCGGTGGCGGGTCGGTCTCGGTCATGGCGGGTCCTGTGCAATGCGCGCGGCTTCCGCGCCGGGGTCGGCGATGTCGTAGATGGCGGCAAGGGTTTGCATCGCGCTGTCGCGGCTCAGCAGCTTGGAGCCGACGAGCGCGGTGAGGGTGGCGGCGTCCAGGTTGCGGTCTTGCGCGGTGGGGGGGTGCCAGCGGGGCCATTTCAGGCTCAGCGGGGCATCCTGCGGCAGCGCGCCCACCGGGCGGCCACCGATCAGCAGGGGGTAGCGGGCGGAGGCGGCCACGACCATGCGGGCGAGATCGAGCAGCGCGCCCTCGCCGTAGGAAATGCGCAGGTTGTCGGCGAGCCAGACGAGACCCTGGTTCAGCAGTTCCAGCGCGCGGCCGGAAGGGGCGGCGGAAACGCGCTGGGCGTTCGCGCGGTTGCCGTGGATGCTTTCGAGCGCGAGTTCCCGCAAGGTTCGCACATAGTCGATCACCGCGGCGGCCGCGGTGCCGCCGATCTCCAGCAGCTTCGCATCGCCTTTTTCGGAAACCACCAGCGCATTGCCGGCACCTTTCACGATCTCGGAATCCGAGGTCGCGGGTTCCTTGATCAGCAGCGTGGGATCGGAGCTGTATTTCAGGCCGCGGCCGGCTTGCGAAAGCTGGTAATCGATCTCGATAGAGGTTTCGATCGCCGCGCGGAAGGTGCAGGCGCCATCCGTCTCGTCCCCGCCCGGAAGATTGCGCACCCGGGCGATGGGGACGAAGCCGAGATCGTGGCGGATGGTCCGCGCGGCGTCGATGCGCGGGGGCGTTTCCGGCTGGGCGACGGGCCAGGGCAGATACCAGGTCTCGGCCGCGCCGTCCCATTCCCGCATGAACCAGTATTCGGCGGCGGGATCGGCGATGTCGTAGCCCTGCGCGGCCAGGATCGCGCCACGCACCTTGTAGCGTTCGCTCACGCTTGCGAGCGTGTCGGGCGCGTCGGCCCGCCAGAGCGGGATGAGGTGGATGGAATCGAGCACGGAGAAGAACACGCGCCCGCGGAGGATGCGCATGAGGATGGCGACGGAGCCGATGGAGCCGCGGATGGCGGCATCGATCATCACCGCGTTCAGCCGGGTTTCGCGCGCGAGCGTGGCGAGCGTGGCGCGCAGCGCGGCATCCGCGCAGTCGATCGCGGGGAAATGGCCTTCGCTGAACAGCAGCGCGACCGAATCCTCCACCACGATGCGCGGCAGGGCGTAGCGCACGGAGGGGCGGCGGGAGCGGAGCGGGATGTACTCGCCGCCCGGCGAACGCTCCTCATGAAACTGGTAGGGCAGCGCATCGTACAGCGTGCCGTTCAGCACCCGTTGCAGCAGATCGAGCCGGCGGGCGCGGGGCGGGCAATCCGGATCGCCCGGGATCAGCGCGCAGATGGTTTCGAACATCAGCGGGCCAGCAACGGGATGCGCAGGCGGCGCGCGGGGGCGGCGGATTCGGTGAGGGCCGCGAAGGCGCGGGAGAGTGCGTCCACCTGATCGTCCTTGCTGCCATGGGGGAAGTCCCGCAGCTCATCCAGGAACGCGCGGTTCCAGGGGGCGGCGAGCAGGGTGAGGTTGCCGGCATCGATCTGGCTCGCGGCCGGCATCGCGCGGGTGATCTTCGCGCCGGTTTCGGGCGAGGCGATCACGCGGTGGCCGGCGAAGCGGCCGGCGAGATAGTGCACCTGCGCGCGGCCGGCCTGGCCGGGGTCTTGCGGCAGGCAGATCGGCACGGCACGGCCATCGGCGCGGGCGGTGGCGGCGATGGCCTGCTCCACCGCGGCGGGGCCGGCCTGGAGGCGAACGATGTCGGCAACGATGAAGCCCCCGGCTTCGGTTTTCATCAGCTTCAGCCCCACCGTCCAATCCGGGTCCCGCCCGGTGGCGGCTTCCGTGGCGGCGAGGTCCCACGCGCGGACGGAGGTTGCGCCATCGGGCAGGCGGTCCGTGCGGGCGATGCGGGCGGTGGCGAACAGCCCGCCGGCGGTGGGGCGGGGGGATTGCTGGAACAGGGCGGCCCAGGCGCGTTCACCCACCGCGCGGCGTTTCGCGGCGAGCTGATCGGCGGTTTCCCAATCCGGCCACAAGGGTTCGCCGGGCGCGCGGCCCAGCGGATCGTCCGCCTCGGCGAGCGCGGGCAGGCGGATGGTCTGCCATGCCTCGCCGCCAGCGAGCAGCCTTCCGCCCAGATCATCCTCGTGCCAGCGCGTCATGATCAGCACGATCCGCCCGCCGGGCTTGAGGCGGGTGGAGAGATCGGCGCGGTACCAGTTCCACACATGCTCCCGCGCTTCGGCGCTGTCTGCCTCGGCCCAGGATTTCACCGGATCGTCGATGATGGCGAGATCGGCGCGGCGGCCGGTGATGGGGCCGCGCACGCCGGCGGCGAAATACTCCCCGCCCGCTTCGGTGCGCCAGCGCCCGGCGGCGCGGTTGTCCGCGCAGAGTTTGCAGCCCAGCACGGCGGGATGTTCGGCGAACAGGTTGCGCACCTGGCGGCCGAAATGCTCGGCAAGGCTTGCGGTGTGGCTGGCGGCGATGACGGAGGCACGGCCGTTCGCCGCGAGGAACCAGGCGGGAAAGAGGACCGAGGCATAGGTGGATTTGGCCGATCCCGGCGGCATCAGCACCATGAGCCGGCCGCCCGGCGCCTGGTTCGCCAGCGCATCGAGCAGCAGGCGGTGGTGCCGCGCGGGTTCCTGCTCCATCGGCGCGAGCATCTGCTCCGCCCAGGATATGAGCGGAAGCCGTGTCATGTGCCGTGCGGGCCTGTTGAAAATGGAAAAGGCGGCGGTGCCTTCATGCACACGCCGCCATCATGCCCAAAGACCTACACGGAACTGGGGCGTTTGGGCAAGGGAAAAATTCCTGGTGATGGGAATTATTTTCTACTCCTACCGCGCCGTTGCTCCCCTGATGCCGGCCGAAGTGCCGAGTCTTTGTGCAGGCCGGCGACACGTACGCCTGGACCCCGGCCTTCGCCGGGGTGACGGGTGGGGGTGGGGCGGTGGGGTGAGGTATTGCGGGGCTCGCCTCTCCATCGTCATGCCGGCGGAGGCCGGCATCCAGGCTCATGCGCCCAGGCCCGCCACCCGCACGCCTGGACCCCGGCCTTCGCCGGGTGACGGGTGGGGGCGGTGCTTTGGCCGATCGGGCATGACACGCCCCTTGCCGAACCCTGCCCATCCGGGCAAAAGTTTCGGGCGCAGATCGAACGGGAGGATGCGATGTCCATCACGGCCACTCCGAACGGGGCCGGCGGCTGGATCGTGGAATGCGGCGGGGAGACCGTTACGCTGGCGCCGGCGCCTTCGGCCAGCCCCGCCATCTCCACCCCCGCGCCGGGCGGCGTGCGGCCGGGCATGCCCGGCGGCGGCACGATGCACTTGCGCGCGCCCATCGCGCCCGCTCCGCCTCATGTCGGGGTGCTGCATCTGCACGTGGAAAGCGGGCTGCACGAAACCGGCCCCGCGCGCCCCGTGCTCAGCCTGCCGCCCGGTGCGGAGAACCACCATGCCACGCCGGCGCGGCTGGCGGCGCTGCGGGAAGGGCTGGGCGGGGCCTGGCCGGACGGGCTGCGGGTGCGGGTGCATGCCGGGGCGGAAGGGGCCGACATGGGCGCGGTGCGGACGGTCCTGGCCAGTGCCGGCCTGCCACCCGGCGTGCCGCTGGACGTGGTGGGGGCGGGCGATGGCCGATGATCCCTCCGCGATGCACCAGGCCGCGGTGGCGAATTACCGCGATACGGTGAAATGGCTGACGGCGGGCTTCGCCGGGGTGGGGGCGGTGTTCGTGGCCGGCACGTCACTCGCCTCCATCGGGTCCGCCACCGGCTGGCGGCTCGGTGTCGCGCTTGCGGCGGCGGTGGGGGCGCTGGCGTGCATCGGCGCCTGCCTGTCCCTGTTGCTGGACCTGCTGGCGCCGAACGCGGTGTTCGCCGATGCCGCGCGCACCGATGCCGCGCTGCGCGCATGGATCGACAGCCACGCCGATTCCCTGCTGCCGGCGGAGGATGGCGCCAGCGTGATCGCCTGCCTGGACCGGCTGCACCGGCTGCGCGAGCAGATGGGGCCGCTGTGGGCGATTCCGGCGATGCCCGATCCGGATGCCGCCACCGCGGCGGCGTTGCGGTTTCGCGACCGGCTGGCCGGGGACTACGACGCGCTGCAGCCGGTGGTGGCGCAGCTTGCCATGTATGCCGAATCATACCGGTTGCGGCACGACCTCGCGCGGGCCAAGCGCCCGCTGTTCGGCTTCGCCCTGGGTGCGGCGGTGCTGCTGGGCACCTTCGCCTGGGCCGCCAACCCGCCGGCCCATCCCAAGCCCGCCGGGCCGCTGGTGGTGATCAACCGGGCGCGGTGAAGGTGGGCGCCGGTCCTTCCAGCCTATGAAGGCGGACAAGTCTTTGAAGGCGGGCCGGAAAAGGCGTATGAAACGCCATGTATCGGACAACGGCGGTTCCCCGGCCCGGCGCGTGCACGAACGCTTGTTCGCCGCACAGCATGACGTGACCGGCCCGATGCCAGGAAACGCCGATATTCCGGGGATGAACAAGATCGCAGCACCCGGCACCGCCATCGTCGGCATCGGCGCATCCGCGGGCGGGATCGAGGCACTGACCCGGTTCCTGAAGGCCATGCCGGCCGACAGCGGCATGGGTTTCGTGGTGGTGCTGCACCTGGACCCGAGCCACGAGAGCCAGTTGGCCCATGTGCTGGCTTCCTCCACGGCGATGGAGGTCGTGGATGTGGCGGACGGCATGCCGGTGCTGCCCAATCGCGTGCATGTGATCGTGCCGGACCGGTATCTGACCGTGCGTGGCGGGGCGCTGCGGCTGAGCGAGCCGACGGAGGCGCATGGCCACCGCTATCCGGTCGATATACTCTTTGAATCCCTGGCCGAGGACCAGCACGAACGCGCGATCGGCATCATCCTGTCCGGCACCGGCACGAACGGCACGCACGGGCTGCAGGCGCTGAAGGCGGAAGGCGGGCTGGTCCTGGTGCAGGACCCGGCGACCGCGCGGTTCGACGGCATGCCGGGCAGCGCCATCTCCGCCGGCATGGCGGACCAGGTTCTCGCCCCGGAGGAGATGCCGGCGGTACTGCTGCGCTATCTGCGCCACGGCTACATCGCCGACCCGCAAGCTCTGGCAACCGCACCGGACGGGGCGCCGGGGCTCGATGCGCTGCTGGGCATCCTGCACGCGCAATCCGGCCACGCGTTCACCGGCTACAAGCCCGAAACGCTGGTGCGCCGGGTGCACCGGCGCATGGGGCTCGCCAACCTCGACGATCTGGGGAGCTATACCGATGCGGTGCGCGCGGACCCGGCGGAGCAGAAGGCGCTGGCGCGGGACCTGATGATCAGCGTGACCGGCTTCTTCCGCGATCCGGAAGCCTGGCAGGCGCTGGACGAGGCGGTGATCGCCCCGCTGGTGGCCCTCCGCGCGGCGGACCAGCCCATCCGCATCTGGGTGCCCTGCTGCGCGACCGGGGAGGAAGCCTACACCGTCGCGATGCTCGTGGCCGAGCGCGCGGCGGCGGCGGGGAAGCGGTTCGACCT
>DATKQI010000181.1:0-2567 GCA_035532755.1 Acetobacteraceae bacterium
CCGCGATGTCCGACCTCAGCCCGCCGCTGATGCGCGGCAAGGCGCTCGGCGCCTATCGCTACTGGCGCGACACGGGCTACGCGATCGGCGCCCTGCTGCTCGGCCTCGTCGCGCAATCCGCGGGCGCGGTGCGGCCGGCGATGTGGCTGACCGCCGGGCTCGTCGTGCTCTCCGGGCTGTGGATCGCCTTCGTCATGCCGGCGCCCGCTCGCCGCCCTGCCGCATGAAAATCCGGTCGAGGCTCCAGGGCCCCGCGCCGGCGGCGAAGAAATACAGGAACACCCAGCAGTAGAACGCCGCCGCCTCGCCGTGGTTGAGCAGCGGGAAGAAGGCGATCCTGTTGTGGAACATGAAGTAGCCGACCGCCATTTCGCCCGACAGCAGGAACGCGGCCGGGCGGGTGAACAGGCCGAGCACGATCAGCCCGCCGCCGAACAGCTCCAGCACGCCGGCGAACCACAGCAGTTGGAACGGCTGCAGATGGTCGAAGCCCGCCACATGCGGGAAGCCCAGCAGCTTGGCGCTGCCGTGCTCCATGAACAGCAGGCCGACCACGATGCGCAGCACGCTCAGCATGCGCGGGGCCCATTCCGCGGCGAGGCGGTTTCCGTTCGGCATCGCTTTCGGTCTCCTTGATTTCCTGCGCCGGGCAGATTGCCTGCCGGCCCCGGAAAGACAACAACCAAGGGCACGGTCTTTCTCCGGCTTCACGCATGAATGATGAGGGGGGTGGTGGAGCGGGGCGCGCGGGCTCGCCTCTCTCCGTCATGCCGGCGCAGGCCGGCATCCAGGCGCGGTGCGCGGGTGCGCCGGCGGGGAGCCCTGGACCCCGGCTTTCGCCGGGGTGACGGGTTGGGGCTGAGCGGGGCGGGAGGCCGGGGGAGATATGACTCAGAACATCTACGATGACGAAGCCTTCTTCGCCGGCTACAGCCGGCTGCCCCGTTCCGTCGCGGGGCTGGACGGCGCGCCGGAATGGCCCGCGCTGCGCGCCCTGCTCCCGCCACTCGGCGGCCGGCGGGTGCTCGATCTCGGCTGCGGCTACGGCTGGTTCTGCCGCTGGGCGCGGGCGCAGGGGGCGGGCAGCGTGCTGGGCGTCGATGTGTCGGAGCGGATGCTGGCGCGCGCCCGGGCGGAGACGGACGATGCCGCCATCACCTATGTCCGCGCCGACCTGGAACGTTTCACGGCCGCGCCCGGCGCGTTCGATCTCGCCTACAGCGCGCTCGCGTTCCATTACCTCGAAAACCTCGCGGGGCTGCTGGCCGGCGTGCGCGCGGCGCTGGTTCCGGGCGGGGCGCTGGTGTTTTCGGCCGAGCACCCGATCTACACCGCGCCCGCGCACCCCGGCTGGTCGGCCGGCGCCGCCGGGCGCAGCACCTGGCCTGTCGATGGCTATCTGGACGAAGGCCCCCGCTCCACCGACTGGCTCGCCAAGGGCGTGATCAAGCAGCACCGGACGATCGGGACCTATATCGATCTTCTGCTGCGCGCGGGGTTCGCCATCGCGCATGTGAACGAATGGGGGCCGAGCCCGGAGCAGGTCGCGGCCCATCCCGAGTGGGCGAACGAGCGGGAACGGCCGATGTTCGTGCTGGTGGCGTGCCTGGCGCAGTAGGGGATCAGGCCGTCCGCGCCCGGACCGGGTCTTGCGCAAATCGCCGGCGAACGCACTTGTGCCGCGCGGCGCAAGCGGCTTCGATGCCACCGGAACGAGTGGGGGATGACCATGGCGAACACGGACCTGCTGCAATTCCACGCAAGCGTGCCCACCACCCTGTCCGTGAACGGGACAAGCCTGAGCCTCGACCTCGATCCGCGGATCAGCCTGCTCGATCTGCTGCGGGAACATCTGGGCCTTACCGGCAGCAAGAAGGGCTGCAACAGCGGCGAATGCGGCGCCTGCACGGTGCATCTGGACGGGCGGCGGGTGAACGGCTGCATGGTGCTGGCCGCCGCCTGCGACGGGTGCGCGGTGGTCACGGTGGAGGGCATCGCCCAGGGGGGCGTCTCAGACGGGAACCGGCTGCATCCGGTGCAGCAGGCCTTCATCGACCACGATGCTTTCCAGTGCGGCTTCTGCACGCCCGGCCAGATCATGTCCGCCGTTGCCTGCATCGCGGAAGGCCATGCCACGTCCGAAGCCGAGATCCGCGAGTGGATGAGCGGGAATCTCTGCCGCTGCTCGGCCTATCCGCAGATCGTCGAGGCGATACAGGCGGTCTCTGAAGGGAGGGCCGGCTGATGCTCCCATTCTCCTATGCCCGCGCCGGCAGCGTGCGGGAAGCGGTCGCCGCCGGCGGCGGGGCCGATACGGTTTTCCTCGCGGGCGGGACGGAGCTGCTCAACTGGATGCGGCTCGGCATCGCCGCGCCCGCGCGGGTGGTGGATGTCTCCCGCATTCCGGGCCTCGACCGGATCGCGGAACTGCCGGGCGGAGGGCTGCGGATCGGGGCGCTGGTGCGGCTGAACGATGCCGCGCAGCACGCCGCTGTGATGCGGGATTACCCGGTCCTGTCGCAATCGATCCTGAAGGCGGCATCGGCGCAGTTGCGCAACCTCGCAAC
>DATKQI010000182.1:0-3392 GCA_035532755.1 Acetobacteraceae bacterium
GAGGTTGCTGAACACGCCGAGGATGAGCGCGATCGCAAGTGCCGTCTCGCTCGCCGCGACGATGAGCGCGAACACATGCGGGTTGACCTTCACGATATCGATCCAGAACCCGATCCAGGTTTTCACCAGCGCGGGCTGCCCGTCCAGCGCGCCGGTCAGGTATTTCACGAAGCCGTTCTGAAAGGCGGGTTGCCATTTGAATGCGGCATCGATGGCCCAGGCCAGCCCGAAGACGATGCGCAGAATGCCGAACGCCCGCCCCCGCCACGGCACGGCCACGCCCGATGCGACGATGCGGGATTCAGGCGCCAAAGGCGCATAGACGCGCTCGCTTGCCATGGTCAGCCCTCAAGGTTCGATGGAACGGGCTGACCGCAGGCGCCGCGCAAGCAGGCCAGGAACAGGAGCACCGCCGATCAGCCGCAGCGTGACCTGTGAGTCATGCAGGTGGGGGCTGGGCGCGCACTGTCAAGGCTCCTGGGTTCGTGCGGACCGGGCGCGCTTGCGATTGGCGCACTGCGGGTCATGGATCCGCCTGCTTGTGTGAAATCAGAGGCACGGTACTGTCGCGGTCCGACAGGAAGCCGGGGGCCGCCAGGATCGCGTAGATCACCGCGGCAGCAAGCACTGCGCCGAGTGCTGTGGCCAGGCTTATGCACATCCAGCCCAACGTAGGTGATAGTATGCTCCACGACCCGTCTCCTATGCATGAGGCTCGGCACCGGACACTCGGTGCAATCATCGGTAGCCCGCATACTGTGAGACGGGTCACCCCGTGCTCAGGCGAACATCTGGTCTAGCAGCGGCTGTTGGCGCGTCGCGGGCGCGCCTCGCCGTCAATCCGCACCGATCCACCTTGCCGCAACCTCCGCCGTATCCTCAGGGCGGGTGTTGAACGCGATCGCCGCTTTCGGGGCGCCCTGATGGACGGCGTTCACGACCCTCTCGAAGAACGGCAGGCTTTTGGGCGGAAGGCGCAGGCCGCCGCCGACCACGACACAGTCGTAGTCCGTCTTCGCCAGCTGCGCGGCTAGCGTCGCGATGCCAGTGTCATCGGGGGCGATCATGCAGAGGTCGGCGTCCCAGCCGCGCTCGGTCATCGTCGCCTCAGCGATGTCGATGCCCGCGTTGATCTTTTTGGCATCGAACCCCGGTGGCAGGGATGGATCGGAGAAGTCGACGGTTTCCGGCTTCTGCCCAACGAACAGTACGTGTGTCATGATCAAGCTCCCTTGAGGTCCGGCAGGATCGCCGGAGTGGTGTCGTCGGCCGCGGCGTCGAGCCGGCCAGAGAGGAACGCGCCGATCAGCCTTTCGCCCATTGGGCGGCGGCGTCGCGGGCGAAGTCGCGATAGGACCGCGGCGCGCGGCCCAGCAGGGCCGTGAGGCGTCCGACGCCGGCCGGGTCGGCCGCTGCGCCGTCGCTTTGGTAACGCTGGAACATCAGGCGCAGGTCCAGGGCGTGCCAGCCGGGCAGCATGGCCTTCAGCCGCTGCCCCATCACCACGAGATCGTCGTCGCCGTAGCGGACGGGGCGGCCAAGCGTCTCGCTCCAGATCGCCGCGATGGCCTCCCCAGTCAGGCTGTCGGGTCCGACGAGGTCATAGGCGTCGCGAGGCAGCGGCCCCGGCGCCCGCTCGCGCCGCAGAAGCTCGGCGGCGGCGGCGGCGGCGATGTCGCGAATGTCGACCATGGAGACGCCCTTGGCGCCGACGGGAGCGCCATAGACGCCCGGGCCCAGCAGCAGGTCCTTCTGGCGCAGGTCGTTCTGGATGAAATAGGCCGGGCGCAGCACCGTCGCCGGCAGGTCGAGGGCCTGGATCATCCGTTCGACCGTTGCCTTACCCGCGAAGTGCGGCACGTCTGCATAGGCCTCGGTATTATGACGCGGACTCGGGGCCACCGACGAGCACGACATTGCCGGTGGGCTCGATGGAGTCGCAGCGATGGAGCTGTCTGACCAGGGCTTCGTTGATCTCGCTGCTGGTGAAGTCGAAGCCGGTGAGATCCCGATAGGCCGGGAAGCGGGCGACCTTGAGCCAGGCGGCCCGGCCGGGCCAGCGGCCGGGGTGCAGCACCGCCGCGAGGGAAGCGCGGACGGGGCTGGGGGGTGATTGCGCATGACAGGTTCCTTTCGGGTTGGCATAGCCGGCTTCACCCGGGTCAATCCGGCAATGCCGACAATGAGGCATTGCAAGCGCCACCTTTTCCGCTCCACCGCGCTCCCTGCGTACTGTCAAGCGGCCTTCTGTGCATCGAGTTTGAAATCGAACCTGATGGTCTTGTACGGCAGGACCATCCGGCCATCCTCGGTCTTGTCGATGACCCCCGCGTGATGAAGAAGCTGCACGTCGCTGTGGACCGCGCGCACGTCGCGCCCGACGCGTCTGGCGATCTCGCGGATGGACAGCGGCCCGGTGCCTGCCATGGCGTGCATGATCTGCCGCCGCTTGTCGCTCAGAAGTTTCCAGGCGTCGTCAAGGTTCACGAAATCAAGGCGAGCCGCGCGTTCGGCTTTGCCTGTTTTCCAGGCCCGGATAACACGCTCTTTGATCTCCTGTTCCGACTGATTACCGATGATGAGGGTGTCCATCGAGATACCTCCTGATGCTGGCCTCGAAGTCGCCTAGCAACTGCTCGATCGTGGTGAATTCGTAGGGCTCTTCGCGGTCCCCGACATGGCGGTGATCCCCCTTGCCGGCCTCGTTGTCGTAGCGCAGCACACACACGCCCGCCTCGATCAGCGCCATCCGGTATTTGTAGGGATGGTCGCTGCCCGGAAGGCGTCTTGGCAGCCGCCAGATGACGATCTCGTTGAAGGTGCCCGCCCCAAGCTCCACACGTTGCCAGAATACGAGCACGGCCTCCATGTTGATCAGACTAGCAACACGAGCCGGCGTTGTCAATCAAAGCAACAGCCGGCCGGCACCAGATACCCGGCGCACCGAGGCCGGCGCGCGACCCGTCCGAAACCATCGAGTTCGGCCTCGCCCGGGTTGCGAACAAAACAGGAATAACGCTAAGTGGTAGGCTCGTTCACCCTGGCCCCACTGTCCCGATGTCCCTGACCTATCTCGAGAAGCTGAACCCGGAGCAGCGCCGGGCCGTCGAACACGGCCTGGCCGATGACACCTGCATCCCGGCCGGTCCCTTGCTGGTCATCGCCGGCGCCGGGTCAGGCAAGACCGCCACCATCGCACACCGGGTGGCGCGCCCAGCGGGTCGTGCGCCGGCTTGCCCTCCATCTGCCGCGCGAAGACCTGCCTGCTTTCGGGCGTCTTGAGAAGACCGGGCACCTGCCCCAGGGATTGCGCGGTCTGGGCCCATGCCGGTTGCGCGCCGAGCGCGAGAAGCAGGCAGGCCAGCACCTTGAGCATGAACACCCCCCGATCC
>DATKQI010000183.1:0-5481 GCA_035532755.1 Acetobacteraceae bacterium
TCGTAGGCGGCCGAGTTGTAGCCGAGGCAGACCAGTTCCACGCCCTGCAGCCCCAGCACCCGCCATGCCTCCGGCCAGCGCCGGTCGTTGCAGATCATCATCCCCAGCACCCCGCCGCCCAGCGCCGCAGGCGCGCGGAAGGCGGGGAAGCCGAGATCGCCATAGGCGAAATACCGCTTCTCCAGCTGCGCGAACCGCGCGCCGGGGCGCGGGGCGACCGATCCGGGCAGATGCACCTTGCGGTAATGGCCGATGGTCGCGCCGTCCGGCCCCACCAGCACGGCGCTGTTGAAACGCCGCCCGTCATTGGCCCGTTCGGCATAGCCGACGTAGAACCCCACCCCCAGCGCCCGCGCCCGGTCGAACAGCGGTTGCACGGAGGGGTTGGGCATTGCCGGCTCGGTGCAGGCGTCAAGCTCCGCCTCGCTCAGCAGCCAGCGCGGGAAGAAGGTGGTGAAGGCCAGCTCGGGGAACACCACGAGCCGCGCACCCGCCGCGGCGGCCCGTTCCAGCAGCGCGATCATCCGGGCGAGCACATCCTCCCGCCGGTCGGCTTTCTGGGTGGGGCCCATCTGGGCGCCGGCGACGAGCAGGCTGCGGGACATGAAGGATGGTCTTTCGGACATGCGTGGCGTGCACAGCATGGCCAGAAGCGCGGAAAGGCTTCAATATAGAGAAGCTATGATGTTTTGCGCCCGTCTATTCAAATGAGTGATAGATGAACCTCCGCCAGATCGAGATCCTCCGCGCCGTGGTCCGCCATCACACCACCGTCGCCGCCGCGCAGGCGCTCGGCCTGTCCCAGCCGGCGGTGAGCAATGCCGTGAAGGCGATGGAGGCGCAGCTCGGCTTCCCGCTGTTCGAGCGGATCAACAACCGGCTGTTCCCGACGCGGGAGGCGCAGACGCTGTACGAGGACGCCGACCCCATCTTCGCGCTGCATGGGGCGCTGGAGGCCAAGCTGCAGGATCTGAGGGAGAACAAGGCGGGGCAGCTGCGGATCATCGCCACCCCGCCGCTCGGCCATGGCGTGATCCCGCTCGCGCTCCGCCGGTTCCTCGCCCGCCGGCCGAAGGTGCGGGTGTTCTTCGACGTGCGGCGGTTCGAAGGCGTGGTCGAGAGCGTGGAGACGAACGTGGCCGAGCTCGGCTTCCTGCTCGGCCTCGGCGAACATCCGGCCCTCGCGTCGAAGATCGTGTTCAGCGGCGAGATGGTGTGCGTGTTCCGCCCGGAGCACCCGCTGGCCGCCCGCGCGTTCGTCACGCCCGCCGATCTCGCGCCGCACCGATTCATCGCCCTGCAATGGGGCACGCGGATGGGCACGGCGGTGCGGCGCGCTTTCGAGCAGGCGGGGCAGCCGTTCGATTTCGCGGTGGAAGTGCGCTACTGCAACGCCGCCTGCGTGCTGGCCGAAAGCGGCGTGGGGGTCGCCATCGTCGATCCGCTGTCGCCGGCCAGTGGCGGGCGCTACCGGCTGGCGGTGCGGCCGTTCCGTCCGGCAACGCCCGTGACCGCCCATGCCGCATACGCACGCGCCCGCCCGCTGTCGCGCCTCGCGGCGGCATTCCTGCAGGAAGTCGGCACGGTGGCAGCCGAATCGAAGGCCGGCCCCGCTTGATCGTCCCCGCTTGATCGTCCACGAGCGGCGGGCGACAGTCCCGCCATGCGCATCCTGGTCATCAATCCCAACAGCTCCACGTCCTGTTCGGCCGGCATCGACAAGGCCATCGCCGCCTTCCGCCTGCCCGGCGGGCCGGTGGTGGATGTGGCCACGCTGCGCGAGGGGCCGCCGGCGATCCTGACCTGGCGGGACTGGCACGCCGTGGCCGGGCCACTGTGCGATCTGGTGGGGCGGGAACCAGCGGATGTCTACGTGATCGCCTGCGCGTCGGACCCCGGGATCGACGCGGTGCGCGCCGCCACCGCCGTGCCGGTGCTGGGGGTGTTCCGCTGCGCGGTGGCCGCGGCGGTGGCGCGGGCCGAGCGGTTCGGCGTGGTGGCGATCGTCGATGCCTCCAAGGCGCGGCATCTGGCGGCGCTGCGCGCGATGGGGCTCGAACCCCGCCTCGCCGGCGAATGCGCGGTGAACGCCACCATGGACGAATTGCTCGATCCCGCCGCCGGCCGGGCGCGGCTTGCAAGTGCGGCGCGGGAGGTGGTGGCGGCCGGGGCGCAGACGGTCATTCTCGGCTGCACCGGCATGGCGCACCACCGCGCCTTCATCGAGGACGCCGCCGGCGTGCCGGTGATCGAGCCCTGCCAGGTCGCCGTGGCGCAGGCGATCGGGCTGCTGCTCGCCTGACCAGGGCAGACTGCCGCCGATCGCCTCGGAGATGCGCCGCGCCGCCGCCTCCAGCGCTGCCTCCACCGCCGCCCGGTCAGGCGCGGCGCCGCGCGGCGGCAGCAGCGGGACGGTGAGGGCGGCCACCGCGATGCCGCGCGCATCGACGATCGGGTAGCTGATGTCAATCACGCCGTCATGCACCTCGCTCGGCGCGACATCGTGCCCCGCGGCGGCGATGCGGGCGAGCCGCGCTTCCAGCAGGTCGGCCCGGTCCAGCGCTTCCGCGGCCGCCATCCGGCCGGCCAGTTCGGCGCGGCGCGGCGGCGGCTGGAAGGCGGCGAGCACGCGGGCGGAGACGTAGCGGGAGACGAACGGAAATACCGCACCCAGCCGCACCCCGAACGCCATGGGCAGGCTCGGCCGTTCCTCCGCGACCACCAGGATCTGCTCACCATGGGCCACCACCAGATGGCAGGTCTGGCCCACCTGCTCCGCCAGGGCCTGCATCACCGGCAGCGCGGCCTGCTGCAGCCGGCGCGTCGGCGGGTGGCGGTTGGCCAGCTCAAACAGCTTCAGGGTGAGCCCGTACTGGGTGGTCAGCGGGTCCCGCGCGACATAGCCGCGCCGTTCCAGCACGCTCAGCATGCGGAAGATCTCGGCCACCGTCCGCCCCACGCGCTGCGCCAGGGCCTTCTGCGCCACGCCGCCCGGCTGCTCGGACAGCGCCTCCAGCAGGTCGAGCCCCTTTTCCAGCGCCGGCGCGGCATAGCGCGCGCCCGTGTCGTTCGCGTCGTTCATTTCAGCATTGACCAAGCCAGGGTGATCTTTCATATTTGAAATTGAAAATACACTAAAGAAACTAGGAGGACGCCATGGGCACGCTGCGCCCCGACGACGTGCGGTTCTACAACGAACGCGGATATTTCGCCCCCGTGCGCGCATTCCCCGCCGAACAGGCCGCCGCCTTCCGTGCGAAGCTGGAGCAGTTCGAGGCTGGGCACGCGGCGCTGAAGCCGCTGCTGCGCAACAAATCCCACCTCGCACTCGCCTGGGTGGACGAGCTGATCCGCCACCCGGGCATCCTCGATGCGGTGGAGCAGGTGATCGGCCCGAACATCCTGTGCTGGGGCAGCAGCTTCTTCATCAAGGACGCGCATGATCCGGGCTTCGTCTCCTGGCACCAGGACTCCACGTACTGGGGGCTGGAGCCGCCGGATATCGTGACGGCCTGGGTCGCGCTGTCCGAAAGCGTGGTCGCGAACGGGGCCATGCGGGTGATGCCGGACAGCCACAAGATGGACCAGGTGGCGCATCGCGACACCTTCGCCGCGAACAACCTGCTGAGCCGCGGCCAGGAGATCGCGGTGGAGGTGGACGAGACTCAGGCCGTGGCGCTGGAACTGCAGCCGGGCGAGATGTCCCTGCACCACGTGCGGCTGATCCACGGGTCGGACCCCAACCCTTCCGCGCGGCGGCGCATCGGCTTCGCCATCCGCTACCTGCCCACGCATGTGCGCCAGACGGTGGGCACGCGCGACAGCGCGACGCTGGTGCGCGGCGTGGATGCCCACGGCAACTTTCTGCCCGAACGCCGGCCGGAAGCCGATCTGGCCCCGGCCGCGCTCGCCTTCCATGCCGAGATCACCCAACAGGTCAAAGACGTGCTGATGCGCGATGCGGCGGGTGCCGCGGCGATGTAGCGCGCGCCTGCCGAACGGGAAAACCGAGCGCCCCGATGAGAGGGCGCCACAAGGAGGAAACCAGGAATGTTCTCGCGCGTGCGCTGGATGATCATCTGGCTGCTGTTTCTGGCCGGCCTGATCAACTACATGGACCGGGCCGCGTTGTCGGTCGCGGCCCCGCTGGTGGCGAAGGATCTGCGGCTCGATCCGGCACAGCTCGGCCTCGTGTTCAGCGTGTTCTTCTTCGGCTATGCGCTGTTCTGCTTCGTCGGCGGCTATTTCTCCGACCGCGTCGGCCCGAAGCGGGTGTTCACCGTTTCCATGGTGGCCTGGTCGGTGTTCTGCGGGCTGACCGGGGCGGTGTTCAGCTTCGCCTCCCTGCTGGTGGTGCGGGTGCTGTTCGGCATGGGCGAAGGGCCGCTGAGTTCCACCATGAACAAGACGGTCAGCCAGTGGTTCCCGCGCCGCGAGCAGGCGAGCGCGGTGGGGATGGCGAATGCCGGCACGCCGCTGGGCGGCGCGCTGGCCGGGCCGGTGGTGGGGCTGATCGCGATCGGCTTCGGCTGGCGCATCTCCTTCGTCATCATCGCGATCATCGGCCTCGCGTGGACGCTTGCGTGGGCGCTGCTGGCGACGGACCGCCCCGCGCAGCATCCCTGGATGCGCGCATCGGAGCTGGCCGAGATCGAGGCGGATCGGGGCGCGCCGGAGACCGCGGGGCAGGCATTGCCGCTGCGCGACTACCTCCGCCGGCCGGCGGTGCTGGCCACCGCGTTCGCCTTCTTCGGCTATGCCGATCTGCTCTATTTCTTCCTGGCATGGTTCCCCAGCTACCTGACGATGGCGCGGCACCTCAGCGTGAAAAGCATGAGCCTGGTGACGGTGATCCCCTGGCTGCTCGGCTTCCTCGGCCTCGCGCTGGGCGGCTTCCTCACCGATGCGGTGTTCCGGCGCACCGGGCGGGCGGTGTTCGCGCGCAAGCTCGTGCTGGTGGGCTGCCTGCTGCTGGCGGCGGTGTGCGTGGCATTGGCCGGGCTGGCGACAAGTGTTGGCTCCGCCGTGGCATTGATGGCGGCATCGGTGTTCTTCCTCTACCTGACCGGGAACACCTACTGGGCGATCATTCTGGACACGGTGGAGGGCGGAAAGGTCGGCGGCGTGAGCGGGTTCGTGCACCTGATCGCCAATCTCGCCGGCATCGTCTCCCCGGCGGTGACGGGGCTGCTGGTGCAATGGACGGGGGCATTCACCTCCGCCTTCGTTCTTGCCGGCGCCATGGCAGTGATCGGCGCGCTCGCGGTCGCGATCTGGGTGCGCGCGCCGGGGCAGGCCGCCGTGATCGCGCAGCGCCCGGCCCGCGCCCTGCCCTGATCGCGCGGCGGCGCAGAAACCCGTTGGCGGGACCGGGCGATTGATGGGAACCTGCGGCGCACCGGCAGCAGGCGAACAGCCGGACCAGAAGGGGAACGGGATGGATTCCGCCACGCTGCGCGCCTTGCAGGCACCGCTGAAGCA
>DATKQI010000184.1:0-9568 GCA_035532755.1 Acetobacteraceae bacterium
TCGCGGTGGCCGCGGCGGTGGAAGAAATGCTGGCGGCCGACCCGGCAACCGCGCGGCCGGTGCCGGATCTGGCGAAGCTGAAGGTGGCGCCGCCGATCAGCGGGATGCCCAATTTCATGGGATTTTCCTGATCCGCCGGGCGGCAGGTGGCCCCTGGCCTGTGCCGCGATCGGGCTGCTCGGATGGCTGCGGTCCTACCGCGTCGCATGAAGGTTGCCGTGAAACCGCGATCCTCAGCCGGCCCGGTTGAGCACGGCGATCCGGGCCGGGCCGTCGCGCAGGGCAAGGCCGGCGAAGCGGCGGATCAGCCAGGAGCGGACGAGGGCGATGGCCGGGTCCGCGAGGTCCTCCGGATGGATGTTGATGAAGTAGCCGTAGCCGTCCTCGATCGTGAGGTCGAACGGCGCGACCAGCCGGCCGGCGGCGATGTCGGCGGCGAACATATGCCGGTCGAGCAGGGCAATCCCCTCGCCGGAGAGGGCGTATTGCGCGGCCAGGATCGCGGTGTCGAAGGCAAGGCCGCGATCCACCTCGGCGGCGATGCCGGATTGGCGGACGAACGTCTCCCACCGCTGATGGCGCGGCATGCGGTCGTGCTTCACGTGCAGAATCTCGCTCTCGGCCAGGAACGCGGCGACGGGCTTGCCCGCGTGCCGCCGCGCGACATCCGGATGGCAGAGCGGGGCGAGCGTCACCATCCACAGCAGATCGGAGATCTGGTCCGAAACCTCGGGCTTCGCATAGGCCAGGGTGAGGTCGGGTTCGCGCACCGGCATGCCGGGCGTGGGGGCGCTTTCGATGTCCAGGATGATGTCCGGGCATTCGGCGCGCAGGTCGCGCAGGATCGGCACCGCGAACTGGTGGGCGAAGCTCGGCGGCATCAGCACGCGCAGCTTGCGCGCCCGCCCGCCGCCCTCGGCCACGATGTCGTTCAGTGCCTGCTCCATCCGGTCGAAGGATTTGCTGACCGCCGGCAGCAGCGCCGCGCCAGCCTCGGTGAGCGTGAGCTGCTGCGGCTTGCGCTCGAACAGCGATACGCCCAGCAGGGCCTCCAGGCTGATCACGTGGCGGCTGACCGCGCTCTGCGAGACCGAGAGCGCGTTCGCCGCCGCCGTGAAGCTATGGTGCCGCCCCACCGCCTCGAAGGCGCGGAGCGCGTTCAGCGGCAGCCAGCGCCGGTCGATCATCGCCGTTCCACCTGTCCGGTGCGGGCCTACCCGATGCGGGTCCGCTCCAGCACCGCCTCATCCGGAGCATAGCCCAGGCCGGGCGTCTCGGGCAGCACGATCATCCCGTCCGCGCCCACCCGCAACGGCTCGGCCATCATGTAGTCGCGCCGGTCGAGGTCCCATTCCGGCGGGTCGTACGGGTATTCGAGGAAGGGCGCGTCGGCGAGGCCGGCGGCGAGATGCGCGTTCGCGGTCACGCCCATGCCGTTGGTCCAGGTGTGGGGGGTGAAGATCAGGTGGTGCTCCTGCGCCATGAAGGCCACGCGCCGCAGGCCGCTGATGCCGCCGACCAGCGCCGCGTCCGGCTGCAGTACATCGAGCGCGCCGGCCGCGATCAGGTCGCGGAAGGCATCCAGCTCCCGCGTCATCTCTCCACCGGCGACGCGCACGGAGGTGGCCTCGCGCAGCCGGCACATGCCGCCGATGTCGTCGCGGTGCAGCGGCTCCTCCATCCAGTACACGCCGAGCGGTTCGAGCGCGCGGGCGACGATCAGCGCATCCTTGAAGGTCCAGGCCGGATAGGTGTCCTGCGGCTGCCGCCAGCCCTGGTTGCAATCGACCATCAGCTCCAGCCGGTGCCCCACGCGCTTGCGCACCGCCTCCAGTGCCGCGATGTCGTCACGCCAGTGGCCGCGCTGGAAGCGGATCTTCATCGCCGTGAAGCCCTGGGTGAGATAGCGCTCCGCCACCTCCGCCATCGCCCCGGGATCGCGCAGCGAGCCGGACGAGGCATAGGCGCGCACCCGGTCCGAAAGCCCGCCCAGCAGCTTCCAGCACGGCTGGCCGGTGATCTTGCCGGCGAGGTCCCACAGCGCGAGGTCGAGCGGCCAGCAGCGGCCGTAGTGGAAATTGATATGGGTCAGGATGCGGTGGTGCCGCTCGATCGCCAGCGGGTCCTGGCCGACGAACAGATGCTCGTGCCCGGCGAAACCCACCATCAGGTCGCCCGAGCCGATGCCGGTCAGCCCCGCATCGGTGTGCACGCGCACGATCGTGGCATCCCAGAAATGCCGCGCCTTGCTGTCCCAGCTCGCATGGAAGGGCGGGGCGAAATGCAGCCGGTGCTGGCTGACCTCGATGCCGGTGATCTTCATCGCGCTCACGCCGCGTTCAGGGTGGCGCGCGCCAGCGTCAGCAGATCGGCGTCCGACACCGCCCGCCGGTTCGACTGGCGCATCGGCGCGTTCTCGGGTGCGGCCATCTGCCCGGCGAGGCGTTCGGCCGTGACATCATCATGCCCTTCGCCGGCGAGCGAGAGCTTCACGCCGACGCGGCGGATCAATGCCGCGAACGCATCCGGCAGGGCCGCGGCCTCCCGCTTCGCGCCCATCGCCTCCGCCACGGCGGCGAAGCGCCCGTCCGGATCGTGCGCGACATTCCACGGCAGGGTGGCCAGCAGCGCGATGCCGACGGCGCGGCCATGATGCACCGGCCGCAGCGAGGCGAGCGCATGGCCGATGTTGTGCGCGATCGCGGTGCCCGCATTGTCGATGCCGATGCCGGCGAGGGCGGCGGCCACCTGCACCGCGCCACGCGCCGCCAGATCGTCCGGCGCTTCCACCGCGCGCGGCAGGTGGCGGGCGACGAGGCGGATCGCCTCCAGGCAGTACATGTCGTTCGCGGCGAAGGCGTTGGCGTTGGTGCAGGCTTCGAGCGCATGCACCAGCGCGTCGATCCCCGTGGCGGCCGTCAGGTGCGCCGGCAGCGCGACGGTCAGCGCCGGATCGAGCAGCACCGCATCCGCCTTGATCTCGTCCCCCCACAGCCAGATCTTCGCACCCGTGGCCGCGGTGACGACGGAGACGCGCGTGGTCTCCGACCCGGTGCCGGACGTGGTGGGCACGCAGATTTTCGGCAGCGGCCGGGCGGGCAGGGGGTTCACGGCCAGGGCGTAATGCTCGGCCGGTGCCGCGCCGGGCGCGAGCGCGGCCGCCGCCTTGCCGACATCGAGTGCGGATCCGCCGCCGAGCGCCACCACCACGCCAGCCTGGGCTGTCCGTGCCGCTGCCGCGGCGGCATCGACCTGCGCGGCGGTGGGGTCGCTCTTGAGGCCGGTGAAGGTGGTGAACCGCAGTCCCGCGGTGCGCAGGGCGGCCTCCGCGCGGTCGATCGCCCCGGTCGCGCGCAGGCCCGGATCGGCCACCAGCAGCACCGGCGCCTTGCCGCCCAGCCGGGCAGCGAGCGCGCCGAGCGTGTCGATGGCGCCGGGCGCCTGGGTCAGCATCGGCACGCGGTCGAGCGTGAAGCCGGTCATGGTCGGGGGAGCCTCCTGGTCGCGCAGCGCGAACGGCCGGCACTATTCCGGCGGCCGGCAGGGCTGGCAAAGCGCAAAATGCGATCGCGTCATGAGAAAATGCGATGCGGTGAAAACCCGTTCGCCGTTGCATGATGCGCCATGCCCTCGCGCCTGACCTCCATCACCCCGGTGCTGCTCGGTGTCGCCAGCGCGGAGATCGCGCTCGGGCTGCTCACGCCGCTGATCCCGCTGATGATGGTGGCGGCCGGCGCGCGGAGCGGGACGATCGGGCTTGTCGCCTCCGCCTATTACGTCGGCTTCCTGTGCGGAACGCTGAGCGCGGACCGCATTGTCGAAAGCGTGGGGCACAGCCGCGCCTTCGTGGTGTTCGCCGCACTGGCCGCCGATTCGGCGCTGATGATGGGATTCTTCACCTCCCCGCTCGCCTGGGCGGTCGCGCGGCTGGTGATGGGCTACCAGATGGCCGGGCTGTTCCTGGTGGCGGAAAGCTGGCTGAACGACAAGGCAGATCGCACCACGCGCGGGCGCATCTTCGGCGCCTATCTCGTGGTCTCCTGGGGGGCGAGCGCGATCGGGCCGCTCGCGTTGAACGTCGTGGCCGCCTCGGCGCTGCTGTTCTCCGTGGTCGGCATTGCTTTCGCCACCGCGCTGCTGCCGATGGCGCTCACGCATGTGGCCAACCCCACGCTTGGCCGGCACCGTCGCTTCGGGCTCGCGGCGCTGTACCGGGTCTCGCCGCTCGGCCTCGTGTGCTGTCTCGCCGCGGGGCTGGTGAACAGCGCCTTCTACGGGCTCGTGCCGGTGTATCTGCGGCAGGTAGGGCACGGGCCGGGCACTGTCGCGGCCTTCATCTCCGCCACGCTGGTCGTGACGCTGGTCGTGCAGTATCCGGTCGGCCATCTGGCGGACCGGATCGGGCGGCGGCCGCTGATGCTGGGCGCGCTCGGGCTCGGCTTCGGCTTCGCGGTGCTGCTCGGCCTCGCCGAGCACGCGCATATATTGGTGCTCACCGTGGCGGGCTGCCTGTATGCGGGCGTGACCGCCCCGCTCTACGGCCTCGGGGCGGGGCAGATGAACGATCATATCGATCCGGCGGACCGGCTGGCGGCGAGCGGCGGGCTGCTGTTCGCCTGGGCGCTCGGCGCTTCCGCCGGCCCCGGCACGGCCGGTTTCGTGATGGCCCGGCTCGGCTACGGCGGGCTGTTCGTGTATCTCGCGGGGGTGATCGCCCTGCTGGTCGCATTCACCATTCTGCGCAGCCTCCTGCGCGCGGGGGTGAGCCCCGCGCGGCAGACCGGCTACGTGCCGATGCCCGCCGCCCCGCCCAGCGTCGCCGGTTTCGCCCCGGCCGCCCCCGCCCGATCATCCAACCCCGCAGCCCACACTGGAGGCACCGATGCTCAACCTGCCCAAGATCCGGGACTTGCTGGATAAGCGCCTCCCGGGCCACGCGATGCCGCAGGGGTTGTACACCGACCCCGACGTGTTCGAGTTCGACCTCGCCGCGATCTATGGCCGCTCCTGGATCATGGCCGGATTCGAGATCGAGGTGCCGCAGCCCGGCAACTATCTCTCGGTGCTGGTCGGCCGCTCGCCCATCATCATCCTGCGTGATCGCGCCGGCGGGCTGCGCGGCTTCCACAACAGTTGCCGCCACCGTGGCGCGCAGATCTGCGAACTGGGCACCGGGCGCAGCAGCCGGCTGACCTGCCCGTATCATCAATGGACCTACGATCTGGAGGGCAAGCTCCTCTTCGCACGCAACATGCCGGAGGATTTCGACCGGGATGCCCATGGCCTGCTGCCGATCCATGTCGAGACGGTCGCCGGCTCGATCTACGTGTGCCTGGCCGAGGAGGCGCCGGATTTCGCGCCGTTCCGGGAGCATTTCGAGCCGCTGCTGGCCCCGCACGACCTCAACAACGCCAAGCTCGCCTTCCAGGGCACGCTGCTGGAGCGCGGAAACTGGAAGCTCGTGATGGAAAATGCCCGCGAATGCTACCACTGCTCGGCCAAGCACCCGGAGCTGTGGAAATCCTTCCGCGACGTCTCCCAGATCGACTACGACAGCGACGAGGCCGCCTATCTGAACGACTTCCGCGCCAAGACCGGCGCACTCGGCCTGCCGATCGGGCCGGTGGAGGGCGACTGGTGGCAGGCGCAGCGCTTCCCGCTCAACGAGGGCCACACCTCGCTCAGCATGGATGGCAAGCCGGTGGTGGACAAGACGCTCGGCCACATGGGAGACGGCGATGTCGGCTCGCTGCGCTGGGCGATCGAGCCGCACAGCTTCTGCCACGCCGTGGGCGACCATCTGTTCATGTTCAGCGCCATGCCCACCGGCCCGCAGGAGACGATCGTCACCTCCAAATGGCTCGTGAACAAGGATGCCGTGGAAGGGGTGGACTACACGATCGACCGCCTGACCGAGCTGTGGAGCAGGACCAACGACCAGGATCGCGAGCTGGTGGAGAACAACCAGCGCGGCGTGAACGCGCTGGGCTATCGCCCAGGGCCGTACTCACCGAAGATGGAACCCTGGGTCCAGCGCTTCACCGACTGGTACTGCACCACCGCCCGCGGGTTCGTCGATACCAACGGGTAGAGCGCGGAAGGCCGGGGCAATACCCCGGCCAGCGCCCTATCCTTTCTGCGTCGCCCGCCAGGCCTCGTAGGCCGCGCGGGTTTCGTCGCTGGGGGGGTAGGTGCCGCGGAGCGGGGCGCCGGCCTGGATGCGGGTGAGAAGGAACTCCTCCATCCGCTCCTGTTCGGCGGCATCGTTCGCGACCTCATCGGCAAGGGCCGCGGGGATGACGACGACGCCGTCCGCATCGCCGACCATGATATCGCCGGGATAGACCGCCACGCCGCCGCAGGCGACCGGCACGTTCATGTCGATCGCATGGTGGATGGCGAGGTTGAGCGGGGCGGAGGGTGTTGCGCAGAACACCGGGAACTTCATTTCGCCGATCGGCCCGGCGTCCCGCATGCCGCCGTCGCTGACGATGCCGGCGATGCCGCGCTGCTGGAGCCGGGTTGCGAGAATCTGCCCGCCGGAGGCGGCGCGGGTATCGCCCCGGCAGTCGATCACCAGCACATGGCCGGGCGGGATCGTCTCGATCGCCTTGCGCTGCGGGTGCTCCGGGTCGGCGAACACGCCCACGTGGTCGAGGTCTTCGCGGGCGGGGATGTTGCGCAGGGTGAAGGCCGGACCGACGAGGTTGCCCGAATAAGGGGCGAGCGGGCGGGCACCCTGGATGAAGGTGTTGCGCAAGCCGCGCTTGAACAACTGGGTGGTCAGCGTGGCCGTGGAGACGTGGCGCAGCTTTTCGATGGTGGCCGGTGCCGGCATGGGTGCTTCCTCGTGTGCGATTCCGCGGAGCAGGGTTTCACAGCGGCGGCGCAGCGTCGAGGGCGGGATGGTTGCGGCGGGCGCGGATCAGGGGCTTGGGGACGGCGGCGCCTGGTCAGGCAGCGGTCTGTCCGCCTACCACAGCGAACGGTCGGGCGCGCTGGAGGCGATCACGGGGCCGGCGGCGGATGCGGCGGCAAATTCCTGCCCGGCGCCGGCCTTGCCGGATTGCAGCCCGGGCTCGGACGAGAAGCGATTCGCCACTTCGATCGCGCCGGGCTTGGCCGGGTAGATGAAACCGAACAGCGGATAGACGGAACCGTAGGCGTGCGGCCGGCCGAGGCCGACGCGGACCTCCGACCAGTTGTTGCGGGGCGAGACGTCCTTCACCGTGATGTTGTAGGCGACGCCACCCGGCACCCCGCCGGGACCGAACCAGTTGGCCTGGTTGATGATGACATGCCGCGCATCGACGATGCGCTCCACCACGGCCACGTGGCCCAGCGGCATGCGCCCGATGGACTTGAAGGCCATCACCGATCCGGGAACCGGCAGGCTGCCCCGCGCGTAGTGCCCGGCGGCGCGGCCCCACCACTGGTAGGCATCGCCCATGATGTGCACGCCGGAGGCCTGATAGGCGTAGGCGACACATTGGATGTAGGGGCGCGCACTCGCAGGTGCGGAAAGCAGGGGAGAGGCAAGAACCAGGGCCGATCCGAACGCAATAGCCGCCATCCCGGCCCGAACTGCCTGCATCTACCCGTCCCCCCTCGATACGCTTCGACAAGCAAGCGGGGTATAGGAGCAATGCGTTGATGACAACCCGTGCCCGGCCGGAATATGCGGGCGCGGGATATTTTGTCAGACAACGGGTGTGGACAAGCGGCTGAACGCGGACTGGAATCCTAAATTGCCGCCGTTCGGGAGAAAATCATTCCGCAATCAGACGGCGGAACGGCCGGGAGAGAACCCGGCCGTTCCGGGACGCACGGCGATTCGCCAGTCGAGCACCGTCGGCCCAAATGGAACAGCGCAGTGACTCCAAGCTCCTGAAAATGCTCGTAAAAAGCCGGATGGCCGCCTATTTGCAGACGGTGACCATGATCTCCACCAGATGGCGAGGATCAGCCATGTTGGCCTGAACGCAGGCGCGTGCAGGTGCGCCGCCCTCGGGCAGCCAGGCAGACCACAAGGTGTTCATCGCGTCGCGGTCGCGGATGTCCTTCAGCCAGATCTGGGCCTGGAGCAGGCGCGTCTTGTCGGTGCCATGGGTCTCCAGGATATCGTCGATCTGGGCCAGCACTTCAGCGGTCTGCCCCTTGATGTCCTTGCCCAGGTCCTGTGCCGTCACGCCCTGGAGATAGACGAAGCCGTGGAATTCCACGGCCTTCGCGAGAACCGCGTTGGGCTCGGTGCGGATGATCTTGCTCATGATGGTGTTCCGTTCCTGCAGGCCGTGTTCCGGTGCCCTGCCGCCGATGCAGGCCACCAACCAGTTGATCCAGTGTCGTTTTTCACTTCCGGTATCCGCGTGGCGGACATCGGAGGGCGGACACTAGGAAACCTGCCCCGCCCCCGCAAGCCGGAGCATCAGCGGAGATGCGTCACGGATGGGCGGGAAACGGCTGCAAGCTGCCCCGGTTGGCCGGATGAACGTTCCGATGGTTGGCGCAATCGGAAATCATCCGGCTGCGCTGGTACTGCAAGGGCAGGCGGCTGTCGGTCACGCCGCTCAGCCCGCCGCCGGCGAAAGGTGTTCCCGTGTTGTCCGGCTGGTAGAACTCGTTGCGGTTCTGTTGCAGCAGCACGTTGTCCACATGGTGGCGGCAGGCGGCCAGATCGGCCTCGGACTGCGGCGATGGTGGAGCGGACTGCGCGCAGCCGGCCAGCAGCAGGGCGGCCGCGGCGAGCAGCGGCGAGGAGCGGCGGAGGAAACGGGGGCAGGGCATCGTCATGGCTCCTCAGGAATGGGCTGCGGACGGAACGGGGGCAGGCAGGACGAGGAGCCGGGCGCGCAGGCTCCGTTCGTCGAAACGCGCCTCCTCGGTCAGGCGGGCGGAGGCGGCTTCGCGCAGCAATGCCGGATGCAGCGTCGCCCCATCGGGTTCCAGGGCGAAGAACCCGCTGGTCCAGGGCGCCCGCGCCAGCAGATCGATGAGCGCGAGCAGGCGCAGGCACAGCGACATGCCATACAGCGAACCGAGCCCCACCATGGCATCCACGGCACCCGCCCAGCACTGCGCATCGCGGTCGGAAAGGGCGAGGTCGGTGAACGAACCGTCGGTGCGGCGGAAGCGGAAGGCACGGACGATGCTCCATCGCGCCGCCCCGGCCGCGCCCCGCGCTGCCTCCCACGCCGCTTCCAGATCGCGCCGCTGCACCGCCGGCAAGGCGCCGGGTGCGCGATCGACCAGATAGGTCATCACGCCATCCCCGGCTGCCGCCACCTTTACCGCGTGTGTTGGCCTGTCCTCGTTCATCGGCAGAATGTGGGGCAGCCGCCGCGGCAACGCCAGCCTGCCGATGCGCAGGAGAGACGACACCGTCGCAGGGCTTGCGCGCAGCCGGTTCAGTAGCGGCGCAGCAGCGCGATCAGCCGGCCCTGCACCTTCACCCGCTCGGCGGGGAAGATGCGGGTTTCGTGGCGGGCGTTGGCCGGTTCAAGCGCGATCGACTGGCCGCGGCGGCGCAGGCGCTTCAGCGTCACCTCCGCCTCATCCACCAGGGCGA
>DATKQI010000185.1:0-20043 GCA_035532755.1 Acetobacteraceae bacterium
TCGGGACCTCTCGCCGGTTCACACCAGTACTTCTCAAAAGACATCGATCTCAGCACCCACAGTCCAGAGGAGATTGCGGTCGTGGCAGCCGCCCTCAAGATCTTCCATTACCCCGATCTCGAGAGCCTCAAAGCACACGTACTGGCTTTCGTGTCCGCCTATAATTTCGCCAAACACATCAAGACCCTCAGATGGAAGACACCGTTCGAAGCCATCTGCCACGCCTGGACCACGAAGCCCGATATCTTCAAACTCGACCCACGCCACCTCATCCCGGGACCATACACCCCACCGAACCCTGGGAGTGGTGCCAAGACTGTTCGCCCTGGCGCGGCGGCTATTGACGTTCTGCGCGCCCTGCCGCGCGTAGGCCGAAACCCCTATGTCATCTCCGGAGCGCAGAAAGGTGAGCATTTGACTGATCTTCAGCGGCCTTGGCGCCGGATCCGCCAAGCCACGACACTTGGAAATGTACGGACCTACGATCTGTCTGCCTCACAGCTTCGCTTCAGGCATCGTGACTGATGGCTCGCTTAGAAAAATAATGATGGATCTACCGATCTTTAGACGGCGCCATCATGAACTCCCAGAGAACCTTCATAGTCCTTGGCATAGATTTCCGTTGCCAAAGTTTGAGCAAGACGCAATTCAGCTTCGGTGCGATGACAGAGTATTTTGGATCCCTTCGCGAGAGAGAGCGTTGGTGGCTGGTGGACATCGCACGTGCCGGAGATACGCACGGCGCAGCGCCTGAAGAAGGCGCACGGGCGCTGCGTGTCGGCGGCGGCGAGGCCGCCGGCTGCCTCGTCTAGGTGTGTCTTGCTGACGCCTTCCAGCCAGCGTGGCTGGAGAACGGGTATGGAGGAGAGGAGCAGGTCTGTGTAGGGATGCATCGGTGCCTGCCGCAACGCCGAGCGCCCGCCAAGCTCCACGCGCCGACCGGCATAGAGGATCATGACCTGATCGCAGATCGCGCGGATCGTCGACAGATCGTGACTGATGAACATGATGGCAACGCCGAGCTCCCTGCGCAGTTCCGCCAGCAGCTCGAGCACGGCCGCGCCGACGACGCTATCGAGGGCGGAGGTCACCTCATCGCACAGGATGAGGCTCGGCTCGGCGGCCAGCGCACGCGCCAGGTTGACGCGCTGCTTCTGCCCACCGGAAAGGTCGTCCGGATAGCGTTCCGCGAGCGCGGGCGAAAGGCGCACCATGTCGAGCAAAGCCGCCACGCGCCGGCGCCGCACCTCACCGCGCATGCCATGGTAGAACACCAGTGGTCGGGACAGGATCGCGCCCACCGTTCGTGCCGGGTTCAGCGCCACGTCAGCCATCTGGAAGACAATCTGCACGGCCTGGAGCTGCGCACGCGTGCGATGTTCCACGCGGGCAGGTAGCGCCTCGCCGTTCAACGTGATCGTGCCGCGCGCGGCCGGCAGAAGGCCAGCGATCACCTGTGCGAGCGTGCTTTTGCCGCAACCGGATTCGCCGATCACGCCGAAGACAGACCCGGGCGCAATGCTGAAATCAATGTCGTGCAGAACCGGAACCCCGGGTAGCCCCTCGGCGCCCGAACCGCCGTATCCGGCCACCAGGCCAGACACCTGGAGCAGGGCCGGTGCCGGCGCCGCCACAGGGGCGGCGGCCTGCACGACGGGCGCAGCGGCGGCCAGCAGGCTGCGCGTATAGGGATGCACGGCGCCGGCCAGGATCTGCCGGATCGGTGCCGTCTCCTGCACGCACCCGCCACGCAGCACGACGACCCTGTCCGCCATCTGCGCCACCACCGACAGATCGTGCGAAACATAGAGCGCCGTGGTGTTCAGTTCGCGGATGACCTTCTTGAAGGCGCGCAACACCTCGATCTGCGTGGTGACATCGAGCGCGGTGGTAGGCTCATCCAGAATGACCAGTTCGGGGTCGTTGATCAGCGCCATCGCCGCCATCAGTCGCTGCAACTGCCCGCCCGAGACCTGGTGCGGGAAGCGTGCGCCGACTCCGTTCGGATCCGGCAGGGCCAGCGCGTGGAACAACGCACGCGCCTTAGCCTCCGCAGCTTCGCGCGGCATCAATCCATGGACCAGCGCCGGCTCGATCACCTGGGGGAGGATACGGTGCGCCGGGTTGAAGGATGCGGCGGCGCTCTGGGCGACATAACTCACTTTGCGCCCGCGGAAATCGGCCAGCGCACGGGGGGGCAGTGAGCGCACATCCGTCTCGCCCACGCGTATCCGCCCCGCCGCGATCGTGCAGCCGCGGCGGGCATAGCCCATGAGCGCAAGCCCCGCCGTGGTCTTGCCGGAACCGGATTCGCCGATCAGGGCTAGCACCTCGCCCCTCGTGATCATAAAGTTGAGATCGGTAACAATCGGGATCGCGGTTCCGTCCTCCTCCCGGCCGATCACGGAAAGACCAGAGACTTCGACATGCGACGATGCATTCCTGCTCACGCCCGGCGGGCCCTGCGGTTGGGCAGGCTGTCGATCAGGAAATTCACCGAGACCGTGAGAATCGCGATGGCGATGGCGGGAACGAGCACGGCCGGAGCACCGACGCTCAGCCCCTCCAGGTTCTCCCGCACCAACCCGCCCCAGTCGGCATTGGGCGGCTGGATGCCGAGGCCGAGAAAACTGAGGCTGCTGAGCAGTAGCACGATGAAGACGAAGCGCAAGCCGAAATCCGTCAGGATCGGTGCCATCATGTTCGGCAGGATTTCCTCGAACACGATGGCCGGGCTGCGCTCGCCCCGCGCCCGCGCGGCCCTCACGAAATCCGTCGCGTTGATATCGACGGCGATGGAGCGGACGATACGGAAACAGCCGGGCGTGTAGATGACGGCGGCGGCCAGCACCAGAACCAGAATGGACGAGCCGAGCGCGGCCACGACAATGAGACAGAAGATGATGCTGGGGAAGGAGATCAGCGTATCCATGGTGCGGCTGAACGTGGCATCAAGAGCACCACCCTGGGTGGCCGCCAGCGTGCCGAGCCCGGCGCCGGCACAGGAGGCGAGCACGGAGGCAGGAAGTGCGACGCCGATCGTATAGCGCGCGCCAGCGAGGACGCGGCTCAGCATGTCACGGCCGAGATAGTCCGTGCCGAGCAGGTGCTGCCATGTCATCGGTCCGAATATCTGATGACCCACGATCTGCCCCGGGGCGTAGGGAGCGATCACCGGGCCGATCACTGCCAGCACGAGGCAGATGGCGACCATGAGTGCGGCGAGGATACCCATCATGGGCAGGCGCCGGCGGGCCAGGGTTTTCATCGTGCCGCTCATCGATGCCGCAACCTCGGGTTCGACAGGATCGCTACGATGTCTGCTAACAGAACCAGTAGAAGATAGGCCGCGCAGAAGATCATCGCGCAGACCTGAATGAGCGGCATATCGCGGGTGCTGACCGCGTCAACCATCAGCTTGGCGAGGCCTGGATAGCTGAACACCACCTCCACCACCACCACTCCGCCGAGCAGGAAGGACAGGCTCAGAGCGACCGCGTTCGCGATCGGGCCAAGCGCGTTCGGCAGGGCATGGTACAACACCAGACGCACCGGCCGCACGCCTTTCAGCACCGCCATCTCGACATAGGATGACCCAAGCGTGTTGACCAGCGCCGCGCGGGTCATGCGCGCCATCTGTGCGAAAATGGCAAGCGCGAGCGTAGCGACCGGCAGCGCAAAGGAGCGGATGAGCCCGCTGAAGGAGTGGGTATCTGCGGCGTAGGATAGGGCGGGAAGCCAGTGCAGCCGTACCGCGAAGATCAGTACCGCAACCGTGGCAAACAGAAACTCCGGCACCGACACCGCCGATATGGTCGCGACATTCACGATGCGGTCATACAGCGTACCGCGCCATACTGCCGCCGTAATGCCCACCAGAAGGGCGAGCGGCACTGTCACGATCGTTGTCAGCAGCGCCAGCAGCAGGGAATTCGCCAGACGCCCGCCGACGAGTTCGGCGACCGGCATGCCGTTGACCAGGGACGTACCGAGATTGCCGCTGACCAGCCCGTACAGCCAATGCAGGTAGCGAAGCCAGGCCGGCTGGTCGAGGTGCAGCGCCTGCCGCAAACCAGCAAGCGCTGCCGGCGTCGCGCCCTGGCCGAGCACCATCTGCGCGACATCGCCCGGCAGGAACTCGGTCCCTGCAAAGACCACCACGGACACGGCCAGCAGCAACAGCGCGCTGAGCACGATGCGCTGGACGATGAGTCGGACGACGGCCGGGTTGAACCCCGCTCCCGGGCCGGCACGATCTCCCGCCGTGACGGACCCGGGTTCAGCCATCCAGCCACACGTTTTGCGCGAAGTTAAAGCCCATCAAATCTCCCGTTGGGACAGCACGCAAGCCCTTCACCCGGGCGGAATGGGCATCCAGGCCGCTGATGAACACCGGAATGCCGATGCCCGCCTCGTTGTGGATGAGGCGTTGCATCTCGCAATAGAGTTGCTTTCGTTTCACCAGATCGGTCTGCGAGCGGGATTCGGTCAGCAGTTTGTCGAAGGTCGGGTTCTTCCAGCGGCTCTCGTTCCAGGGTGCGCTCGATCTGAAGAACAGAGTCAACAGGATATTGGCGGTCGGCCGTGGATTGATGTTGCCATAAACAAACGGCGCCTTCAGCCAGTAATTCGACCAGAACCCGTTTGCCGGCACACGCCGAAGGTCGATATTAAAGCCGATACTGCGCGCGGTATTTTGCAGAATCACCGCCATGTCCACCGACCCGGTGGCGGCGGGCGAACAGACGAGCGGCATGGTGGCGCCAACAAGACTGGCCTTCTTCAAATGGAACTTCGCCTTGTCCAAGTCCATCGCGCGTTGCGGAATGTCGGAGCAATAATATGGGCTGGTGGGATCGACCGGCTGATCGTTCCCGATCACGGCGTAATTCAGAAAGACGCTGCTTTTGATCTTCTCGCGATCCTGGAGGTACTTCATCGCCATGATGAAATCCGGGTTGCCAATCCGCGGCGTATCTAGATGCATGATCAAGTCAGTATAGTTGCCGCCACGGGTCTCAAATATCTCGAAGCCCTTGGCCGCCTTCACCTGGCGAGTCGAAAGTGCGTCAATCCCGCTGGCGATGTCGATATCACCAGACAGCAGCGCATTCACCCGCGCGGAGTTGCTGGTGATGCCAAAAAACGTCACTTCGTCGAGATAGGGCAATCCAGGATGAAAGTAGTGCGGATTGCGCACGCCCACCGATCGGACTCCCGGAGAGAACTCCTTGCACAGGAACGGGCCGGTTCCGTTTCCCCTGCTGAAATCCGTCGTGCCTGCCTTGACGATGACGAACTGATAGATGGCCAGGATGGTCGGCAGCTCGGAGTTGGGCGCCGCGAGCGTGACCTGCACCTCCAGCGGTCCTGTGGCCTTGATCTCCCGCATCTGCTCCGCGAGCGGGCGAACAACGGAACTCGTCTTCGGATCCTTGTGGCGGGCAAGCGAGTAGACGACATCGGCGGCGGTAAAGGGCGAACCGTCATGGAACGTGACGCCCTTGCGCAGCTTGATGGTCCATATCTTCGCATCGGCGCTCTCGACCGATATGGCCAAGTCCGGTAGAGGATGGAGCTTCTCGTCAAAGACGGTCAGACCATTGTAGAACATGAAGAGGCGCGAATAGTCGGTGGAGTTACTCGCGTGCGCGGGGTCGAGTGTGTCGGCCGTCGAGGATGCGTAGCCGGCAACGCGGATCTTGCCTCCCCGCTTCGGCGCGGCGGCAAACGCCGAGGAAGTGCTGCCGGCGGCCCCGCTGGCTGCCGCGCCAATCCCGGCTGCAAGCGCGAAGCGCATCGCTTCGCGCCGCGTGGCGGCGAAGGTCGGCATGAAACTGTCCGTCGTGATCTCGAGCGCCTGCTGGGCTCGCCCCTTCGCCTGTTCCGTCACGGATGCATACCTCCTGTTTTCAGGTGTTTATTGCCGAAGATCTATGCCACGCCTTCATGTCTCCCGCATGTGGCGCTGAAGTTGGCGCTAGGATCGATGTACGAAAGAACGCTAAGTCTGCGACATCAGCACATTCTCCCGTAATCTGGTTGAACCCGGCAGGTTCTACTCTTTCGGCGCCAACCAGTCGCAGGTTTCCTTCGCAACCGTCTGAAGCACCTGCAACGTACCGGCCTCGGCCGCCTCGGCCAGCTCGGCGAGTGTTGAAAAATGATAGTCCGGACGGGTCAGCTCCGCGACCTCAAGCGTGCCACCTGAGCCTTTCCGACCCTTGCGCCGTTCGATCCAGCATACGGTGTAGCCGAGCCGCCTGGCGACGCCGATGTCGTGATACTGGCTCTGCGCGACATGGAGGGTATCGTGCAGACCATGCCCGTCCCGGCTGAGGCGGCCGCGCGTGAAGGCGAAATAGGCCGGATCCGGCTTGTCGCACAGCGTTTCATCAACGGTCACGGTGTCGTCGAACGGATCGTGCAGAGTGCGGGCCATGTGCTCCAGGGACCAGCGCTGCGCGTTCGTCATCGCCACCAGGGCGTAACGTTTCCGCAGCCGTTTCAATGCATCCACCGAGTCCGGAAAGGCCGGCCAGCACCGGATGGAATCCCGAAAGCCTTTGGCGATGGCACTGTCCGCCGGCAAGTTGAGTCCGGGGGCAATTTCCATATAAACGCGCACGAGATCGTCGGGAAAGCGGATAGCCGCCTTGCTGGCGCGCGAGCGGCGGTAAGCCAGGAGGATCGTATCGTCATCGAGCGACGCCGCCGCCCTTCCGCAAGCCTGCCGGAGATAGCCCAGCATGCCGGTCTCGAAATCGATCAGAGTGCCGACCACATCGAAGGTTAGGACTTTCGGCTCTTGCTGCGCCATGCGCATATCCTCGAACCCCGTAGAATGCCAACGATGTTAGAGGGTGGGCGCACAGGGAATGATCAAAATCGGCCCGATGGGCGGCGCAGGATGCCGTTTCATGTCTTCCTGCGGCACGATCTGCCATGCGTCGAGCGTAGTCGACGGTAGCCTCCGGTCCGGCGGTGCCACCTATATGTGCGGCAAGCTGTGCCGCGGCAGAGGCCACAATCGGCAGGATCTACGCCTGCCACCTGTGCAATGGAGCTGCCATTTGCTTGCCGCTCCCCTACCATCGCCGGAGGGCGGCCACGCTCCGGCTCGCGCTGAACCACAGGAAGACGCCATGTCCGGCCTCCGGCCCAAATTCCTCACCTTCGACTGCTACGGAACGCTGACCCGCTTCCAGATGGGCGAGCTTGCGCGGGAGATCTTCTCCGACCGCATTGCCGCCGGGCGTATGGACCAGTTCGTCCGGGATTTCAGCGCCTACCGCATGGATGAGGTCCTGGGAGCCTGGAAACCCTATGTGGACGTTCTGAAGAGCGCAGTCGAACGAACCTGCGGCAAGCACGGCATCGCCTTCGTGGAGGCAGAGGGCCAGCGGTTCTACGATGCGGTGCCGACCTGGGGGCCGCATCCCGACGTGCCGGAACCGCTGAAGCAGGTGGCACGGCATTACCCGCTGGTGATCCTGTCCAACGCCTCGAACAGTCAGATCCATAGCAATGTCGAGAAGTTGCAGGCACCCTTCCATGCCGTGTTCACAGCCGAACAGGCGCAATCCTACAAGCCACGCATGAGGGGCTTCGAATACATGCTGGACCATCTCGGTGCCCGGCCCGAGGATCTGCTGCACGTTTCGAGCAGCCTGCGCTACGACCTGATGACGGCACACGATCTGGGCATCCGCGACAAGGTGTTCGTCAATCGTGGCCACGAACCTTCCACGCCGTACTATGGCTATCACGAGGTCCAGGATATCGGCGGCCTGCCCAGGCTGCTCGGTCTCTGACGAACGCTGTCGGTCGCACAGGACGATTCGCATGAAGCCGATCCCGTACTGGCTTGACACCACAGCCGTCTTCGCCGGCGGAGCCACGGGGCGAGTTGACGGCCAAGTGGACGTTGCGGTGATCGGCGGCGGTTTCACCGGCCTGTCGGCTGCGCTTGCCCTCGCCCAGAGTGGTGCGCGTGTGGCGGTGCTGGAGGCGGGGCAGGTGGTTGGCCAAGCCTCCGGCCGCAACGGCGGGCATGTCAACAACGGAACCGCGGTGGATTTCGGCGGCCTGGTAGCAAGGCTGGGGCTGGAGCGCGCTCGCGCCCTGTACCAGGCCTACGATGCGGCGGTAGATACGGTGGAGCGGATCGTACACGAACATCAGATCGCCTGCGATTTCCGCCGAAGCGGCAAGATCAAGCTAGCGGCCAAACCGCAGCACTACGAAAAGATTGCCCGCGACTTCGAACTGCTGCACCGCGAGGCGGATGCGGAAACGGACCTGGTTCCGCCGGGGCGCGTGCGGGACGAAGTCGGGTCGGACATGTTTCATGGCGGACTGCTGTATCGCAAGAGCGCGCAAATGCACATGGGCCGCTTTGGCGTCGGTCTCGCGGATGCCGCGCAGCGCCACGGCGCGCGCATCTTCGAGAACGCGCCGGTGACGGCACTGAAGCAGCTACAGGGATCGACGCATCGCCTCACCACCCCACGTGGCACGGTCACGGCGAAACAGGTTCTGGTGGCGACCGGGCCCAGCGTGCGTGGGCCGTTTTTCTATTTCCGCAGGCGTGTGATCCCGATCGGCAGCTTTATCATCACGACCGAGCCTCTCGACATTGCGCAGCTCGATTCCATCATGCCGACGCGCCGCACCGCGACCACCACGAAGAACATCGGCAACTATTTCCGCATCTCCCCGGACAACCGGCTGATCTTCGGCGGCCGCGCACGTTTCGCGCTATCCAGCCCAACGTCGGACATGAGGAGCGGCCGCATCCTCGAAGCGACCCTGCACCGCACCTTCCCACAACTCGGCCGTGTGCGGATCGATTATTGCTGGGGTGGCATCATCGACCTGACGATTGACCGCCTGCCGCGCGCTGGGGAACACGAGGGCCTGTTCTACGCGATGGGCTACAGCGGGCATGGCGCGCAGATGTCCGTGCACATGGGCCAGCAGATGGCCGCGGTGCTGGGCGGCAATGCCGCCGCGAACCCGCTGCGCGGCTTGCCCTGGCCGCCGATCCCTGGGCATTTCGGGTCGCCGTGGTTCATGCCCTTCGTCGGCGCCTATTACCGCCTGAGGGATTATTTGCACTGATTGGGGCGCGCACTCAGGCTGCCGCTAGGGCACGCGCGAAAATCTCCAACCCTTCGGCAAGCTGCTCGTCCGTCGTCACCAGCGGTGCCAGGAAGCGGATGACGTTGCGATGCACGCCGCACTTGATCACAAGCAGCCCACCGTCGCGTGCGCGGTCGATCACCCGTTGTGCGGCTGTCGCATCCGGTGCGCTGCCGTCCGATACGATCTCGATCGCCTGCATGAAGCCCAGGCCGCGCACTTCGCCGATGGCGGCGTGTCGGCCCTGCAACGCCCGTAAGCGCTCGTTCAGCACCGAGCCGAGCCGTCGGCCACGTTCCAGCAGTCCGTCCTGCTCGAAGGCATCCAGCACCGCGAGAGCGGCGGCGCAAGCAAGAGCGTTGCCTCCATAGGTGCCGCCAAGGCCGCCGGGGGTCGGCGCATCCATGATCTCCGTACGGCCGACAACGCCGGAAAGCGGCAGGCCGCCGGCCAGGCTTTTCGCCGTGGTGACTAGGTCCGGGCGGATGCCGGCCTGCTGGAAGGCGAACATGGTGCCGGTGCGGCCGAAGCCGGTCTGGATCTCGTCGGCGATCAGCACGATGCCGTGACGGCGCGCGATCGCCTGCAATTTCTGTAGAAAATCCGCCGGCGCGGGCAGGAAGCCACCGTCACCTTGTACAGGCTCGATGATGATCGCGGCAACGCGGTCGGGCGCCACGGTGGTCACGAACACCTCCTCCAGCACGGCGAGTGACATCGCCGCCGTGCAGCCGTGAAAGGGATTCGGATAGGGGATGTGGAACACTTCCGGTGCGAAGGGTCCGAAATTCTGGCGATAGGGCGTGCTCATGCCGGTCAGCGTCACGCCGAGCAGCGTGCGGCCATGGAAACCGCCGCGGAATGCGATCACAGCGGGGCGGTTGGTGTAGCCGCGCGCGATCTTTATCGCGTTCTCCACCGCCTCGGCGCCCGAGGTGAGGAAGATGCTCTTGTAGCCCTCACCCCCGCCCACCAGTGCGTTCATCCTCGTCGCGAGCTCGATATAGGAGGGATAGGCAGCGACTTGGAAGGAGACATGGCTGATGCGGCCGAGCTGTTCCTGCACGGCGCGGACGACGCGCGGATGATTGTGCCCGACATTCAGTACGCCGATGCCCCCGACAAAATCGAGATAGCGACGCCCGTCCACATCCCAGACCTGCGCCCCCTCGCCACGCTCCAGCACCAGCGGATGCGCGGTCAGCAATCCGCGCGGCACATGGCGCTCGCGCGTATCGAGGAACTTCGCACTGCGGCTGAGCGTATCAAGCATCCTGAAGCTGCTCCCTACTCGGCGAGACCCGGAATATCCATGCGATCGGCGCTCAGTCTATGGGGGTGGGTGCGGCGCATGCGGCGGCAATGCGCCTCGGCGCCGGGTTATTCCTGCTTTCCGCGACCGCCGTACGGCAGATTCCGCTGCCTCATGCAAGACTGCCGATGTGCAAGGGCCACCCGCAGGTGGTTCACTCCAAATGCAGTCTCCCGGTAGCGGGAAGGATTGGCGAATTCACGAAGCGCGCCACGTGGAACGGTGCAATCGGTACGCTCGTTTCGCCGGTAGAAATCAGCTCGGCCATCGTAGCACCGATACCGGGGCCGAGCTGGAAGCCATGGCCACAGAAGCCGAAGGCATGGTACAGACCGGCAACCTTCGCGCTCGGCCCGATGACCGGGAGGTCATCGGCCACGTAGCCTTCCACGCCGCTCCATGTCCGAATGACGCGCAGCGGGCCCATCGCCGGCAGCAGTGTGCGCAGATGCGGTAACTGGCGGAGGGTGTTGCGCGGGTCGAGCACCGCGCGTTTCGTCTCGAGCGACGCGATAGTGCGCTCGCCACCACCGAACACGATGTTGCCGCGCTTCACCTGGCGGAGATAGACCCCCTCCTCCTGAACGCTGGTGTGGATGCCCATCACCTGCGGGATGCGATACGGCACCGGCTCCGTCACGCCCATTTGCGGGCCGCGCACCGTCAGCGGCACGTGTTCGCCGAAGGCGGCGGACATGCGCGCGCCCCAGGCACCGGTCGAGATTTGAACGATGGGCGCGCGAAATGTTCCGGTCTCCCGCGTCTCGACGCGGAAATCCTCGCTGCTCTTGCCGATCGAGAGCACCTCCACGTTCTCTATTACTGCCGCGCCGGCGCGGCGCGCGGCGCGGGCGAAGGCAGGGGCGGCAAGGCGCGGATTCGCGTGCCCGTCCAGCGGGGAGTGGGAGACCATGAGGGCGTCGGGCGAGAGGAACGGGAAGCGATCACGGATCGCGTTGCGGCTGATCAGCTCCAGGTCGAGCCCATAGGAAAGGGCGTCCCGGGCATAATCCTCCATTCGCCCGATCTCCTCCGGACGGAAGCAGACACGCAGATGGCCGGTGGCGGTGAACTCCGCGTCCTCTCCCAGCAGTTCGGGCAGGCGACCCCAGATTTCCCGGGACCGGTTGGCCAGCGGCATCTGCGGCAAGAACCGGCCCTGCCGCCGGATATTGCCGAAGCTCGCGCCGCTGGCGGCCTGCCCCACCAGATCCCGCTCCAGCACGATCACCGAGCGGCCGTGCTGGCGCAGGAAGAACGCCGTGGCAGTCCCCATCAGCCCGCCGCCAACGATGATCACGTCGGCCACCCGGCCGGCATCACGGCCGCTCATGCGTCCATCCTCGCCGT
The DNA here is from genome assembly GCA_035532755.1 of Acetobacteraceae bacterium. GTDB lineage: Bacteria > Pseudomonadota > Alphaproteobacteria > Acetobacterales > Acetobacteraceae > DATKQI01. Next base: position 11,807 of record DATKQI010000185.1, read on the forward strand.
GAGCGGCAGCGGCTTTACCGGCGCCTGGCCACGCAACCGGCCGACCGCCTCGATCGGCACCTTGCGCGCTGCCGCGACAATCTCGGCCGCTGCCAGCCCGCACATGCGGCCCTGGCAGCGGCCCATACCGACTCGGCTGAACGCCTTGGCGCGGTTGACCTCCGGCGCATCCAGGTCGAGCGCGGCGCGGCGCAGCTCGCCGGCAGTGATCGCCTCGCACCGGCAGACGATCGTCTCGTCGGGCAGGCAAGCGGCAAGATGCCCGGGCCACGGAAACGCCTCCTCCAACCCCCGCCTGAAGCGTGACATCGGCGCAAGATCGCTCCGCAGCGTGGCCATCTCGGCTTCCTGTACGTTCTCACCAAGGTCGCGCAGCGCGGCACAGGAGGCGAGGCGCCCGGCCATCTCCGCGCCGTCGGCACCGCGCACCATCGCCCCGTCGCCCGCGAGATAGACGCCGGGAGTGCTGGTGCGGCCATCCGCATCCACCTCCGGCAGCCACTGCCTAGCCAGGGGATCGAACGCAAAGCGGCACTTCGCAAGGTCGGCAAGCTGGGTCTCCGAGCGCAGGCCGTAGCCCTGCCCGACCGCATCGCAATCGAAGTGCAACTCCCGGCCGCGACGGTCGCGCACGATGATGCCGGCAACCCGGTTCTCGCCCTCGATTGTCAGGGGCGTGACGCCGGTTCGGATGGCGATGCCGTGCCGCAGCAGCCAGGCGGTGTAGCGCAGGCCCTGCGCCAGCATGCCGGGTCGCGCCAGGAGTGACGGCAGGGCCGCCACGCGGCGGCCAAGGTGGCTGGTGTCCAGCACCGCGCGCACTCGCACGCCCGCTTTCGCGTACTGCCAGGCGACCAGATAGAGCAACGGCCCCGTGCCGACGAAGACCGGGCGGGTTCCGATGGCACAGGCCTGGGCCTTCAGCGCGATTTGCGCTCCGCCGAGGCTGAACACGCCGGGCAGCGTCCAGCCCGGCACCGGCATGATCCGTTCGGTGGCGCCCGGGGACAGGATCAGCGCCCGGTACGGCATGGCTTCGACCCTGCTGCCTCTGAGCGTCAACAGAACTCCATCCGTCAGGCCCCAGGCGAGTGTGTCCGGACGGTAGTCGATTCGTAGGCGAAGCGCCTCGAACGCGCCATGCAGCGCCACTGCCTTGCCAGCCTCCGTGCCATACAGCGCGGCCGCGGGGCGGGTGAAATGCGCCGGCTGGCGGCGATAGACCTGACCGCCGCTGCGATCACCCTCGTCCAGCACCACCGGGCGCATCCCGGCTTCCGTAAGGCGGGCGGCGGCGCGGGTGCCAGCCGGGCCGGCGCCCACGACGATCACGGGGTCCTCGGCCATATTGCCTCCCATGTCACGATGCGCATGCCGTCGACTGCCGGCGTGGAGCAGGCGCGCAGGCGTTCGCCTTCGGCGGTCCAGACCCAGCAATCCTGGCACGCTCCCATCAGGCAGAAGCCGGCGCGTGGCCCGTCGCCGAATTCGCTTTCGCGGAGCCTCGTGCCATGGACAAGAAGGGCGACGAGGAGCGTGTCGCCCTCCAGCGCCTGGACCATCTCACCGTCGACGGTCAGGCGCAGCGGCTTGCGCCCCGTCTCGCCGACCCGGTAAAGCAGACCCGCCATGCGTCCCTGCATATCCATCCGCGGGTAGCATCGATTGGCGGCTGGCGACTGTCCAATCGGCTTTCCACCTGCTTTCATAAGGCTGGCCTATGGACAGGACTGTGCGGCCATGAATGCACGGCAGATCGAGGTGTTCCGCACCATCATGCGCTGCGGAACCCTGACCGCGGCAGCGCAGGCGCTGGGCGTCTCGCAGCCCGCGCTCAGCCAGCTCCTGCTGCATGCCGAGGACCGACTGGGCTTCCGCCTGTTCCAGCGGCGGCGCGGCAGGCTGGTACCTACGCCGGAGGCGGACCAACTCTTTCCCGAGGCGGAGCGCCTGCACCGCGATCTGGAGGGCTTCCAGCGCTTCGCCGCGGACCTGCGGCACGGCAAGGCCGGGTCGCTCCGCCTCGCCGCCTCAGCCCCGGCGGCACTCTCCTTCGTGCCGCGTGCGCTGCAACGGTTCCGCGCCGCCTGCCCGGGCATGCGGCTGATCTCCTACGTCGTTCCGCTGGAGGTGATCGCCACCATGCTGGAGCGGGGCGAAGCCGACCTTGGTGTCGCCATGAACGACACGCCGCGCGCGATGCTTGAGACGGAGACAATCGGCCACAGCGAGATCGTCTGTCTCTTGCCCACCCTGCATCCACTCGCGGCCAAATTCACAGTGCGTCCTGCCGACCTGGATGGCGAAACGCTGATCTCCTACCGTGCCGACACCCTGCCGGGCATGCTGCTGGACCAGGCTTTCGCACGTGAGGGCGCCCGGCTCGGGCCGCAGGTGGAGATCGATGTTTCCATTATCGCCCTCGGCTTCGTGCAGGCGGGGCTGGGGGTCGCACTGGTAGACGGGCTGGTACCCTGGGACGGCTTCCCGGGCCTGACAGTGCGGCCCTTCCTGCCGATGGTAACGCTGCCGGTGTCGCTGCTGATCAGCTCCCGCCGGCCGCTGTCGCCTACGCAGGACATCCTGCGGGCGGAATTGCGTGCGGCACTCGGCCACTATGCCGCCGCGCCACCGGCACAGGGGCGACTGCGGCCGACCCGGACCACGCTTCCGCCATAAGACCATCTTATCTTCTGCCCCGATTTCCGTCTTGGACAACCCGGATCGAAGCACCGGAGAGTGGGGCCGACCGACACGGGGATGGCACGGCATGGGCTGGCGGATCGGCGTCGATATCGGCGGAACCTTCATCGACTTCTGCGCGCTCGACGACTCGACGCACCAGATGCACACGCTGAAGGTGCTGACCACACCGGATGAACCGGGGCGTGAGGTGATGGAGGGCATCAGCCTGCTCCAGGCGCGGCACGGCATGGATCCGTCCGCCGTGACCGGCTTCGTCCATGGCACCACGGTGGGCATCAACACAGTAATCCAGCGCAAGGGCGCAGACCTTGCGCTGTTGACGAATACAGGATTCGAGGACGTGATTGAACTGGCCCGGTTACGCATGCCGGAGATGCACAGCCTGTTCTGCGCCCGCCCGGAACAGCTGATTCCGCGTGATCGGGTATTCGGCGTCGGCGGCCGCTTGCTGGCCGACGGCCGTGAGGAGACGCCGCTGGATGAGGAAGGCATTCGGAGCGCCGTCGCCATGGCCCGTGCGCGCGGCGCGCAGGGTGTGATCATCTCCTTCCTGCACGCCTACCGCAATCAGGCGCACGAGCAGGCCGCCAGGGCCATCGTGCGGAGCGAGGCGCCTGATCTGTTCGTGTTCTGCGCCGCCGAGATCTGGCCGGTGATCCGCGAATACGAACGCACCACCACGGGGATCCTGAACGGTTACGTCTATCCGCGCATCGACGCCTATCTCGACTCACTGGAGAACGCCCTGCGCAGGCGCGGGGTCCACGTCGCGCCGATGATCACCAAGTCGAACGGCGGCCTGATGAACGCGACGCTGGGACGAACCGCCTGCGTCAACATGCTGCTGTCCGGCACCGCTTCCGGCGTCATGGGCGCCGCGTTCCTTACGCGGCAGGCCGGAGTGGCGAACGCGCTCACCCTGGATATCGGCGGCACCAGCGCCGACGTCGCGCTGATCATCGACCATCAGCCGCAGTTCGGCACCGGCGAGTTGATCGGCGAGTTCCCGCTCCATGTGCCGAGCGTCTCGGTGACCTCGATCGGCGCCGGCGGTGGTTCCATCGCCTCGGTGAACAGTTTTGGCATGCTGAGGGTGGGGCCGGAAAGCGCCGGCTCCGCCCCCGGCCCGGCCTGCTACGACCGCGGCGGGGAGCGCGCGACCATTACCGACGCCATGGTTGTCTGTGGTTTCCTCGGCCACGCGCCGCTCGCCTATCGCTCCGTAACGATGAACCGTGGCAGTGCGGAAGCAGCGGTGGGCCGCATTGCCGCACAGCTCGGACGGAGCATGGAGGAGACAGCGGAGGCGATCATCCAGGTCTCCATCTCCTCGATGTTCGCCGAGGTGAACAAGCTGGTGGCGCGATACGGCGTCGATCCAGCCGAGTTCGCGCTCGTGCCCTTCGGCGGCGCCGGACCGATGATGGGCTGTCTGCTCGCGCGCGAGCTCGGCATGGACAAGGTGATGATCCCGCGTCGCCCAGGGGTGGTGAGCGCGCTGGGCGGATTGGTCGCCGAGGTGAAGAACGATTTCATCCGCACCCTGTTCGTGGGTGTGGACGCGGGCACCCTGCCCGAACTGCGCCGTGCGCTCACCGAGCTGCGTGCCCAGGCCGAGTGCTGGCTGCGATCGGATCAGGGCTTCCGGGGCGCCGGGGCCATCGGCATATCGGCCGACATGCGTTATCGTGGCCAGTCCTTCGAAATCGAGGTGCCGCTGGAAGAACGCTGGCTGACCGAGGGTGACCTCCCGGCCATGCGTGACGCGTTCCACCGCTGTCACACTGCGATCTACGATTTCGGCGACAACACAACCCCGATACAGCTTGTGAATCTCCGCATGGTGATCGCCGGGGCAACCGAACCGCCAGCCTTTACCAGGCAATCTCCGGTGACCGGCGCGCCGGAAGCGGAGTGCGAGGTGGAGGTCTGGCATGATGGCGGCCGGCGCACCGTGCCGCTGTACCACCGTGAGAAACTGCTGCACGGGCATCAACTCGACGGTCCCGCCGTGGTGGTGCAGGAAGATGCCACGATCTGCATTCCCGGCGGCTTTGCCGGCATGGTGGACGCACACGGCAATCTGCACCTGCAGGCGCAGAACCAGGCAACGGCAACAAGAGCGCCATGACAATGGACAAGGTCACGCTCCAGGTTTTCGCCAATCATGCGCGCGCTGCGGCGGAGAACATGGCGTACACGCTGTACCGTACGGCGCACTCCACCTTCGTGAAGGAGACGGAGGATTTCACCGTTCAGCTCACGGATCCTGGCGGCAACGTCTTCGCTGTGCCGATGGATTTGGGGGCTACGTGGTACACGGGAATCTCCTACAGTGCGGCGATCGGCATGATCGCGGATTACGAACCTGGCGACATCGGCTTCACCAACGATCCCTACAGTGGCTTCCTGGCGACGCACGTACCCGACCTGCACATGTGGAAGCCGATTTTCCATGAAGGCGAGATCGTCGCCCATGCCTGCGGTCACATCCACAATACCGACATGGGCGGCGCGGTGCCGGCGAGTCTGTCGCGCTCCCTTACCGAGATCCACCAGGAGGGCATCCGCTTCCCGCCCATGAAGATGTATCGGCGCGGTGAGCTCAACGAGGAGGCGTTGAGGGTCATGCTGCTCAACGTACGCAAACCGGAGCAGAACCTCGGCGACCTCAAGGCTTTTGTCGGCGCACTGAACACCGGGGAACGCAAGGTGCGGGCGATGGTCGAGAAGTTCGGCGTGAAAGGGTTCCGTGACGGACAGGCCGGGCTGCTCGACTATGCCGAGCATCAGGCGAGGGAGATCCTCAGCTCGGTCCCGGACGGCGAATATTTCTTCTCGGATTACGCCGACGAGGATTCCGTCGAGGGCAATCCCTGCCGCCTCGCGTTGACTTTGAAGATCGAGGGTAACAGCGCCCTTCTGGACTTCACTGGTACCGATCCACAGCTCACCTCCGCCCTGAATGTGCCGACAGGCGGTGCTCCGCGCCACACATTGCTGCTGGTTGGCATCTACTATGTCCTCTACACGCTCAATCCGCAGCTGCTGCTCAACGCGGGTCTGACGCGACCGTTCACCTGCATCACGCCGGAGGGCACAGTGCTGAACCCTGTCTTCCCTGCCGCCGTGGGCATGCGCAGCCTGACCTGCGCGCGGCTGCGCAGCTTGATCTTCGGCGCCTTCAGCCTGGCGATCCCCGAGCGCATGCCCGCGGCACCTGCCGGCAGCAGCTCGATCATGAATGTCCGCACGGTTGATAACCGAACACAGCAAACCATCCTGGCGGCGGTAAATCCGGTTGTCGGCGGCGGCGGCGGCATGCCGCACCGGGACGGCACCAACGGCTCCGGCGCCGATGGCGCATATCTGAAGAACACGCCGGTCGAGATCACTGAGACAGAGGTGCCGATCCGAATCCTGCGCTACGGGCTGGTGCCGGATTCCGGCGGCGCCGGGCGCTGGCGCGGTGGGCTCGCGACGGCGCTGGACTTCCGCGTGTTTGCCCCCAACACCCACATCACCGCGCGCAACCGCGACCGTTGCCGCTTCCGCCCCTGGGGCACGCTAGGCGGGCATTGCGGCAAGCCGTCCGACTTCGTCCTCAATCCTGGCACGCCGCGTGAGCGTGTTCTTGGCAACGCCGACATCGTGACGCTGGACCCCGGCGACGTCATCCATATTCATTCTCCCGGCGGCGGCGGACGCGGCAGCCCGCTCGACCGGGAGCCGGAGTTGGTACTGCAGGATGTCCGTCGCGGCTATGTCTCCGTCGGCGCAGCTGAGGCGGAGTACGGTGTTGTGATCTTCGACGGCACTGTGAGCGGGCACGCGACAGCGGCGCGGCGCAACGAGCTAGGCAACGCGCAGACCGGCCGGCATTTCCATTTCGGCGCCGAGCGCGACATCTTCGAGCAAGTCTGGACCCGCGATGCCTATGCGGCCATGACGGCGTTCCTCACCGCGCTGCCGATTCACTGGCGATTTTTCATGAAGACCAGGTTGTTCGAAATGGCTCGCCGGCTGGCGGCGGACGGGATCGCAGAACCGGTAGGCCAAGCCATCGGGCAGTTGCAGGCGGCCTATCCCGGCATCGCAGATTTAAGTTGAGGATCAGTCTCGCGACGAGAAGAATTTCTCCAAGGGGTAGTGCTGTTTCACAAAGATCGATTTGATCACGACATAGCTAAAGTATTTCTCGATGCCGATGCTCAGATCCAGCAGGCGCTCGATGGTTTCCTGGTAGTGCTGGACGTTGCGGGTCACGAACTTCAGCAGATAATCGTAGCCGCCGCTGACCAAGTGGCATTCGATGATCTCGTCCACTTTGCGCACGCAGGCCTCGAAGCGAGCGAAGTCGCTGGAGCGATGGTCCGACAGCGTAACCTCGGTGAAGATCAGCTGCATATCCCCCAGCTTCTGCATCTGGATATGCGCACCATAGCCGAGGATGTAGCCGGCCTGCTCCAGCCGCTTCACCCGTACTAGGCAGGGGCTGGCCGAAAGCCCCACCGCATCGGCGAGTTCCACGTTGGTCACCCGGCCGTTCTTTTGCAGATGCGACAGAATGCGCAAATCGATGCGATCCAGCTTCGGCATGCTGCTGATCATCGTGTGTTCCAGCTCATCTGAAGCCCCCGCGGGCGGCGATGTCACCACCGTTTGATGCGAGTGTAACGCGGCAGAGTTCCCACCCTCAATATCCGTGCACGCGGTCCACGAGCCCGACAAGCCTCTCGCCCCTGACGTGGCGGTGGATATTGGCGATGACCGCTTCAGCCCCGCTGTCAGGTTGGGTTGTGCTGGCGATATGTGGGGTCAGCCATATCCGGGGGTGCGACCAGAATGGACGGCCTTCGGGCAGCGGCTCAGGGTCCGCCACGTCCAACACTGCTGCCGATATCCACCCGCTGCCCAGCGCGGCCAGCAGGTCCTCCGAGACCAGATGCGGCCCCCGCCCGGCATTGATCACCGCTGCCCCTTGGGGTAGCGCGGCAAACAAGCCGGCGTTCAAGATGCCGCGCGTCTCTGCGGTCAGCGGCAGCAGGCAGACCAGGATGTCGCATCCGGCCAGGAAGCCGGTGAGCGCGGCGGCTCCGGCGTGGCAAGACACGCCCGGCAGGTCTTGGTGAGACCGGCTCCAGCCCAGGAGTGGAAAGCCGAAGCCGCCCAGCCGTTCCAGGACCGCGCGGCCCAGCACGCCAAGCCCCATGACGCCGACCCGGCTGGCCTGAGCCGGCCGCACACGATCCGCCTTCCACTCGCCGCGGCGCTGCCGGTCCAGGTAGGCCGGCAGCCCGCGATGCAGCGCGAGCACCGCAAGCGTCACATACTCGACCATCCCCGCCACCAGTCCCGGCTCGATCATCCGTACCACCGGCAGGTTCGGGGGCAGGCCGGCGAGATCGAACTGATCCACGCCGGCGCCGATCGAGAACAGAAGTTCCAGGTTGCGGAAGCGCGCCAGATCCTCGGGCAGCGTCCAGGCCGCCATGAAGCGGATGTCCTCTTCGCGCCCTGTATCGGGCCAG
>DATKQI010000186.1:0-2210 GCA_035532755.1 Acetobacteraceae bacterium
CACCAGATAGAGCACGATCCGCCCGTTCAGCAGCGACCAGCCGGCGCGCGCGACCGCCTGCGGATTTCCGCCGATGCCGCGCAGCACCACGCCATAGGATGTGCGCACCAGCAGGAACTGGCCGAACCCTGCGAGCAGCAAGGAGACCAGCACCGGGAGCGGAACCAGCGGCGGCTGCCAGCCGAGCAGCGCCGAGAGCCAGGACGGTGCCGCCCCACCCGGGCTCGGCAGCACCAGCAGCGCGAGACCGAGCCAGACGAACGAAGCGCCGAGCGTGACGACGATCGAGGGCAGCCGCCGCAGATGGATCAGGGCCCCCATCCCCCCATAGGCAAGAACGCACAAGCCCAGCGCGGCCCAACCCAGAAGCGGGCGCGTAGCGAGCACGGTCGCGGCAATGCAGTTGACCAGTGACAGGAACGGGCCGATGCCCAGATCGATGTCTCCCGCCGCGGTGATCGCCATCTGCGCCATCGTGGCGAACACAGCGGGCAGCGCGAAGTTCAGCAGCAGGGTGAGGCCGAAATAGCTCATCGCCCGCGGCTGCATCATCATGATGGCGAGCAGCATCACCGCCAGCGCAAAGGCCGGCAAGCCGATGCGCAGCAGCCGTGCACCCCGCCCGGCTCTGGCGGCGGAGGCTTCAGCCGGCAACGCGCTCTCCGGCGGCGAAGGAAGCGCGGATCACCCGTTCTTCGGTCAGCTCGGCGCCGTCGATCTCGTCCGTGATCGCGCCGCGATAGAACACATAGACCCGGTCGCAGTTGACCAGCTCCGCGTTCTCCGTGGTGTACCACAGGAAGGCGCGGCCTGAATCGGCGGCACGACGGACGTGCCGATACAGCTCCCGCTTGGTGCCGACATCCACGCCGCGCAGCGGATCATCGAACAGGATGATGTCGGCTTCGGCGGCGAAGGCTCGCGCCACCAGCACCTTCTGCTGGTTGCCGCCCGAGAGACTGGTGATCGGGCCCTCGATGCCGGGGGTGCGGATGGCCAGCCGCTCGCGCCATTCCTCCGCCAGCGCCGCCTCCGCCCGGGCGCTCAGCAGGCCCCAGCGAGCGAGTGCGCGGATCCGCCCGATCGTGATGTTGAGCGCCACCGACCAGAGCGGAAAAACCCCCTCGCTCTGCCGATCGCCGCTGACATAGGCAACCGAGCCAGCCACGCGCAGCCGGCCGGCATGGTGGCGGGTGGCGTTGAATACCGCCTGCAGCATGTCGCGCTGGCCGTGTCCGGCAAGACCTGCAAGACCTACCACTTCGCCGGCGCGCACACGCAGGCCGAAGGCTTCACCCGGGTGCGCCGCCAGCTCCACCCGAATGGCGCCCGGGCCGCCGTTGCGGGTGGCGGCATCCGCCGGTTCGGCGCCGCGCACCACGCCCATCATCTCCACCAGTTGCGCCTCCGACAGGTCCCGCGCCTTGCCGCCGCCCGTCACCTGGCCGTCCCGCATCACCACCACCTCGTCGGCGTGGCCGAGGATTTCCGGCAGGCGGTGGGAGATGAAAACCACGGCAATCCCGCGCGCACGCGCAGCGGCGGTAAAGCGCAGCAGATGGCCCGCAGCCGTGGCATCGAGCGAGGCGGTGGGTTCGTCCAGAATCACAAGCCGCACCGGGTGGTCGGTCTCGGTGAAGGCGCGCGCGGTCTCCACCATCTGCCGCCGGCCGATCGACAATTCGCTTACCGGGTGGGTCGGATCGATGCCGTGGCCGGGAAAGATCTCGTCCAGGGCCGCCGTGACCAGCCGCCGCGCCCGGCCGCGCCAGCCGGGGCCGAACAGGGCGGGATGGAAGACGCGTGTGTTTTCCACCACGCTCAGATTGGGACAGAGCGAGAGTTCCTGGAACACGCAGCGGATGCCAAGCTCGTGCGCCCGCCGCACGCCGTAACCCGAACGCACATCCCTCTGGCCGAGGATGATCGCGCCGGCATCGGCATCCAGCGTGCCGGCCAGGATCTGCATGAGGGTGGATTTGCCGGCGCCGTTGTGGCCGACGACGCTGACCATCCTGCCGGGGGCGATCGCGAGATCGACCCCGGCAAGCGCGCGGACGGCGCCGAAACTCTTGCTGATCCCCGAAAGGCGGACGAACGCGTCAGCCGGTCCTTCCGTCATCCGGCGCGAGCCGCGCGCCCTATGGCGTGGCGCTCGGCGGCGGCGGAGCCGGCAGCGCGGTATGCGCGATGTTTGCCGCGATCAGACT
>DATKQI010000187.1:0-5597 GCA_035532755.1 Acetobacteraceae bacterium
ATGCCGTTGAGTTCGGCCTGCAATTGCGGCACCTGCGCCTCCTCCACCCGCAGGCGGGCAAGCTTGGCGATGCGGCGAATGGTCGCGGGATCGAGCGACATGGGTGCGGGAAATCCTTGGCCGGATGACAAGGGCGGGACCATAACCGCCGCCATGCCCCTGTTCAACCTGACCGGCCTGCTGGCCATGCTGACCCGCCACCAGCGGCTGATCGGGCTCGATCCGGGATCGAAGACCATCGGCGTGGCGCTGTCGGACGTCACGCTGCTGCTCGCCTCCCCCTACGGCAGCCTCCGCCGCGGCCGGCTGCGCGTGAACGCCGCGGAAGTGGCCGCCATCGCCCGCAAGGAAGGCGCGGGCGGCCTGGTGATGGGCTGGCCGCTGTCGATGGACGGGTCGATCGGTCCGGCCGCGCAGGCGGCGCGGGACTGGGCACTCGCCCTGTCAGACGCCACCGCCCTGCCCACCGCCTTGTGGGACGAGCGATTGTCCACCGCATCGGTCAACCGGTTCCTGATCGACGAGGCCGATCTGGGCCGCCGCAAGCGGGCGGCCGTGGTGGACCGCAACGCCGCCGCCTTCATCCTGCAATCGGCGCTGGATGCCGCCCGATCGACGCGCAGCGAACCTATTGCCAAATAGCATCGAGGGGATAATAGTCAGACAAATAAGGAAAAGGGTCGGCAACCGGCACGGCCCGGACGAGGGAAAACGGAGGAAACATGTCCAGCAGCCACGAACGCCTGGGCCACGGGCGGCGCAACTTCATCCGCAATGCCACCGCCACGGCCGGCGCGGCCGCCGCGCTGATGGGCGGCTTCGGGATCGACCCCGCGATGGCCGCCGCCATGGCCAAGGCAACCGGCCGGTCCGCCAAGCCGTTGAAGGCCGCCTTCTCCAATGCCGGGCTGCAAGCCACATGGTGCGCCCAGGGCAAGCAGGCGGCGGAATACTGGGGCAAGCTGTTCAATGTCTCCGTCACCTGGTTCGACGGCGAGCTGGATGCCGTGAAGCAGCGCGCCGCCATCGATGACATGGCTTCCCAGAAATGGGATTTCGTGGCGATCCAGGCCTTCGGCGTCGGCACGCTCACCGCCCCGGTGCAGAAGATGATCGCCGCCGGCACGCCGGTGATCGACATGGACACGCTGATCGCCCCGCTCGGCCAGTTGAAGGTGCAGACCTTCATCGCCGCCGACAACATCTTCATGGGCTCGTCGGTGACGCAGGCCCTGGTGGATGCGATCGGCGGCGAGGGCAACATGGTGATGACCCAGGGTGCGCTCGGCCACACCGGCGCGCAGGGCCGCGCCAAGGGCTTCTGGTCCGTGGTGAAGAAATACCCGAAGATCAAGGTGCTCGACACCAGCCCGGCGGATTGGGATGTGGCGAAGACCGCGCGCATCTGGGAGACGCTGCTGACGAAATACCCGAAGATCGACGCCGCGTTCTTCCATAACGACGACATGGCGCTGGCAGCCTATCACGTCATGGCCGCGCACAAGCGCACGAGCATCAAGATCGGCGGCGTGGACGCGATGCCGCCGGCGATCGAGGCGGTGGCCCAGGGCCGGATGCTCGGCACGGTGCGCAACCCGTCCTGCCGCGTGCATGGCGGGGCGATCATCGCCGGCGTGGCCGCGGTGGTGGGCGGCGAGAAGCCGGGGGCGAACGGCATCCCCCAGCGCATCGTCGCCGATGGCCCGGTGGTCACGCAGAAGAACGCGCCCGGCATGCTGTGGATGGAACGGCATTTCCTGATCTGATCGGCATCATCCGAACGGCACTGGCCGATGAACGAAGCCACCCCGCTGCTGGAACTGGCCGGGATTTCCAAATCCTTCGGCGGGGTGGCAGCTCTGAGCGAAGTGGATTTCACCCTCCAGGCAGGCGAAATCCACGGCCTGGTGGGCGAGAACGGCGCCGGCAAGAGCACGCTGATGAAGATCATCGCAGGCGTCCATGCCGGCTACCAGGGAAGCATGCGCCTCGCCGGGCGCGAGGTGCATTTCCGCTCGGCCCGCGATGCGCTGGCGGCCGGGATCGGCATGGTGCACCAGGAACTCAGCGTCGTTCCCGATCTCACGGTCGCGGAGAACGTGTTCCTGGGCACCCAGCCGGTGAATCGCTTCGGCCTCGTCGACTGGGCGGCGATGCGCCAGCAGGCCCGCCGGCAGTTGGAAAGCCTCGGCATCGATGCCGATCCGACAACGACTCTCGGCACGTTGCCCCTAGGCTTGCAGCAGTTGATCGAACTCGCGCGCGTGCTGTTCTCCGGCGCGCGCGTCATCATCCTGGACGAACCGACGTCCGCGCTCTCCCCGCCGGAGATCGAACGGCTGTTCGCCCTGCTCCGCCGCCTGCGCGACAGCGGGCACAGCCTCATCTTCATCTCGCATTTCCTGGATGACGTTCTTCGCGTCTGCGATTCCGTCACGGTCTTCCGCAACGGCCGCCGTGTTGCGGATGCGCCGGTGCGCACGATCGACAAGCGCTGGATCATCGAGCACATGATCGGCAGCGGGCACGCGGAGCTGGAGGAGAGCTACACCGGGCAGATCCGGCTGGCGAGCAAGCCGGACGCCCTGGTGGTGCTGGAGACGCGCAACCTTTCCCTTCGCGGAAGTTTTCACGACGTGTCGCTGTGCGTGCGGGCAGGCGAGGTTCTGGGTGTCTATGGATTCATGGGTTCGGGGCAATTGGAACTGGCGCGCTGCCTGTTCGGCAAAACCCCCGCCGAGCGCGGCACGGTGCGCATGGCCGGCCGGCCCGTGCGGCTGAACAGCACCAGCGCCGCCAAGCGCGCCGGCCTCGCCTTCGTGCCGGAAAGCCGCCGGAGCATGCTGTTCGCGCAGGAGCCGGTCTACAAGAACATCTCGATCAGCATCCTCGAACGCATCTCCCGCCTGCTGTTGAAGCCGGCCGCCGAACGCGCCATCGCCGAACGCCAGGTGGCCGCCCTGCGCATCCGCCCGCCGCGGCCGGGACAGATCCTGGGCACATTGTCCGGCGGCAACCAGCAGAAGGTCGCGCTCGCCCGTTGGCTGACGCATCTGCCGAAGGTCCTGGTGCTGAGCGAGCCCACACGGGGGATGGATGTCGGCGCGAAGGAGGATGTGCTGCACATCGTCCGCTCGCTGCGCGACAAGGGCATCGGCATCGTCGTGGTCTCGACCGAGCCGGAGACGATCCTGTCGCTGGCCGATCGCATCCTGGTCATGAAGAAGGGGACGGTGGCAAAGGAATTTGCCGGCGAGGCGGTGAGCAAGGACCGGCTGCTCGCCGCCGCATGAGATGAGCGCACGATGAGCGGACCCGCGACCGAACTTGTTCCGGCGGCAGCGCGTCGCACGCGGGCTTCGGATTGGTTACGCAACCAGTTGCGCAACATCGCGCCGTTCGCCACGCTGCTTTTCCTGGTCGTCATCTTCAGCGTGGCGAGCCCGTCCTTCGCCTCGCTCGATAACGCCACCAATATTTTGCAGCAGATTTCCGTCACCGGGATCATGGCGGTGGGGCTCACCTTCGTCATCCTGTGCGCCGAAATCGACCTTTCCGTCGCCAGCATCGCCAACGCCACCGGGGTGATCGTGGCGTACTTCACGGTGCAGGACGCCAGCGTCAACATCGCCAATATTCCGCTGCCGGGCACGCTCGCCATCCTGATCGCCCTCGTGTGCAGCGTCGGGCTCGGCGCGGCCAACGCCTTCGGCATGACCGTGATCGGCATTCCCTCGTTCATCATGACCTTGGCCATGCTGCAGATCGGCGCCGGCATCTGTGCGCTTCTGGTGCGCGGGCAGATCGCCTATGCCGTGCCGAAACTGATCGCCACGCTGGGCAACGGCTCGTTGGGTCCGGTGCCGTGGATCATCATCGTCGCCGCCGTCATCCTGCTGGCCGGCCACGTCGTGCTGACCTACACGCGCTTCGGCCGCTACGTCTACATGGTGGGCGGCAACCGCGAGGCGGCGGAATATTCCGGGGTCAACGTGAAGGCCATACTGGCGGCGGTGATGGTTATTTCCGCGGTGTGCTCGGGCATCGCCGGGATGCTGGGGGTGGCGCATTTCGGCAGCGCGCAGCAGGACGAGTTCGACAACTACCTCTTGGACTCGATTGCGGCGGTGGTGGTCGGCGGCACCAGCCTGTTCGGCGGCCAGGGCGGCATCGGCAATACCATCGTCGGGCTGTTCGTGCTGGGCGTCCTGAACAACGGCCTAGATCACGTCAGCATCGACAGTTTTCTAAAAATCCTGATCCGCGGCCTGATCCTGCTGGCGGCGCTGATCGTGAACGTGTACGCGCAGCGGCTCCGAACGAGCCGGGCCACCCAGGGTGCAGCCTGACCGCCGCCTCGCGCGTTGCGGCTGAAGGAGGGCGGGCCCCATGAACACCTCGGAAGACGCAAAAACCCTGGCGGCGGAACTGAGCCGGATGACCACCAAGCCGGTGACGGTCGCGCGGGCGGAGGAGATTCTTGCGGATGACATGGCCTGGCTCCCCGAGGGCGAGCCGATGCAGTGCATCGCCGAGGATCGCATGTGGGACATCCAGGCTGGGTCCGGGCTGCACAAGCTGCACCGGCGCACGATCCTGACGCGACGCGACGATGAACAACTCAGGATTTTGGTCGAAATCGCGCTGCTGCGGCCGGACGGCATCGAACTCGAGCGGGGGGTCTTCGATCAGCCCTCCGGTGAGGCCGACGAGTTCCTGAAAACGCTCCGCGAACGGTTAGCGGCGCCGGTAGTGTCCTAATTTGACGTGCGCGCAACGAGTTCGTCCAGGGTCCAAAGGCGCGGGCTGACGCCCGCCGCCATGGCTGGCGTGCACCGAAGGGTCGAATGCAGGCGCACGAAGTTGTAGTGCGCGAAGTGCAGCGCCACGGCCGCCCGCAAATTTTCGACCTTCTTGGAAAAGGCATTCGTAAGGCGGGTGAACCGGCGCATCGACATCCTCATCGTGAGGTTTTGCCGTTCCACGATGCTGGTCGAAATATGTGCTTGGTCCGGGCTGCCAGCGATCACAGTCTTTTCGGCCCCGACCACATGAGGCGGACTGTAGCGGCCGGCTCCGATGGGCTCCGCTTCGTAAAATTTAACCACCTGCCCGTAGTCGATATCTGCGCCGAAAGCCTGTTCTGCGGCGTCCACGTAGGCCCTCAGGGCGTCGGATGAAAGCTGAACGCGGTTCATCAGCCGCTCCGAAAGATCGTTCAGGAAGGCCGTGGCGTTCGGCAGATCCCGCTTGCCCACACGGAAGGTCGGAACCAACTTTGTCTCAGGATCAAGTGCAACAAAAGTCCACTGATCGCCCACCAGGCGCGGATCGTCCCGCCCAGTCATGTTCCGCTGCTTCTTGGCGACATAGGCCCAAATTTCGTCCACCTGGACGCGCCGGCAGGACAGCTCGCGCATCTCGATATCCATCAGCGCCTTGCAACCGTCGCCAATCTCGACCAGCAACCGCATCACCGTGTCGCGATGCGTATCGGTCATCCGCTCGGTGGACCGGATCGAATTGCCCTCGACCAAGCAGTTGATGACCTGAGTACGGCGGGTGAGGTTGAGGCGGTTCATGGTCGACCCCCGGAA
>DATKQI010000188.1:0-2870 GCA_035532755.1 Acetobacteraceae bacterium
CTGCGCCGCGCGGCCGGAGGTGGTCTGGTGCCAACACCACAACGGCACCTTCCGCTCCACGGACGGGGGCGCTACGTGGCACGAGCTGACCGCCATCCACCCCTCGAAATTCGGCTTCGCGGTGGCGGCCCATCCGCGCGATCCGGACACCGCCTGGTTCGTCCCCGCGATCAAGGACGAGTGTCGCATTCCGGCCGATGGCAAGCTTGTGGTCGCGCGCACGCGCGACGCCGGGGAGAGCTTCGAGGTGCTCGGCGCCGGCCTGCCCCAAAACCATGCCTACGACCTGGTGTGGCGCCACGCGCTTGCGGTCGATGCGACCGGCGAGCGGCTCGCGCTCGGCTCGACCAGCGGCGGGCTGTGGCTGTCCGAGGATGGCGGGGGCACCTGGACCATGCCCGACGCGCGGCTGCCGCCGATCGCCGTCGCGCGCTTCGCCGATTGATCGGCGACGCAACCTTTCCGCACGATCACACGGAGGCTCTGACCATGGAAATCCAGCCCTATCTGCTCTTCAACGGCCGGTGCGATGAAGCGATCGCCTTCTACCGCGCGGCGCTGGGCGCCGAGCAGGTGATGCTGATGCGCTTCAAGGATTCCCCCGAGGATCTCGATCCCGCCCGGGTCTCGCCGGCCATGGCGGACAAGGTGATGCATGCGCAGATACGGATCGGCGAGTCGGTCGTGCTGCTCTCCGACGGCGCCTGCACGGAAGGGGCCGGGTTCGGGGGCTTCAACCTCACGCTTACCGTGCGCGACGAGGCCGAGGCCGATCGGGCGTTCGCCGCGCTGGCCGAGGGCGGCAAGGTGCAGATGCCGCTGGCGAAGACGTTCTTCTCGCCGCGTTTCGGCATGCTGCAGGACCGGTTCGGCGTGGGATGGATCGTCTACGTGACACCGTAAGACCGACCACGCCCGACATTGCCGCGCAGGCTGCTGTGCCAACCGTGGCGATCACGAAAGGAACACCATGGCAATCGTGGAGAAGATCGTGCCCATGCTGTGGTTCGACAGCCAGGCCGAGGAAGCGGCGAAGTTCTATGTGTCGGTCTTCGGGAATTCGAGCATAGAGCACGTGACCCGATATGGCAACGAAGGCTTCGAGGTCCACGGGAAGCCGAACGGTTCGGTCCTCACCGTGGCCTTCCGGCTTGAGGGCCAGGCATTCACCGCGCTCAACGGCGGGCCGCATATCACCTTCAACGAATCCATCTCCTTCGTGGTCTTGTGCGAAACGCAGGCCGAGATCGATCGCTACTGGGACAGACTGAGCGAAGGCGGCGACGAGAAGGCGCAGCAATGCGGATGGTTGAAGGACAGATATGGCGTCTCGTGGCAGATCGTTCCCGATACCCTGGACGGGATGTTGTCCGGGACGGAGACCGCGCGGTCCGAACGAGTGATGAGAGCACTGCTGCGGATGAAGAAACTGGAGCTGACGGCGCTGCGCCGTGCGTTCGACGGGAGCTAGACCGGCATTCAAATGCAGGCGGCCTGGAAACTCTATGAGTTCGCTCCGACCCGCTCGACCGGTTCGCGATGGGCTGTTCCGGAACGGGGCGTCGCATGCGAATCCGTTACCATCGCTCTGCGCGCCGGCGAGCATCGCACGGACTGATGTCGCAAACTCAACCCGGCGGGAAGGGCCCCGGTCCACGTTGGCGGACGATTCGTCGCGGAGCAGTGCCGGATCGTCCGCATCCCGCCCCGGGGCGGTGGCCGTGCCGTGGACCGATCGTGCCGCCATGCTACGGTCGCGCGGAGGTCGCTCGCCGGTCCGTCGCACGCTTGGTGCGACCCCGCTCCCGTGCGGGTGACCACCCCACCGGAAGGGCCCCGCCGCCATGCTGCATAGCGACACCCGCATCCTGACCACCCACACCGGCAGCCTGCCGCGCCCGCGCCACCTCACCGAGCTGTATGCCGCCCGCGCCCGTGGCGAGCCGATCGACGCCGCCGAACTGGCCGCCGAGGGTCGCGCCGCGGTGTCGCATGTGGTCGCCAAGCAACTCGCGGCCGGCATCGACATCGGCAACAACGGCGAGCAGCAGCGCGAAGCCTTCTTCCTGTATGTCCGCCATCGCATGAGCGGCTTCGGCGGCGGCTGGAGCCGCAGAACCTTCGCCGACGTCGCGCATTATCCCGTGTTCCGCGCCTGGAAGGCCGCGCATGACGGGCTCGGCGCCTCGGTCAGCAACGCCGACCAGGTGCCGGAAGCGGTGGGCGCGGTGCGCTACCTCGACCGCGCGCTGGTGGAAGCCGAATGCGCCGATTTCGCCGCCGCGCTGGCCGCCGCCGGCGGACGCGGTTTCGCCGAGCCGTTCATGACCGCCCCGTCCCCCGGCATCATTGCCGCGGCCTTGCGCAACCGCTGGTACGACACCGAGGACGCCTATCTCGACGCGCTCGGCACGGCGTTGCAGGTGGAGTACGAAACCATCGTCGCGCACGGCTTCCTGCTGCAGATCGACGCGCCCGACCTGGCACTGGAACGCCATGTCTCGTTCCAGGACCGGCCGCTGGCGGAGTTCACGGCCTTCGCGGAAAAGGTCGTCGCCACCATCAACCGCGTGCTGGCGGCGATCCCGCCCGATCGGGTGCGCCTGCACGCCTGCTGGGGCAACTACGAAGGCCCGCACGATTGCGACGTCGCCATGGCCGACGTGCTGCCGGCGATCCGCCAGGCGAACGTCGGCGGCTTCGTCCTGCCGGTCGCCAACCCGCGCCATGCGCACGAGACCCGCTGCTTCTCCGCCTTCGCCGCCGATCCGGACAAGGTGGTGGTGGCCGGCGTGATCGACGTGCTGACCAATTTCGTCGAGCACCCCGAGGTGGTGGCCGACCGGATCGAGCTGGTGGCGCGGGCGGTC